>NZ_JABWRW010000015.1:0-148108 GCF_014269095.1 Pseudomonas sp. SWRI50 | reverse complement strand
CCAGCGTTCAATCTGAGCCATGATCAAACTCTTCAGTTCAATACTGCTTGGGTTTTTAAGAAACCCTAAACTTGGCTCAGCAATCTCAAATGACTATGTGATTTCTCGCATGGTCACTTGTGATGCTGATAATCTTTGTGACTATCAGTCCGTACTCACAAGCACCCACACGAATTGCTTGATTCAATTTGTTAAAGAGCGTTTGGTTAAGAGCTTTTCGTCTCAACCGAGGCGCGCATTCTACGCTTTCCTCATTTGCTGTCAAGCGTTTATTTTGAAGTTTTTCGCGAGAAACTCGTTTAGCTTCAAACACTTGACTCGCTGCGATCTCTCGTAGCGGGAGGCGAATCATACAGCGTTTAGAAGCGCTGTCAACCACCCTTTCAACCGCTGACGATCTTTCGATCGAAGCCCTTACAACACTGCCTGAATCGATTAACTCGTTGATACTCAAGGAGTTTCTCGTTCCAATCACGCTGGAAGTGGGGCGCATTATAAGCGGATTCGAAACCCCGTCAACCTTTAATTCCAAGAAACCTTAATAAAGCTGAAAAACAAAGCGGGGAGGCCTGTCGGCCTCCCCGCTTCTATATAGCTACACCTACTAACGATCACTCGGCCTTTAGAGTGACCCGGGCAAACGCCTTCTTACCGGCCTGGCACACGTGGGTGGCGCCCAGTGCAAATACGAAGTCGCGATCGACCACCGCTCCATCTACCTTAACAGCACCGCCATTAAGCAGATCCCGCGCCATCGCCGAGTTCTTCACCAACCCTGCCCGGTTCAGCACGGCAGCGATCGGCAGGTCTTCAGCCGCAGCAACTTCGATCTCTGGCAAGTCTTCTGGCAACTCGCCTTCCTTCATTCGGTTGCCTGCCGCACGGTGAGCATTGGCAGCAGCCTCTTCACCATGGAAGCGCGCCACGATCTCTTCCGCCAGCTTGATCTTGATGTCGCGCGGGTTCGCGCCATTGGCAACATCAGCACGGAACTGCTCGATCTCTTCCATCGAGCGGAAGCTCAGCAGCTCGAAGTAACGCCACATCAACGTGTCCGGGATCGACACCAGCTTGCTGTACATCACCCCTGGCGCTTCCTGGATACCCACATAGTTGCCCAGCGACTTGGACATCTTCTTCACGCCGTCCAGCCCTTCGAGCAGCGGCATGGTCACGATGTTCTGCGCTTCCTGGCCATAGGCACGCTGCAGCTCACGCCCCATCAGCAGGTTGAACTTCTGGTCGGTACCGCCCAGTTCCACGTCAGCTTTCAGTGCCACCGAGTCATAGCCCTGCACCAGCGGGTAGAGGAACTCATGGATGGCGATCGGCTGATTGGTGGTGTAACGCTTGTCGAAGTCATCCCGCTCAAGCATGCGCGCAACGGTGTACTGCGATGCCAGGCGAATGAAGTCAGCTGGCGTCAGCATGTCCATCCAGGTGGAGTTGAACGCAACCTCGGTCTTGGCCGGGTCGAGAATCTTGAACACCTGCTGTTTATAGGTCTCGGCGTTATCCAGTACCTGCTCGCGGGTCAGCGGCGGGCGCGTGGCGCTCTTGCCGCTCGGATCACCGATCATCCCGGTGAAATCACCAATCAGGAAGATGACCTGATGCCCCAGCTCCTGGAACTGGCGCAGCTTGTTGATCAGCACCGTGTGCCCAAGGTGCAGGTCAGGCGCAGTAGGGTCGAAGCCTGCCTTGATGCGCAGAGGTTGGCCGCGCTTGAGCTTCTCCACCAGTTCCGACTCGACCAATACTTCTTCCGCACCGCGCTTGATAAGCGCCAGCTGCTCTTCAACCGACTTCATAGACAGACCCGCAAGGCTCAGATTCAAGGGGAGCCAACCATACAAGATCGGCCATCAAATACAAGTTTCGCAACGGAATGTGACCTGACCGCAGGCTTGCGGCGTCTACGCGCCCTTGCGTGAAAATGGATTTGGTTATATTTTATACAGTTATTTCATCTTCATCATGTCATTCATCTTTTCCATATTCACTTTTCTTCAAAAAGTCACCTTACCTATGACCAACGAACCGCCTAAAGCGCCCCCGCTTTATCCGAAAAGCCATCTGTTGGCCGCCAGCGGCATCGCCGCCCTGCTCAGCCTGGCACTGCTGGTATTTCCCTCCAGCGAAGTCGAAGCCAAGAAAACCACCCTCAACCTCGAACTGGAAAGCCCGGTCGAGCAACTGAAAGAAGAATCCAAGGCCGCGCCGCTGGTGCAGGCTGACGCTGAGCAAAGCTCGCCGTTCGCCCAGATCGAAGAGGCCGATTCGGCCACCGAGAAAGCCGAACAGGAAAAGCCTGCAGCAGCACCGGTAGCCGAGGCCGCCAAGCAGCCCGGCCACCGCGAAGTCACCGTAGCGCGTGGCGACACCCTCTCGACCCTGTTCGCCAAGGTCGGCTTGCCAGCCAGCGCGGTTCATGAGGTGCTGGCCAGCAACAAGCAGGCGAAGCAGTTCAGCCAGCTCAAGCACGGCCAGGTGCTGCAGTTCGAGCTCGACAAGGACGGCCAGCTGACCAACCTGCACAGCAAGGTCAGCAACCTTGAAACCATTCGCCTGACCAAAAACGCCAAGGGCTACACCTTCAACCGCGAAATCAGCAAGCCCGTGGTCCGCACGGCCTATGCCCATGGCGTGATCAAGAGCTCGTTGTCGGCCTCCGCCCAACGCGCCGGCCTTTCCCACAGCATGACCATGGACATGGCTCGCGTCCTTGGCTACGACATCGACTTCGCCCAGGACATCCGCCCGGGCGACGAATTCGACGTGGTGTACGAGCAGAAAGTCATGGATGGCAAGGTGGTGGGCACCGGCAACATCCTCTCTGCGCGCTTCACCAACCGCGGCAAAACCTACACTGCGGTGCGTTACACCAACAAACAAGGCAATACCAGCTACTACACCGCCGATGGCAACAGCCTGCGCAAAGCGTTCATCCGTACCCCGGTGGACTTCGCCCGCATCAGCTCACGCTTCTCCGCTGGCCGCAAACACCCGATTCTGAACAAGATCCGCGCCCACAAAGGCGTCGACTATGCCGCCCCCCGCGGCACACCGATCAAGGCAGCGGGTGATGGTCGTATCGAACTGGCCGGGCGCCGTGGCGGCTACGGCAATACCGTGATCATCCAGCACGGCAACCGCTACAAGACCCTTTACGGCCACATGCAAGGCTTTGCCAAAGGCATCAAGACCGGCGGCTCGGTCAAGCAGGGCCAGATCATCGGCTACATCGGCACCACCGGCCTCTCCACAGGCCCGCACCTGCATTACGAGTTCCAGGTCAACGGCGTTCACGTTGACCCGCTGAGCCAGAAAGTGCCGATGTCCGACCCGATCGCCAAGGCCGAACGCCAACGCTTCCTGCAGCAGAGCCAGCCACTGATCGCCCGCATGGATCAGGAAAAGGCCACCATGCTCGCAGCGAACAAGCGCTAAGCCATGGCGCTTTATCTGGGGGTCATGTCCGGTACCAGCTTAGATGGCCTGGACATCGCCTTGATCGAACAGCGCGAGCAGCCTCAACTGCTCGCCACTCACTACATCCCCATGCCTACCGACCTTCGCCAGGACTTGCTGAGCCTTTGCGCCAGCGGCCCTGACGAGATTGCCCGCGCTGCATTGGCCGAGAACCGCTGGGCCAGCCTGGCAGCCGAAGGCATCGGCCACCTGCTCGCGAGCCAGGGCTTGCAAGCCAACGCTGTCCGCGCCATCGGCAGCCATGGCCAGACAATCCGCCATGAACCCGCCCGCGGCTTCACGGTGCAAATTGGCAACCCGGCGCTGCTTGCCGAGCTTACCCAGATCAGCGTGATCGGCGATTTCCGACGCCGCGATGTAGCCGCTGGCGGGCAAGGGGCTCCGCTCGTTCCGGCCTTTCACGAAACGCTCTTCGGCCACCTGGGCAAACGGCTCGCCGTGCTTAATGTCGGCGGCTTCAGCAACCTCAGCCTGATTGCCAACGACACGCCGGTGCATGGTTTCGACTGTGGGCCGGGCAACGTGCTGCTGGACGCCTGGATCGAGCACTCGCGCGGCCAGCATTACGATGCTGACGGCGCCTGGGCGGCGAGTGGCGTAGTGATCGAGGACCTGCTTGCGGCGCTGTTGCGCGACCCGTTCTTTGCAGGCGCCGGCCCCAAGAGCACAGGCCGCGAAGTGTTCAACCTGGCGTGGCTGCACAGCCACCTGAGCCAGCTGCCGCCCTATCGTGCCGAGGATGTGCAGGCGACCCTGCTGGAGCTGACCGCGCGCAGCATCATCGAATCACTGTGCACTGCGCAGCAAGGCACTGAGGCACTGCTGGTGTGCGGTGGCGGGGCCCGCAACGGCACACTGATGCGCCGGCTTGCCCAACTGTTGCCAGGTGCCCAGGTGGGCAGCACGGCAGCGCATGGCGTCGACCCGGACTGGGTAGAGGCCATGGCCTTTGCCTGGCTTGCCCATTGCTGCCTGGAAGGCATTCCAGCTAACCGCCCCAGCGTGACAGCGGCCCGTGGGCTGCGCGTGCTTGGCGCCATCTACCCCGCTTAACACCCCGCCAGAATGCAAAACGCCGCGCAAATGCGCGGCGTTTTCGTACAGCCCGTGATCAGATCGAGAACGAAGAACCACAGCCGCAGGTGGTGGCGGCGTTCGGGTTCTTGATGACGAAGCGCGAGCCTTCCAGGCCTTCCTGATAGTCCACTTCGGCACCTGCCAGGTACTGGAAGCTCATCGGGTCGACCACCAGCGACACGCCTTCACGCTCGACGATGGTGTCATCTTCGGCCACATCTTCATCGAAGGTGAAACCATACTGGAAGCCCGAGCAGCCACCGCCGGTCACGAACACACGCAACTTCAGACGCTCATTGCCTTCCTCGTTGACCAGGGTCTTCACCTTTTGGGCTGCCCCTTGGGTGAATTCCAGACCGGTAGGGGTGAAGGTTTCGACGCTCATGCTGATTCTCCCGGCGCAGTTGCCGCCATAAAACTCGATGACGCGCATTATCCGCTTCTCCGAGAAAAATGGTCAAGAATTGTGCGGCTTTAGTCGCGCCCACAAAAAGGCCCGCACACGGCGGGCCTCTGTGCCAGCTTACCCTGTTAGGGGAGCAGGCCCGCGTGGGACAGGCCCATACGCTCATCCAGCCCGAACAGGATATTCAGGTTCTGCACCGCCTGGCCCGACGCGCCCTTGACCAGGTTGTCGATCACCGACAGCACCACCACCAGATCACCGCCCTGCGGACGATGCACAGCGATACGGCAGACGTTCGCACCGCGCACGCTGCGGGTTTCTGGGTGGCTGCCAGCGGGCATCACATCGACGAACGGTTCATCGGCATAACGCTTCTCGAACAGCGCCTGCAGATCGACCGACGTATCTGCCACGGTGGCGTATAGGGTGGCGTGAATACCCCGGATCATGGGCGTGAGGTGCGGCACGAAGGTCAGGCCAATATCCTTGCCCGCCGCCAGGCGCAAGCCCTGGCTGATTTCAGGCAGGTGGCGATGGCCCTTGACCGCATAGGCTTTCATGCTCTCGCCAGCCTCACAGAACAGCGAGCCCACTGCAGCGCCACGCCCGGCACCACTGACACCCGACTTGCAGTCGGCAATCAGGCGCGACGGGTCGGCCAGGCCGGCCTCCAGCAGTGGCAAGAAGCCCAGCTGGGTGGCCGTCGGGTAGCAGCCCGGGACCGCAATCAGGCGTGCCTGGCGGATTTTTTCGCGGTTGACTTCAGGCAGGCCATAGACGGCGTCCTTGAGCAGTTCTGGCGCACCATGAGGCTGGCCGTACCACTTGCCCCACTCGGTGGCATCCTGCAGACGGAAGTCGGCAGACAGGTCGATCACTTTGGTGCCGGCCGCCAGCAGTTCACCTGCCAGGGCGTGGGCGACACCATGGGGCGTTGCGAAAAACACCACGTCGCACGCCGCCAGGGCTTTGCTGTCCGGCACGCTGAACGCCAGGCCGTCATAGTGGCCGCGCAGGTTCGGGTACATGTCAGCTACCGCCACGCCCGCCTCGGAGCGCGAAGTGATGACCGCCACTTCGGCCTGTGGATGCTGCGCCAGCAGACGCAACAGTTCGACGCCGGTGTAACCCGTGCCGCCGACGATACCGACCTTGATCATAACGCTTGCCCCTTATCAACGAGCCCACTGGAAAGCGCACGATAATAGGGGCGCAAGCCGCCTGTAACAACTCTTCGGGTGACCCTTCGGGCGCTTGACCACTACTATCTGACGACCGTGAAAACCTGAAGGAACTCCCTCAATGCTTTACCTATGGATCAAAGCGCTGCATATCGTCAGCGTGGTCTGCTGGTTCGCCGGCCTGTTCTACCTGCCCCGGCTGTTCGTCTACCACGCCCAGAGCCAGGACAGCATCAGCCAGGACCGCTTCGTGACCATGGAGCGCAAGCTGTACCGCGGCATCATGAACCCGGCCATGATCGCCACCTATGTGTTCGGCGCCTGGATGCTCTACCTGACCCCGGGCTGGCTGAGCCAAGGCTGGCTGCACGCCAAGCTCACCCTGGTCATCCTGCTGACCGGCTACCATCACATGTGCGGCGCGCAGCGCAAACGCTTCGCCAGCGGCACCAATACCCGCAGCCACGTCTACTACCGCTGGTTCAACGAAGTCCCGGTGCTGTTCCTGCTGGGTATCGTAATTCTCGTGGTGGTCAAACCGTTCTGACGGTAACCCCCTACAGGAGCCTTGCCATGTCATTGCCCGCCTCGCTCGAACAACGCCTGCGCCTGCCCGTGGTGGCAGCGCCGATGTTCCTGATTTCCAACCCGAGCCTGGTTCTGGCCTGCTGCGCCAGTGGCGTGGTGGGCAGCTTCCCGGCGCTGAACCAGCGCGACAGTGCCGGGTTCAAGGCTTGGCTAGAAGAGATCGAGGCAGGCCTGGCACAGTTGCAAGCACCGGCCCCCTATGCGGTGAACCTGATCGTGCACCCGACCAACCCGCGCTTGCAGGCCGACCTGGCCCTGTGTGTAGCGCACAAGGTACCCATCGTCATCACCAGCCTGGGCGCGGTCAAGGAAGTGGTCGATGCCGTGCACAGCTACGGCGGCCTGGTGTTCCATGATGTCACCACCCGCCGCCATGCCGAGAAAGCCGCCGACGCCGGCGTCGATGGCTTGATCGCCGTCGCGGCGGGTGCCGGCGGCCATGCCGGCACCTGGAGCCCATTCGCCCTGGTGGCCGAAATCCGGCAGTTCTTCGACAAGACCCTGCTGTTGGCGGGCTGCATCAACCATGGCCATGAAATTCTCGCAGCACAACTGCTCGGTGCGGACCTGGCATACATGGGCACCCGCTTCATTGCCACCGCGCAAAGCCAGGCGCAGGATGCCTACAAGCAGATGCTGCTCGATGCCCATGCCGTGGATATCGTCCACACCCCGGCGGTCTCCGGTGTGCCGGCGAGCTTCCTGCGACCGAGCCTGGAGCAGGCGGGCTATGACATGAACGCACTCAAGAGTGGCCACGAACTGGGCAAGCTCAAGCCGATCGACGACGAAGCCAAGGCCTGGAAAACCGTATGGTCGGCAGGCCAGGGAGTGGGCGATATCCATGACCTGCCGGACGCCCGTGTGCTGATCGAACGCCTGCAAAGCGAGTACCGGGAAGCCCTGGATCGCTGCCAGGGTATTCGCGCTCAGGCCTTGTAGCAAAAGGCAACACCTTGCCCAGCCAAGCTGTACACTAGGCGCCCTCTTCAGCCCCCAGGAGCCTTTGCATGACCCGTTACGCCATGATCACTGGTGCTTCCAGCGGCCTGGGCCTGGCCCTGGCGGAAGCGCTGGCACGGCGCGGGCGCAATCTGATCCTGGTGGCACGTCAGCGCGAAACGGTGGAGCCGGTGGCCATCGAGCTGACCCAACGCTTCGGTGTCGAGGTGTTGTTCCGCGCCTGTGACCTCAGCCAGCCGCTTCGCCTTTCGGGCTTTGTGCTAGAGCTGGAAGAAGGTGAGCGGCGAATCGACCTGCTGGTCAACTGCGCGGGGCTGCGCACCTACGGGCCGTTCCTGGCCCACGAGTGGGCCGACGAGCAGGACCTGCTGGAGGTCAATATCCTGGCCATGAGCCGCCTCTGCCATGCCATCGGCAACCTGATGGCTGTACAGGGCGGCGGGCAGATCCTCAATGTCGCAGGCCTGGCCGGCGTCGCACCGGGCCCCTGGATGGCGGCCTACGCGGCCAGCAAAGCTTATGTGTTGAGTTTCTCCCAAGCATTGCGCGAGGAGCTCAAACGCACCGGCATCAAGGTCTCGGTACTCTGCCCTGGCCCGGTACGCTCTTCGCGCCGGTGCATTCCGCGGCTCGAGGGCAGCACGCGCTGCCTCAGCCCCGAGGAAGTGGCGCTGTACACCGTGCGGGCGCTGGACAAAAACCGGACGCTGATCACCCCCGGCCGACGCAATCGCTGGCTGGCGTTCGCGCCACGCCTGCTACCGCGCTGGCTGGTGCGCAAGCTCGCCGGGGTAATCCATCGCCGTTACTGCCCGGTCGGAATGGAATAGCCACTGGGCGAGCGGCGCCCGGCTGAGTACACTCGGCCCGGACCCTCACCATGGAGCAAGTGCTGTGGACGATTTATTCACCAGGATCATCAACCGGGAAATCCCGGCGAAGATCATTTACGAGGACGACCAGGTTCTGGCGTTCCACGATATCGCCCCCCAGGCGCCCGTGCATTTTCTGGTCATCCCGAAAAAGCACATCCGCACCCTCAACGATTTGACCGAAGAGGATAAAGGCCTGGCCGGCCACATCCTGTTCACTGCTCAGCGCCTGGCCAAGGAACTGGGTTGCGATGACGGCTTCCGCGTGGTCATGAACTGCAACGAGCAAGGTGGGCAGACCGTCTACCACATCCATATGCACGTGCTTGGCCAACGCCAGATGCACTGGCCACCGGGCTGATCCAGGGCAAGCGACCCTGGCGCTATTGCGGTAAACTGTCGGGCACACTCTTGCGGAGGTGCCCGATGGCTACCGAACGTCACTACTCGCCGCTCGACCGCTTGTTGCTGCAGGCCGATACCGCCATGCGCACCTTGCTGCCCTTCAGCGGCCAACCGTCCCGCCCATCCCCGGCCATCGTCCAGCCGGATGCCGACTTGGACGACGCCCAGAGCCGCCACATTGCCGGCCTCATGCGCATCAACCATACCGGCGAAGTCTGCGCCCAGGCGCTGTACCAAGGCCAGGCCCTGACCGCCAAGCTGCCCCAGGTGCGCAAAGCCATGGAGCACGCCGCCGAGGAAGAAATCGACCACCTGGCCTGGTGTGAACAGCGCATTCGTCAGCTGAACAGCCACCCGAGCGTGCTCAACCCGTTGTTCTACGGCATGTCGTTTGGCATTGGCGCCCTCGCCGGCCTGGTCAGCGACAAGGTCAGCCTGGGCTTCGTAGCGGCCACCGAGCATCAGGTGTGCAAACACCTGGACGAACACCTGGAGCAAATCCCGCACGAGGACGAAAAGTCCCGCGCGATCCTCGAGCAGATGCGCATCGATGAAGAGCAGCACGCCGAATCTGCCCTCGAAGCGGGCGGCTATCGCTTCCCTGCCCCTGTGCGTTTCGGCATGAGCCTGCTGGCCAAGGTCATGACCAAAAGCACGTACCGCATCTGAAGGCTCCCCCATGACGGAACGTTTCAGCGCCAAGGACCTGGCGCGTGCCGTGCAAGCCGGCATCCTTCAGCCGGGCCAAGACAAGGCCCTGCTGCAGTTTCTGCGCCAGCAACCGGCAACACGTGGCAGTTTTCAGCTGGCGCACGTCGCCTTCTATTTCGGCGCCTTGCTCATCATGGGCGCCATGGGCTGGCTGCTGACCGAAGCCTGGATGTCGATCGGCGACTGGGCACTGCTGGCCATTGCCACCGTGTACATCGTCCTGCTAACCCTGTTTGCCCTTAATGTGCAGCGGCGCGCCCAGTCGATTGCCGCCGGTGTACTGGCGGCGGTCGCGGTCAGCATCGTGCCGCTGGCGGTATTCGCCATCGAACGCCTGGTAGGCTGGTGGCCGATGGATGACAGGCAAACCGCCTATCACCAGTACTACACCTATGTGCAGGGTGGCTGGCTGATGATGGAAGCAGCAACGGTTATTGCCGGGTTGCTCATGCTAAGGCTGATCCCCTTCCCGTTCATCATGATGCCCATTGCCATGGCGCTGTGGTTCATGTCGATGGACCTCAGCGAATGGTTCTATGGCTCGCCGTTCAGCTGGGAACAACGACGCGAAGTGTCGCTGTGGTTCGGCTTGGGCATGCTGCTGGTGTTTCTGGTGGTGGACGGCCGCACGCGTGAGGACTACGCCCACTGGGGGTATCTGGCTGGGCTTGCGGCGTTCTGGGGCGGGTTGACCCTGGTGGACAGCGGTAGCGAATTGGGCAAGGCCCTCTACTGCCTGATCAATATCGGCCTGATGGGCATCGCCGTGCTGTTACGCAGGCCGGTGTTCATGGTGTTCGGGGCATTGGGCGTGGCGGCTTACCTGGGCTACCTGTCGTACGAGGTATTCGCCGAATCGCTGCTGTTCCCGGTGGTGGTGACGGTGATTGGGCTGGGGGTTATCTGGCTGGGTCTGGTTTACCAGAAGCGGCGGGAGCGGTTGAGCCAGGTATTCAGAAACGGTTTACCGCAATGGTTGCGAATGGCCCTTCCGGCATTACGTGACTGAAGATAGCAGGGGCCGCTTCGCGGCCCATCGCAGGCAAGCCAGCTCCTACGGAGGTTGCGTTGAACCTGTAGGAGCTGGCTTGCCTGCGATGGGCTGCGAAGCAGCCCCAACAATCCAGCACTTAACCCAGCTCTACAATCTCGTAACCGTGGGTAATCTCGACACCTGCACGCTCCAGCATGATCGAAGCCGAGCAGTACTTCTCCGCCGACAGCTCCACTGCGCGTTTGACCTGGGCCTCTTTCAAGCCACGGCCCTTGACCACGAAGTTCATGTGGATCTTGGTGAACACCTTCGGGTCTTCACTGGCGCGCTCAGCTTCCAGGAACGCCTCGCAGCTTTCCACGGCCTGGCGCGACTTCTTCAAGATGCTCACTACATCGAAACTGCTGCAACCACCCAGGCCCAGCAGCAGCATTTCCATCGGGCGCACGCCCAGGTTTCGGCCACCGGCCTCGGGTGGGCCGTCCATCACGACGACATGCCCGCTCCCCGACTCGCCGAGGAACATCGCGTCACCGGCCCACTGGATACGTGCCTTCATCTACCCGGACTCCTAATTTTCGGAAAAGGGTGTCAGCTTAGACCTTGTGTGGCTGTCGGAAAAGCTCGAGACGTGTCGGTTTAGTACCGAAACATTCTGTAGTGTCTGATAAGCTGGCGCCAAATGACTGGCGCGTTCTGCCAGACACTCTTTATAAGAAACCTATGCGTCGTATCGAACAGGATTTCGTGATGGTTGCCTCCGCCCTACCCGCCAAGATCAAGAACATCGACAAACTGCTGGTGCACTGCCAACGCCGCCGCTACACCGCAAAAAGCAACATTATCTGCGCCGGCGACAAGGCCGAAACACTGTCGTTCATCATCAAGGGTTCGGTGACCATCCTGATTGAGGACGACGATGGTCACGAAATGATCATTGCCTACCTCAACAATGGCGATTTCTTTGGCGAGCTGGGCCTTTTCGAGCCCGTAGAAGGCGAGCAGCAGCGCAGCGCCTGGGTCCGCGCCAAGACTGAATGCGAAGTAGCAGAGATCAGTTACGACAAGTTTCGCGAACTCTCGCGTCAAGACCCCGACATCCTCTACGCCCTGGGCGGCCAGATGGCCCAGCGCCTGCGTAATACCACGCGTAAGGTTGGCGACCTGGCTTTCTTCGATGTCACCGGGCGTGTTGCCCGCTGCCTGCTCGAACTGTGCAAGCAACCCGATGCAATGACCCACCCGGACGGTATGCAGATCAAGATCACTCGGCAGGAGATTGGGCGTATCGTCGGTTGTTCGCGGGAGATGGTCGGCCGCGTCCTCAAAGACCTCGAGGAACGCAGCCTGGTGCAGGTCAAGGGCAAGACCATGGTGGTCTACGGTACCCGTTAGTCCTTGGGCAAATCGGCCAGCACCTTGGCATAAGCCTGTGACAGGCGCTCGAACCAGGGCGCTTGGGGCGCCACTTCGTGCAAGGCAATGTGCGCATCGGCGCGGCAGCGCTGCTCCAGCTCGCAGCATTCGTTGAAGCGGTTGACTGCCGCGACCATCGATTCACGCTCGTTATCCAGCAGCAACGCGCCATGCACCAACACCACCGGGCGTTTGCCACCCAGCCCCTGACGCCAGCGTTGGGCCGTGCCGACCAGTTTTCGGCCATTGAGGTTGACGTTATAGCGGCCGTCGCAGAACGCCCCGTCGATCTCGCCCACCGAAGCCACCCCGCCCCACTCGCGTAGCACCTCGCACAGCGGCAGGCACAGCCGCTCGTAGGCATTTTCGATGCGCCCATGGTCACCTTCACTGCGCGGCGCCACATAGACCAGCGCCACATTGACCGTGGCATGCGACTGCGGCACCGGTTCACCGCCGGTCTCACGCAACAGCACCGGCCAGCCAGCGATCGCCAGCTCGGCACAGGCGGCTTCGAAGTTGTCCAGGCGGCTCATGCGCCGCGGCATGACCAGGGCATGGTCGGTCGGGCGCCAAAACAGCACACCGCTGTCGCGTTCGCCGCGGCAGACGGCGGCCAGCAGGTCCTGTTCGGCATGCAGGCCTTGTTCAACGGTCAGTGCCAGGGGTTGATCGGTCATTGATCCACCTTTGATGTTGTTATCGATCCCCGCAGGTTCAACACAGCCACAAGGGTGCCAAAGAACCTGTGGGTGCGGGTTTACCCGCGAAAGGGCCATTACAGGCATACAAAAAAGCCGGCAGTCACGCCGGCTTCGTTTCGATCAGTCCAGTGGCTGAACAGTCTTCTTCACCTGCTCCGGGAAGAACAACCGCTGCAATTCCAGCCCAGGCTGATCAGCGCGCATGAACGCCTCACCCACCAGGAACGAGTAAACCTCGTTGATTGCCATCAGCTCTACATCGGCCCGGTTGAGGATACCGCTCTCGGTAATCGCCAGGCGATCACGCGGAATACGCGGCAGCAGGTCAAGGGTGGTTTCCAGGCTGACCTCAAAGGTGTGCAGGTTGCGGTTGTTCACCCCCACCAGCGGTGTATCGAGGGTTTTCAACGCACGCTCCAGCTCATCGCCGTCATGCACTTCGACCAACACATCAAGGCCTACAGCCTTGGCTGTGGCAGCCAGTTCGGCCATCTTCACGTCATCCAGCGCCGAGACGATCAACAGCACGCAGTCAGCGCCCAGTGCACGGGCCTCGACGATCTGGTAGGGGTCGATCATGAAATCCTTGCGGATCACCGGCAGCGACACTGCCGCGCGCGCCTGCTGCAGGTACACATCAGCGCCTTGGAAGTAATCCACATCGGTCAACACCGACAGGCAGGTCGCCCCGCCCTTCTCGTAGCTGACGGCGATTTCCGCTGGCACGAAGTGCTCGCGTATCACGCCCTTGCTCGGCGACGCCTTCTTGATCTCGGCAATGACCGCCGGCTGCTTGCGCTTGGCCTGCTCGATCAGCGCATTGGCAAAACCACGTGGCGCGTCGGCGGCCTTGGCCAGGCGCTCCAGCTCAGCCAGGCTGACCCGGGCACTGCGCTCGGCCACTTCCTCAACTTTGCGGGCGATGATCTTTTCCAGCACGGTCGGTACGCTCATGCTTCGTTCTCCAGCTTGAATACGGCGGTGAAGGCACCCAGCTCCTGCAGTTTTTCCCAGGCAAGGCCGGTGTGCAGCACGTCATGGGCAAGTTCCACGCCCTGTGCCAGGGTCATGGCATGATCCGCGGCGTACAGCGCGGCGCCCGCATTGAGCACGATCATTTCCGCGGCTTTCTGGCCGTTCTCGGTCTTGCGTCGGCCCAGGGCATCACGAATCAGCTCGTAGGAGGCCGGTGGGCCTTCAACCGCCAGGCCATGCAGGCTCTGGCTCTTCATGCCGAGGTCTTCCGGCTCTACCCAATACTCGGTGATCTGGCCATTTTTCAGCTCGGCGACAAACGTCGGCGCCGCCAGGCTGAACTCGTCCAGGCCGTCCTTGGAATGCACCACCAGCACGTGCTTGCTGCCCAACCGCTGCAGCACTTCGGCCAGCGGGCGGCACAGGGCCTGGGTGAACACGCCGACCACCTGGTGCTTCACACCGGCCGGATTCGTAAGCGGGCCCAGCATGTTGAACAGGGTGCGCAGGCCCAACTCACGGCGCGGGCCAGCGGCGTACTTCATTGCCTTGTGATGGCTCTGGGCAAACATGAAGCCGATGCCCAGGCTGTCGATGCAGCGGGCGACCTGCACTGGCGTCAGGTTCAGGTAGATGCCTGCGGCTTCCAGCAGGTCGGCGCTACCGCTCTTGCCCGAGACCGCACGGTTACCGTGCTTGGCCACCGGGCAACCGGCCGCGGCGAGCACAAACGAGGAGGCGGTGGAGACGTTGAAGATGTTGGCGCCATCGCCACCGGTGCCGACGATATCGACCACCCCATCGAGGCTCTTCAGCTCGACCTTGTCGGCCAGCTCACGCATCACCGACACCGCGCCGACGATCTCGTCGATGCTCTCGCTTTTCATGCGCATGCCCATCAGGAAGGCGCCGATCTGCGCCTCACTGCATTGACCGGTCATGATCTGACGCATGACGTCGCTCATTTCTTCAGTGGACAAGTCCAGATGACCGACGATGCGGCTCAGCGCGCTCTTGATATCCATGTTCGATCCTTAGCGGCGGCCGCCGGTCTGCTTGAGGAAGTTGGCGAACAGCTCGTGGCCCTGCTCGGTGAGGATGGACTCGGGGTGGAACTGCACCCCTTCGATATTCAGGGTGTTGTGGCGCAGGCCCATGATCTCGTCGACCGTACCGTCTGCATGGGCAGTCCAGGCAGTGACCTCCAGGCAATCGGGCAGGGTTTCACGCTTGACCACCAGGGAGTGGTAGCGAGTCACGGTCAGCGGGTTGTTGAGGCCGGCGAACACGCCCAGGTCGCGGTGCAGCACGGGGCTGGTCTTGCCGTGCATCACCTGGCGGGCACGCACGACGTCGCCGCCAAATGCCTGGCCGATGGACTGGTGGCCCAGGCAGACGCCCAGAATCGGCAGCTTGCCAGCAAAGTGCAGGATCGCCTCAATCGACACACCCGCCTCGCTCGGCGTGCAGGGGCCAGGGGAGACAACGATGCGCTCCGGGTTGAGGGCTTCGATTTCAGCGATAGTCATTTCGTCATTGCGAATGACCTTGACCTCGGCACCTAGCTCGCCGAGGTATTGGACGACGTTGTAAGTGAATGAGTCGTAGTTGTCGATCATCAGTAACATCGGGCTAAACCTCTTGAATCTACTGACTTCAGAATACGAACCTTCCTACACCGCCCGCAGCATGGCATTGCCACTAAGGGCATTCGGAAACGGATAAGAAGGCAAACAGAAACGGGCCGGGCTGGCCGGCAGGAGATAAAGTCAGGCGCGCCAACGCCAACGGGCGTGGGCCTTGATAACGCGCATCAAGAGTTTGCTGACGATCAACACAGGATAGGTCTCGCTCATACGTCCCGGCACAGTAGCCTACCGGGGCGGTGGGCGCAATATGCCTGTAAACACGGGGAAACGAATGGACTTGGGAGACAAGCCCCGCGATTTGCTATGGTCGATCGGGTAGTCCTCATAAAAACAAAGAAAAGGATGTTCTCTGATGCGAAAAGCTCCCTTGTTGCGCTTTACCCTCGCCTCTTTGGCCCTGGCCTGCAGCCAGGCATTCGCTGCCCCTTCCCCTTATTCGACCTTGATCGTATTTGGCGACAGCCTGAGTGACGCCGGCCAATTTCCTGACCTGACCGGCGGTACGGCAGGCCAGCGTTTCACCAACCGCGATGCCGACGGTAACTTCGCGCCGGTTTCGCCAATGATTCTTGGCGGTCGGCTGGGCATCGAGCAAGACGAACTCAACCCCTCCACGTCGGTCGGCATCCGGCCTGATGGCAACAACTGGGCAGTGGGCGGCTACACGACGCAGCAGATTCTCGATTCGATCACCGAGTCATCGAAAGTGATCGTCCCCCCCAATGGACCTGCGCCAGGCTTTGTCTTCCGTGAACGCCCCGGCTACCTGGCCAATGGCCTACGCGCCGACCCCAACGCGCTCTATTACCTCACCGGTGGCGGTAACGACTTCCTCCAGGGCCTGGTGAACAGCCCCGCCGATGCCGCCGCGGCTGGAGGCCGGCTGGCTGCCAGCGCCCAGGCCCTGCAACAAGGCGGCGCCCGCTACATCATGGTCTGGTTGCTGCCCGACCTGGGCCAAACGCCGAACTTCAGCGGCACCCCGCAACAGAACCCGCTGTCGCTGCTGTCGGGCGTGTTCAACCAGTCACTGCTCAATCAACTCGGGCAGATCGACGCCGAGATCATCCCACTGAACATTCCGGTATTACTGGGTGAGGCCTTGGCCAGCCCGACCCAATTCGGCTTGGCCAGCGGCCAGAACCTGGTCGGCACCTGCTACAGCGGTCAAGGCTGCGTCGAAAACCCGGTCTACGGCATCAACGGCGCCACTCCGGACCCAACCAAACTGCTGTTCAACGACTCGGTACACCCGACCATTGCCGGCCAGCAGTTGATAGCCGACTACGCCTACTCGATCATCTCCGCCCCCTGGGAACTGACCCTGTTGCCGGAAATGGCCCACGCCACGCTGCGCGCCCACCAGGACGAGCTGCGCAACCAGTGGCAAACGCCCTGGCAAGCCGTGGGGCAATGGCAGGCCTTCGTCGCCACCGGCGCGCAGGACTTGGACTTTGACGGCCAGCGCAGCGCGGCCAGCGGCGACGGCCGCGGCTACAACCTGACCCTGGGTGGCAGCTACCGTTTGAACGATGCCTGGCGCCTGGGCCTGGCGGGTGGCGTATACCGGCAGAAACTGGAGGCGGGTGAACAGGACTCGGACTACAAGCTCGACAGCTACCTGGCCACGGCGTTCGCCCAATACCGCCAGGACCGCTGGTGGGCCGATGCTGCACTGACGGCCGGGCACCTGGACTACAGCGACCTCAAACGCACCTTCGCACTGGGCGTGAATGACCGCAGCGAAAAAGGCGATACCGATGGCGAAGCGTGGGCGGTGACGGGCCGGCTGGGTTACAACCTGGCCGCTGAGAGCAGCCCGTGGCAACTGGCGCCATTCATCAGCGCCGACTATGCCCGGGTCAAGGTCGATGGTTATGACGAGAAGAGCGGGCGCTCGACAGCGCTGGGCTTCGATGACCAGGAACGGACCTCGCGGCGGCTGGGCATCGGGCTGTTAGGCAGTGTGCAGGTGGCAACGGGGACGCGGCTGTTTGCCGAGGTTGCCCAGGAGCACGAGTTCGAGGATGACCAACAGGACGTGACGATGCACCTGACGACGTTGGCAGCGCACGACTTCACCCTGACCGGGTATACGCCGCACAGTGACCTCACCCGGGCCAGCTTGGGCTTGAGCCATGAGCTGATGGCGGGGGTGCATGTGCGAGGGAATTACAACTGGCGCAAGAGTGATGAGTTGACGCAGCAGGGGGTGAGCCTGGCGGTAAGCTTGGACTTCTGAGTAGTTTGGGCGCTGAGGAAGCGGGTTCACCCACTCCCTCATGCCGGCGAGGGGCTGCACAGCAGCCCCCAATTCCCAGCATTACTTGGCGGACGTCTGCTCAGCCAAGGCCACCGCGCGGAACATTGCGCGGCGCTTGTTGATGGTTTCTTCCCACTCCAACGCCGGCACGGAGTCGGCCACGATGCCGCCACCCGCCTGCACATGCAGCTCGCCGTCCTTGATCACCGCAGTGCGGATGGCAATCGCGGTGTCCATGTTGCCGTTCCAGGCAAAGTAGCCCACTGCACCACCGTAAACGCCACGCTTGACCGGCTCCAGCTCGTCGATGATCTCCATGGCGCGGATTTTCGGTGCACCCGACAAGGTGCCGGCTGGCAGAATCGCCCGCAATGCATCCATGGCGGTAAGGCCTTCACGCAGTTGCCCGGTGACGTTGGACACGATGTGCATCACGTTGGAGTAACGCTCGATCACCATCTTCTCGGTCAGGCGCACGCTGCCGGTCGAGGACACACGGCCCACGTCGTTGCGGCCCAGGTCGATCAGCATCAGGTGCTCGGCAATCTCTTTCTCGTCCGACAGCAAGTCGTCTTCCAGCGCACGGTCGGCTTCTTCCGTCGCACCCCGTGGGCGCGTGCCGGCGATCGGGCGCACGGTGACCAGGTTGTCCTCGACACGCACCAGCACTTCAGGCGAACTGCCGACCACATGGAAGTCGCCGAAATTGAAGAAGTACATGTACGGCGTCGGGTTGAAGCAGCGCAACGCACGGTACAGGTCGATGGGCGCAGACTTGAAGTCGATCGACATGCGCTGGGACGGCACCACCTGCATGCAGTCACCGGCCAGGATGTACTCCTTGATGCGGCCAACCGCGTTCTCGTAATCCTCGCGGGTATAGCTGGAACGGAATTCCGGCTCGGCGGCGAGCGGGCCGCTCAGGTCCAGGCCACGGCGCGGGGTAATCGGCTGGCGCAGGGTCTCCAGCAACCCGGCCAGGCGAGCCTTGCCCTGTTCGAAGGCTTGCTCTTCAGCCGGGTCGACCAGCACGATTGCATGCATCTTGCCCGCCAGGTTGTCGAACACTACCACGGCGTCAGACACCATCAGCAGGATATCCGGCACGCCCAGCGGGTCCGGGTTCGGGCTCGCGCCCAGACGCTTCTCCACATAGCGTACGCAGTCATAGCCGAAGTAGCCGACCAGCCCGCCGTTGAAACGCGGCAGCCCAGGTATATCCGCGACCTTGTAGCGGTCCTTGAACGACTCGACGAAGGCCAGCGGGTCGTCGACGTCGTGGCGCTCTACCTCGACGCCATCCTGCAGGATACTGACGTGGTAGCCATGCACACGCATCACCGTGCGCGATGGCAGGCCGATCATCGAGTAACGCCCCCACTTCTCGCCGCCCTGTACGGATTCGAGCAAATAGGAGTTGGGCTGGTCGGCCAGTTTCAGGTAGATCGACAGCGGCGTGTCGAAGTCGGCCAGGGTTTCACAGGCCAGGGGGATGCGGTTGTAGCCGGCAGCGGCCAGGCGCAGGAATTCTTCGCGGGTCATGAGTAGCCTCGTGGCAAGCAGCAGTAAGGTCAGGCAAACGGACGGGCCGGCAGCGGCCGGCGAGCAGAAGTCAGGCGCGCCAACGCCAACGGGCCAGGGCCTTGATGACTTTCATCCAGAATTTGCCAGTAACCGCCACGGTGGACTCTCTGTCTTGTGAGGCTTGAAGGTCCGCCAACGTTATCCCAGTGGCCGGGTCTGCGCAACCGGGCAGCAATGCACGCAGGTCGTCGATCACCAGGCTCGGCGATTCGTCGTTGATCGGCCGGCCGTGGTTGTAGCCGTAGGTCAGGCCCACGCACTGCACACCCGCGGCCTTGGCGGCCAGCACATCGCTGCGCGAATCGCCGACGAACAGCGACTGTTGCGGCGTGACACCGGCCATCTGCATGACGAACAGCAGTGCCGCGGGGTCGGGTTTCTTTTGTGGCAGGGTGTCTCCGCCGATGATCCAGCGGAAGTAGCGACCGATCTTCATCTGGTCCAGCAGCGGGGCGACGAAGCGCTCGGGCTTGTTGGTGATCAGCGCCATCTCCACGCCTTGCTTGCGCAGCCAGCGCAGGGTGTCGCGCACGCCGGGGTAGACCACGGTCAGTTCATGGCTTTCGGCATAAGCCTCCATGAACAGCGCCAGCGCCTGTTCGGCCAGCGCATCGTCCACCGAGGCATGCTCGATGCCCCCGGCCAGCGCCCGGCGCACCAGCACCTGGGCACCGTTGCCAACCCAGTGGCGTACGGCGTCCAAGCCCGCTGGCGGGCGCCCAAGTTCGAGCAGCATGCGGTCCACGGCGGCGGCCAGGTCTGGCACGGAGTCGATCAGGGTACCGTCCAGATCGAACATCACCAGCCTTGGCAGCGTCCCTGGGAACAGCTGCTCGAAGCCGCTCATGGGCGGGCCTGGGCCAGTTCGGCGCGCATTTTGGCGATCACTTCCTGATAGTCCGGGGCATTGAAGATGGCCGAACCGGCAACGAAGGTGTCAGCGCCAGCAGCGGCGATTTCGCGGATATTGTTGACGTTGACGCCACCGTCGATTTCCAGACGGATATCCCGGCCGCTGGCGTCGATCAGCGCGCGCGCCTCACGCAGCTTGTCGAGGGTGCCGGGGATGAACTTCTGCCCGCCAAAGCCTGGGTTGACGCTCATCAGCAGGACCATGTCGACCTTGTCCATCACATACTTGAGGACATCCAGGCTGGTCGCTGGGTTGAACACCAGGCCGGCCTTGCAACCACCGTCGCGGATCAGCTGCAGCGAGCGGTCGATGTGCTGGCTGGCTTCCGGGTGGAAGGTGATGTAGGTGGCGCCGGCGTCGATGAAGTCTCCGATGATACGGTCGACCGGGCTGACCATCAGGTGCACATCGATCGGGGCAGTCACGCCGTACTTGCGCAGGGCGGTGCACACCATCGGGCCGATGGTCAGGTTGGGGACGTAGTGGTTGTCCATCACATCGAAGTGAACGATGTCGGCACCCGCGGCCAGCACCTTGTCGACGTCCTCGCCCAGGCGGGCGAAATCGGCGGAGAGAATGGAGGGGGCAATAGCGTAGGGCTGCATGGCGCACCTGTAGGTCAGAATCACGGTGGCGCGCATTGTAACTCAGGCGAACGGGTAGAGGCTGATTGGTATCAATCCGTGTCGACCGGCTGTTTCAACCTGTACCGGCCTCTTCGCGGGGCAAGCCCGCTCCCACAGGGACCTCACAGTGTTCGGAGCTGTGGGAGCGGGCTTGCCCCGCGAAGAGGCCGGTACAGGCAAGATCAATCAAGCAGGCTGCTGGGTTCTCAGCTTCTCACTGCGGCCACGCAACCACTCCAGGGTCAGCAGCAGCACCACCGAAAACGCGATCAGCAACGTGGCCGCTGCCGCAATGGTCGGGCTCAGGTTCTCGCGGATACCGCTGAACATCTGCCGTGGCAAGGTCGCCTGCTCAGGCCCGGCGAGGAACAACGTCACCACCACCTCGTCGAACGACGTCGCAAAGGCAAACAGCGCACCCGAGATCACCCCCGGGGCGATCAACGGCAGCGTTACCCGGCGGAACGCCACCAGCGGCGAAGCGCCCAGGCTGGCCGCCGCGCGCACCAGGTTGTAGTTGAAGCCCTGCAACGTCGCCGACACGGTGATGATGACGAACGGCACACCCAATACCGCATGCACCAGGATCAACGAGGTAAAGCTGTTGCCCATCCCCAATGGCGCGAAGAACAGGTAACTGGCCACACCGATGATCACCACCGGCACCACCATCGGCGAAATCACCAGCGCCATCACCAGCGACTTGCCCGGGAAGTCGCCGCGGGTCAGGCCAATCGCCGCCAACGTACCGAACACCATCGCCAGCACCGTGGCCGCCGGGGCGACGATGATGCTGTTCTTCAGCGCCCGCATCCACTCGGCAGAGCCGAAGAAGTCCTGGTACCACTGCAGCGAAAAGCCCTGCAACGGGTACACCAGAAAGCTGCCACTGTTGAACGACAGCGGCACGATCACCAGCACCGGCAAAATCAGAAACAGCAGGATCAAGCCGCAAAGAATGCGCAGGCTGTAGTACCAGACCCGCTCCACGGGTGACATGTAAGGGCTCAGCATGACAAGGCTCCTCAGCTCAGGCGCAGGCGGCTGGCGCCGACCAGCCAGCTATAGATCAGGTACAACAGCACGGTCGCCAACAGCAGCAGGCCGCCCAGCGCGGTCGCCATGCCCCAGTTGATGCTGGTGTTGGTGTAGAAGGCCACGAAGTAGCTGACCATCTGGTCATTCGGGCTGCCCAGCAATGCCGGGGTGATGTAGTAGCCGATAGCCAGGATGAACACCAGCAGGCAGCCCGCGCCAACACCGGCGTAGGTCTGCGGGAAGTACACCCGCCAGAAGCTGGCGAACGGGTGGCAACCCAGCGAGATGGCCGCACGCATGTAGCTGGGCGAAATGCCCTTCATCACGCTGTACAGCGGCAGGATCATGAACGGCAGCAGGATATGGACCATCGAGATGTACACACCGGTGCGGTTGAACACCAGCTCCAGCGGTTCATCGATGATGCCCATGGCCATCAGCGCACTGTTGATCAACCCGCCCGACTGCAGCAGCACGATCCACGCCGCCACCCGCACCAGGATCGAGGTCCAGAACGGCAGTAGCACCAGAATCATCAGCAGGTTGCTCTGCCGGACCGGGAGATTGGCCAGCAAGTACGCCAGCGGGTAGGCCAGCACCAGGCAGATGGCGGTGATCACCACCCCCATCCACAGGGTGCGGGCAAAGATATCCAGGTAAATGGCCTGGTCAGGCGTGGCCTTGGCCAGCTCGCCAAGGTCATCGATACGGTGGTCGAGCGACGCCAGCAGGTAGAACGAGGTGACCGAGCTGGTATTGCGGCGGATCGCCTGCCAGTAGGCCGGGTCGCCCCAACGCTCATCGAGGGTTTGCAGTGCTTCTTTATAAGAGGCAGGTTCAGCCTTGAACGGCAACGCTCGGGCGGTCTTGGTCAACAGGCTGCGGTAGCCCGCCAGTTCCATGTTCAGGCGCTTGGAGAGGTCGCCCAGGGTCTGGTTCTTGCGCGACTCGGCCAGGTCCTGGCTCAGTGCCTTGTATACCGCCTCACCGGGCAAGCTCTTGCCATCCCACTGCGACACCGCTTCGACGGTACGCGGCAGGCCGGCGACCACCTCCGGGTTGCCGACGCTCTTGTACAACAGCGCAGCGATCGGCACCAGAAACACCAGCAGAAGGAACAGCGCCAGCGGCGCGATCAACGCCTGCGCCTTCCAGCGGTTGACCCGCTCGGCGTGCTTGAGGCGCTGCTTGAGACTTGGACCTGCGCCTTCGTTGAGGGGCACTGCAATGGCCATGGCGAACTCCGTAAAAACCGGCTGAAATCAGGGCTGCTGCGCAGCCATCGCCGGCAAGCCGGCTCCCACAGATACAGCGTTGGGCTCAGGCGCTACGCCTGGCCTATGGGAGCCGGCTTGCCGGCGATGAGCCGCGTAGCGGCTCCTTGTCGTTTACTTCTTCGCCGCCCAGGCGTTGAAGCGTTGCTCCAGCTGCTCGCTGTTGTCAGCCCAGAAGGCCACGTCGATCTGCACCTGATTGGCAATGTTCTCAGGCGTGGTCGGCATGTCTTTCTTCACCTCGTCCGACAGCAGGCTGACGGCCTTGGTATTGGCCGGGCCGTAGGCGATGTTCTCGGAGTAGGTTTTCTGCTGCTCGGGCTGAACGCTGTAGGCGATGAACTTCTTCGCCTCTTCGACGTTCTTGGCGC
Organism: Pseudomonas sp. SWRI50; assembly: GCF_014269095.1. Lineage (NCBI taxonomy): Bacteria > Pseudomonadati > Pseudomonadota > Gammaproteobacteria > Pseudomonadales > Pseudomonadaceae > Pseudomonas > Pseudomonas sp. SWRI50. The sequence continues at coordinate 124,606 of NZ_JABWRW010000015.1, read as the reverse complement.
CTTTTGGAATTGCCCAGGCATCGAAGTCGTAGATGCCGCCGTTCCACACCACCTTGAGGTTGCTCTCTTTCTGCACGGCGGCGATCCGGCCGTTATAGGCCGAGCTCATGACCACGTCGCCCGAGGCCAGGAACTGCGGCGGTTGGGCGCCGGCTTCCCACCACTGAATGCTGGGTTTGAGTTCGTCGAGCTTCTTGAAGGCGCGGTCTTGGCCTTCCTTGGTCGCCAGCACCTTGTACACATCCTTGGGCGCAACGCCATCGGCCATCAAGGCGAATTCCATCGTGTACTTGGCGCCTTTGCGCAGGCCACGTTTGCCCGGGAACTGCTTGGTGTCCCAGAAATCGGCCCAGCTGGTAGGCGCCGTCTTGAGCTTGTCGGCGTTGTAGGCCAGTACCGTCGACCAGACGAAGAAGCCCACGCCGCATTGCTGGATGGCACCCGGCACATAGTCGGCTGCATCGCCGAACAGCGCAGGGTCGAGTTCTTCGAACATGCCCTCGTCGCAACCGCGGGACAGCTCTGGCGACTCGACTTCCACCAGGTTCCAGGACACGCTCTTGGTGTCGACCATGGCCTTGACCTTGGCCATTTCACCGTTGTACTCACCGGCGACGATCTTACCGTTACCCGCCTTTTCCCAAGGCTCGTAGAACGCCTTGACCTGGGCGGCCTTGTTGGCGCCACCGAAAGAGATCACCGTCAGGTCGGCCGCCATGGCCTGGCCAGCGGCGAACAGCCCCAGGGCCAGGGCGGTCAGTTTCAACTGCTTGTGCATTATTATTCTCTCCACAGTACAGGGTTGGTGAAGCAATCCATCAATGGGCTTCGGCAATCGGATCGAGCGCGCGGGCGTGCTCCACCTCCCAGCCCAGCGGTACCACATCGCCCACGGCCAGCGCCGGGTCGAGCTCGGCGATCGGCTGCTTCACGAAGAAGTCGGCCTTGCCACAGACTTCCAGGCGCACACGTACGTGGTCGCCCAGGTAAATGAACTCGGCCACACGGCCAGAGAAGCGGTTGACGCAATTTTCGCTGTGGCCATTGAGGCGCACCCGTTCCGGGCGGATCGACAAGGTCACCGGCTCGCCGGCCTGGCCGACATTCACCGCCAGCGCCTCGACCCGCTCGCCCCGCGCCAGCTGCACCTGGCAGCGAAGGCCATCACTGGCCAGCAGGGTGCCGTTGATGCGGTTGTTCTCACCGATGAAGTTGGCGACGAAGGTGTTGCACGGCTTTTCATAGAGGGTGCGTGGGTCGGCGATCTGCTGGATTTCGCCCTGGTGGAACACCGCCACCCGGTCAGACATGGTCAGCGCCTCGCCCTGGTCGTGGGTCACATACACCACAGTCACCCCCAGGCGCTGGTGGATATGCTTGATCTCCATCTGCATGTGTTCACGCAGCTGCTTGTCGAGTGCGCCCAGGGGTTCGTCCATCAGCACCAGCTGTGGCTCAAACACCAAGGCCCGCGCCAGGGCCACCCGCTGCTGCTGGCCACCGGACAGCTGGCCGGGGTAGCGTTTGGCAAAGGCATTGAGCTGCACCATGTTGAGCACACGCTTGACCCGCTCGCTGATGTCGGTCTTGCTCAGGTTGCGTACGGTCAGCGGGAAGGCCAGGTTTTCGGCCACGGTCATGTGTGGGAACAGCGCGTAGTTCTGGAACACCATGCCGATGTCGCGCTTGTGCGGCGGCACGTTGTTGATCGAACGCCCGGCCAGCTGGATCTCGCCGGCGGTGGGGGTTTCAAAACCGGCCAGCATCATCAGGCTGGTGGTCTTGCCCGAGCCGGACGGGCCGAGCAAGGTGAGGAACTCGCCCTTGCGGATGTCCAGGTTGAGGTCTTTGACGATCAGCGACTCGCCATCGTAGCTCTTCTGCACACCACGGAAGCTGACCAGCGTTTCGCTGGTTGCAGCGTTCGAATTCGCCTCGCTCATGCCTGCACCTTCTTGTTGGATGACTGCGTAGGCAAAGACTAGACAAGACGCAAACGCCCGAAAATCGGGGGTACTGAGAGAATGCCATCATCCAGATGGAAGATTCTGTGTAGGGATTGCCCTACAAGAATGGCGGGATTGGAATAGACCTCAGGCACACCACTTCACCTTGTGGGAGCGGGCTTGCCCCGCGAATGCGCCACCCCAGGCAATGAGGTTGAGCTTGCCGGCCCTTTCGCGGGGCAAGCCCGCTCCCACAGTACTCGCTCATTGCCAACCGTCAGGCCATGTCGCAACCAGAACACTCAGACCAGCTTGTGCTCCATGGCGTACTTCACCAGTTCCGCCAGCGAGTTCACCTTGAGCTTCTGCATCAACCGCGCCTTGTGGGTACTGATGGTCTTGCTCGACAGCGCCAGTTGCTGGGCAATGTCGTTGACGTTGGCGCCCTGGGCCAGGCGCTCGAACACCGAAAATTCCCGCTCCGAGAGCAGCGTGTGCAACGGGCGGGACTCGGTCAGGCCCACCTCGAAGACCATGCGGTCGGCCAACGCTGGGTCGATATAGCGCCCGCCCCCGGCCACCCGCCGAATAGCGGTCAGCAATAAGGCAGGGTCACTGTCCTTGGTGGCATAACCTGCGGCACCGGCCTTGAGCGCCCGCGCCGCCATCTGCGCCTCGTCATGCATCGACAACATCAGGATCGCCGGAGGGTCGTTCAGGGCGCGGATTCTGGGGATGGCCTCAAGGCCGCTGACGCCGGGCATCGAGATATCCAGCAACACCACTTCACACGGCATATGGCGCAAGGCTTCGAGCAACTGCTCGCCATTGCCGGCCTCACCCACCACTTGCATGTCCTTGGCCAGGCCAATCAATTGCTTGATGCCTTCACGGACAATGGTGTGGTCTTCCGCCACCAGCACTCGAATCACGATCGGTCTCCTACTCCAACGGAATGGCCACGCTCAGGCTGGTGCCCTCGCCCGGTTCACTGTCCAGCGTCATGCTGCCACCCAGCATCAGCACGCGCTCGCGCACGCCCACCAGGCCGAACGAGGTGGGCCGGGTCTGATCGCGGCAAAAACCCGTGCCGTCGTCGCTGACGGTCATGCGCAATTGCCCCGCTTCACGCACCAGTTCGATCTCTACGCTGTGCGCCTGGGCATGGCGCATGACATTGGTCAGCGCCTCCTGAAGGATACGAAACAGCCCGGTCGCCTTGGCATCACTCAATGCTGGCAGATTATCCGGTACCTGCACCAGGCAGGGAATCTGTGTACGCGCCTCGAAACGCCGTGCTTGCCACTCGATGGCCGAGGCGATACCAGCGTCGAGAATGGGCGGGCGCAATGCCGTGGCCACATCGCGCACCAGCTGGAACAGCTGCGCGATCAGGCGCTTCATGCTCGACAAACGCTCGTTAAGCCCCGGATCCAGCTCGGCAAAGGCCAGCTCACACATCGAGACTTCGAGCTTGAGCACGGTCAGCATCTGCCCCAGCTCATCATGCACTTCGCGGGCGATGCGGGCCTTTTCTTCTTCGCGCACGCTCTCCAGGTGCGCCGAGAGTTCGCGCAGTTGCTCTTGGGAGCGCGCCAACGCCAGTTCTGCCCGCTTGCCCTGGGTGATGTCCCAGACGATACCGTCCCACACCACCCGGCCATCGGCCAGGCGCCGGGTACTGGCCTTGATGTCGGCCCAACGCTGTTCACCCTGGCGCGTGAGGATGCGCCCTTGCCAGGACCAGTCCTGGTTGCTGGCCAAGGCCAGGTCCTGCACCCGGTGATAGTCGCTGCGGTCTTCGGGGTGCACCAGGTTGCGCAGCCCCATCTGCGGGTGCTGGATTTCGGCAGGTGCGTAGCCGACCAAGGCCTCGCTGCCTTCGCTAATGTAGGGGAACTCCAGGTCGCCTTCGGCCGGGTCACGTTCCAGCCGGAACACCAGCCCCGGCACGTTGCCGGCGATGCCTTTAAGGCGCGCTTCACTTTCGCGCAGCGCTGCCAGTGCGCGGTGGCGCTCAGTGACATCAGCGATGTACACCACCAGGTACTCGGCATCACGAAAACGCAGGAAGCTTAACGAAAGCTCCACCGGCAACACGCTGAGGTCGGCGCGCTGGCAGTGGGTCTCGAATTGCCCCACACCCCCTTCGCCCGCCCGCGCGCCGCGCCAAAGCTCCAGCCAACGGTCCATGTTCAAGTTTGGCTCGAAGTCGCTCAGCGGGCGTTCCAGCAACGCGCCCTCACCATAGCCCAGCATGCGCTCTGCGGCATGGTTGGCATAACGGACATGGCTGTCCCAATTGACCCACAAAATGCCCACGGTGCTCTGGTCGATGGCGAACTGGCTCAGCCGCAGCGCCTCTTCGCGCACTTGGCGCTCAGCCAGGTTCTCACGGGTGGCCAGCAGGCTACGTTCCAGTTGGCGCTGCTGGCGGCGCTGCCAGACCAACGTGGCCAGCGCACACAGCAACAACATGCCAAACAGCATGGCGAGGTTTTGCCAGAAGCCTGCCGACTCGCTCAAGCGCGGGTACTTGGGTTGCAACCAGCGTTGGTGAAGTTGTTCCAAGGCCTTGGCCGGCATGGCCTGCAGGCCACGTTCGAGCACGTCGGCCAGCAACGGCCAGTCGCGCCGCGAACCCACCCGCAGCAGCTGGGGCAGGCCAATATCACCAACCACCGCCAGCTCGCCGAACTCGCTTTCACGCGACAGGCGGCTGAGCTGGGCTTCATCGAGCACCGCGTAGCTGGCCTGGCCACCCACGACCAACTGCAAGGCCTCGCGCTCGTTGGGCACGCCCTGCAGGTTGAGCGTGCCGTAGTTGCTGCGCAGGTAGTCTGCCAACGGGCTGGGCATGCGCACCGCGACGCGCTGATCGGGTTCGAGTTTTTCAAGCTCGACGGCCATGGCGCCTGTGCGTGGGCCGACCACCAGCTGCGGCACGCGCATGTACGGGTCGCTGAACAGCCACAGGCGCAGGCTTGCCGGGGTTTGTGTAAGGCCGGGGGCAAAATCGATTTCACCGGCCTGCAACGCGTGCTCGAGGCTGGCCTGGTCAGCAAAGTTGCGCCAGGTGAGGTCCAGCCTCAGTGCCTGCGCCAACGCGTTCACCAACTCGACGTTGGCCCCGTACAGTTGCTGCAAGCGCCGGTCGAACTGCGCATAAGGCGCTTGCAGCACCAGGCCGACGCGCAGGCTGCGGTGGGTGTCCAACCACTGCTGTTGCGCGGGTTCAAGGGCAACGCTCGGCACGGCTTCAGGCCTTGCCAAGGCGATCAAGGGCAGCCACAAGCAGCCGATAACCAACAGGCGACGCATTCGCTTCATCTACACGCTCGTCTTGGCAAGGGCGGCCCTAACATGGCCGTCGCGGGCAAATACTATTAGGCTGCCGGTATCATTCTGGCCTTGGGTTGACGCATGTCCACACTTTATCGCACGACGCTGGCAATGTGCTGCCTAGCCTCGATCCTTCCGCTTGGGGCCATGGCCGCCGACGCTGAAAAACCACCGACCACCGCCGAAGCCCCACCGGCCGAAGCCACCCGCCCGCCCCTGCTGGAACGCAGTCAGGAAGACGCCCTGGCCCTGGAGCGCCTGGTGCCCAAGGCCGAGCAGCAAACCCTGCAGGCGGGTGCCGAAAGCTTCCTGGCCCTGTGGAAGCCGGCCAACAGCAGCGACCCCAAAGGTGCGGTGATCCTCGTGCCCGGTGCCGGTGAAACGGCCGACTGGCCGAACGCCGTCGGCCCGTTGCGGCGCAAGTTCCCCGATGTGGGCTGGCACAGCCTCAGCGTCAGCCTGCCCGACCTGCTTATCGATAGCCCGCAGGCGCGTGTCGAAGCCAAGCCCGCAGCGGCCCCTGCCAAGGACGAGGGCGAAACAGCGCCCGCCAAAGACACACCGACCGATGCCAACGCCAACGTCGCCCAGGCGACTGCCGCCGACCCCGACACAGCAGAAAGCACCGATGCCGCACAGGCCAGCGAGCAGAATGACCCGGCCGACGCCGAGCGTATCTTCGCCCGCCTCGACGCGGCGGTGGCTTACGCGCAACAGCATGACTCACGCAGCATCGTGCTGATCGGCCATGGCAGTGGCGCGTACTGGGCAGCCCGCTACCTGAGCGAGAAACAACCCGCGCAGGTGCAAAAGCTGGTGATGATCGCCGCGCAGACGCCGGCACGGGTGGAACATGACCTGGAAAGCCTCGCGCCGACCCTCAAGGTGCCGACCGCCGACGTGTATTACGCCACCCGCACGGGCGATCGCCGTGCAGCGGAACTGCGCTTGCAGGCCAGCAAACGGCAGAAGGACAGCCAGTACCGCCAGTTGTCGCTGATTGCCATGCCCGGTAACAAAGCTGCTGAACAGGAACAGTTGTTCCGCCGGGTGCGCGGGTGGATGAACCCGCAAGAGTGAGCTGAAATCGATGGGGGTGCTTTGCACCCCTTTCGCGACACAAGGCCGCTCCCACAATTTTGCGCAAAGCCCGAGGGATGCACAGCACTTGTGGGAGCGGCCTTGCGCCGCGAAAAGGGGCGCAAAGCGCCCGCGCTTTTCTACAACCCCCGCCGCTTGCGAATCAGCGCATACGCCTGATGCAACTCCCGGGTCCGCTCGGTCGCTGCACGCACCTGGGCATCCGTGGCACCGCTGCCCGCCAGCTTGTCCGGGTGATGACGGCTAACCAGCCGGCGATATGCCTGCTTGACCTTGTCGCCCTCGGTATCTGCCTCCACGGCCAGCAGGCGCATGGCTGCCGCATAGGTCATGGTGCCGCCGTCCAGCCCGGACTTGCGCGGTTCGTACTCCAACGACAGGGCTTGCACCTGCCGCCGGCTCAAGCCCAGCTTCTGCCCCCAGTCCAACAGCAAGTCGCGCTCTTTGGCGCCGACCTTGCCGTCGGCCCAGACCATGCGCCAACAGGCGCGCAAGGTCCCCTCGGCGGCATGCGGCTGCTCGCGGATACGACGCAGGTGGCCGGCCAGTCGGTCCTTGCCGGCCTTGCCGCGGTTGAACGCGGCAATGGCCCGCAACCGGGCCGCGTCGGCCAGGTCCAGGCGCACCATCTCTTGGCGTGCCTGCTGGATATGTTGCTCGGCAACCCGGCCATCGCACTTGGCCAGCCTGCCCAGCAGCACGAACAGCAATTCTTCGTCACGCAAGGCCGGGCGCCCGCCCAAGCGCTCGCGCAGGTCCTCCCAGCCGCGCACCTGCAGGCGCCGGTCCATGGCCTGCCCTACCAGGGCACCGAGCAGGGCGCCCGGGATGCTGGCGACGGCAAAACCGGCACCGGCACCAATCACCGTGCTTGGCCACCACATGTCAGGCGCGCTCGCCGATCAGGCGTTCAGCCTGCGCCAGGCGCTCGAGCGTACCGACGTCGACCCAATGGCCACGGTAGTGCTCACCACTGACCTTGCCCTGCGCCATGGCCTGACGCAGCAGGGGCGCCAACTTGAAAGCACCCGGCTGGCAACCGGCGAACAACGCTGGGTCCAGCACCGACAGGCCACTGAAGGTCAGGGTACCCGGTGCGTCGTCGCCATCCACGACCTGCTGGGCTACCAGGCGGAAGTCGCCACGGCCGTGATGGCCAGGGTTGTCGACCAGCACCAGATGCGCCAGGCCCGCAAGCGGCGCTTGCAGGCGAGCGAAATCGTAGTCGGTCCAGACGTCACCATTGATCAGCAGAAACGGCGCCTCACCCAACAACGGCAGCGCCTTGAAGATCCCGCCACCGGTTTCAAGCGGCTCGCCCTCGGGTGAATAGCGGATGCTCAGGCCGAAGCGGCTGCCATTGCCCAGGTGGTCTTCGATCTGCTGGCCGAGCCAGGCATGGTTGATCACCACCTCGGTAATACCCGCAGCCGCCAAGGCGCGCAGGTGGTATTCGATCAACGGCTGACCGGCGACCGGCACCAGGGGTTTGGGGGTATGCAAGGTCAAAGGGCGCATGCGCTCGCCCTTGCCTGCCGCCAGGATCATCGCCTTCATGCACGCGCTCCGGCCTGGAGTTCCGCGATCAGTTCACCTAGCTCCGCCAACTCGGGGCGGCGCTTGATCACTTCATCTATATAGGCGAAGAAGCGCGGGACGTCTGTCAGGTAACGTGGCTTACCGTCGCGGTGGCAGATGCGGGCGAAAATACCGATGACCTTGAGGTGGCGCTGCACGCCCATCAGGTCGCTGGCACGGTGGAACGCCTCGAAGTCGGCCTGTACCGGAATGCCGGCCGCCTGCGCCTTTTGCCAGTAATCCCGCAGCCAGGCTTCGACACGGGCCTGTGGCCAGCTGAGGAAGGCATCCTTGAACAGGCAGGTGATGTCATAGGTGACCGGGCCATAGACGGCGTCCTGGAAGTCCAGCACGCCTGGGTTTGGCGTGCTCTGCATCAGGTTGCGCGGCATGTAGTCGCGGTGCACCAGCACCTTGGGCTGGGCCAGGGCACTGTCGATCAGCGCCTGGCTCACACGCTGCCAGGTGGCTTGCTGGGCTTCGGTGAGGGTCAAGCCAAGCGCGCGCCCGACGTACCATTCCGGGAACAGTTCGACTTCACGGCGCAGCAGGGCATCGTCGTAGCTCGGCAGTGGCGCGTCCATCGGCAGGCGCTGGAACGCCAGCAGCGCATCGATGGCGTCACTGAACAGGGCATCGGCGTTGTCGGCATCAATGATGTCCAGGTATGTCTGATGGCCCAGGTCGCCCAGCAGCAGGAAACCGCGCTCCAGGTCTTCGGCATGGATTACCGGCACATGCACACCCGCACTGGCCAGCAGGTGATCGATGGCGACGAACGGTCGGCAGTTCTCCTGCGGCGGCGGGGCGTCCATGATCACGAAACTGCGCCCAGCGCCCTGCCAGCGGAAGTAGCGACGGAAGCTCGCATCGCTACTGGCGGCCGTCAGGCTACCTGCTGGCACTTCGCCCCAGGCGTTTTTCAGAAAAAGATTGTTGAGCTGCTCATCGAGCCAGACAGTCAGTTGTTGCAAGCGTACATCGTGATCAGGCATTACAAGGGTCTCCGACGGCCCTAGCCGTCAAGCGGGTCATGCTTTATTATCCAGCATCTTTTTCAGACCATCGAGAGGCGTGCGGCCCCACACGCGGGCAGATGGCACGCAGGAAGCCCGGACTAATAAGATGGCATTGAAATCCCCCGCGTTTCGTAGAAAGTTTCCGTTGCTGGTCACCGGCGGTTTGCTGGCCCTGCAACCTCTGGCCACGTCGTACGTCGTGGCAGCCGAACAGTTCGACTGCCAAGTGTCCGCCTCCGGCGGTTGGGACTGCAAGCCCAAGACTCCAGTCAACAACCTGCCGCCGCGTCCGGTGCACGAGGGTGCTGCCCTCAGTTCCGGCACCGAGGCCCAGGCGGCCGAGGCCGAAACCGCGGACAAACCGATGCTGGTCACCGAGGCCAAGGGCCGTGGCCTGAAGTCGCGCAGCGAAGACTACAGCCACCTGGACTGGGTCCCCCGTGACAAGCTCACCGCAGCCCAGCTGGCCGAAACCGGCCCGTACTGCGGTGGCGCGTACATCGAGCCGACCCGCCCAGGCATGGCCGACACCACGCCCAAGGACGAATCGCCGACCTACATCAATGCCAAGGTTTCCAAGTACCAGCAGGAGCAGCAGATCGCTACCCTCGCCGGTAACGTGGTCATGCGCCAAGGCAGCATGCAGGCCGAGGCCGACGAGGCCAACCTCTACCAGACCGAAAACCGTGGCGAGCTCAAGGGCAACGTCAAGATCCGTGACAACGGCTCGCTGGTAGTGGGTGACGAGGCGCAGATCCAGCTCGACACGGGTGAAGCCCAGGTCGACAACGCCGAATACGTGATGCACAAGTCGCACATTCGCGGCAACGCCCTGTACGCCAAGCGTGGCGAAAACGCCATCATCCGTCTGAAAGACGGTACGTACACCACCTGCGAACCGGGCAGCAACGCCTGGCAGCTGAAGGGCAACAACATCACCCTGAACCCGGCGACCGGCTTCGGTACCGCGACCAACGTCACCCTGCGGGTCAAGGATTTCCCGGTGTTCTACACACCGTACATCTACTTCCCGATCGACGACCGTCGCCAGTCCGGCTTCCTGCCGCCGTCGTTCAGCAGCAGCAGCGACACCGGCTTCATGCTGGTCACGCCGTACTACTTCAACCTGGCGCCCAACTATGACGCCACGTTGTACCCGCGCTACATGACCAAGCGCGGCCTGCTGATGGAAGGTGAGTTCCGTTACCTGACCCCATCCAGCGAAGGCCAGTTCGGCGGCGCGTACCTGAACGACAAGGACGACGACCGTAAAGACCAGACTGACTACAAAGATCAGCGCTGGATGGTCAACTGGCAGCACAAGGGCGGGCTGGACGAGCGCCTGATGACCGAGGTGGACTACACCGACATCAGCGACCCGTTCTACTTCCAGGACCTGGAGTCTGACCAGATCGGCGTCGAAAGCCGTGACCTGCTCAACCAGCAGGGTGCCCTGACCTACCGTGGCGACAGCTATACCGCACGGTTGAACGTGCATGCCTACGAGATGGCGACCATCTCGCAGATCACGCCGTATGACCGTCTGCCGCAGATCACCCTCAATGGCGCACTGCCGTTCCAGCCGGGTGGTTTGAATTTTGGGTATGAGACTGAAGCGGTTCGCTTTGATCGTGACCTGAAAAACGACTTCGTACTCGACAAAGATGGCAACCCTGACGCAAGTGCCGGCGTTCCTGGCCGTCGACTGGACGAGAACATCTTCGGTGTTGCCCGCGCCAACGGCACGCGACTGAACGTTGCCCCGTCCATGAGCTTGCCTATGCAAGCCAGCTACGGCTACATCACGCCGAAGCTTAAGTACATGTACACCCACTATGACCTCGATCTGGATGGCAAGGGCAAGAGCGACATCGCCAACAACCCAGCCTCGGTCGCGCTCAACGGCGACTTCAACAGCAGCCTCAACCGCGACGTTCCGATTTTCAGCGTCGACAGCGGCCTGTACTTCGATCGCAACACGTCGATGTTCGGTACCAACTACCGCCAGACCCTCGAACCGCGCATGTTCTACCTCTACGTCCCTTACGAGGACCAGAAGGACATCCCGCTGTTCGACTCGGGCGAAACCCTGTTCAGCTACGACTCGCTGTTCCGCGACAACCGCTTCAGCGGTACCGACCGCATCGGCGACGAGAACAAGCTGTCGCTGGGCGTGACCACGCGCTGGATCGAAGACAACGGCTTCGAACGTCAGAGCTTCAGCATCGGTCAGGCGCTGTACTTCAAGGACCGCAAGGTCCAACTGCCAGGCATCGACTACCGCACCCGTAAAGACTCGCAGTCTGACGTGTCGCCGTACGCACTGCTGTACAGCTACAACTTCAACCGCGACTGGCGCTTCAACTCGGACTTCAACTGGGACCCGGACAGCCGCAGCACCCGCTCGGGCAGCGCGATGTTCCACTACCAGCCTGAAGACAATCCGAACAAGATCGTCAACCTCGGCTACCGCTACCGCAACGACACCATTGCCTACGACTCGACCACGGGTACCTGGAAAGTGGGTGGCGGCGACTACGGCACGCCGGGTGATCCGAACTACATCAAGGATTACTACAAGATCCAACAGCATGACTTCTCGGTCATCTGGCCGATCGTTCCACAGTGGAGCGTGATCGCTCGCTGGCAGCATGACTACAACCGCAACCGCACCCTGGAAGCCATGGGCGGTTTCGAATACGACAACTGCTGCTGGAAGCTGCGCCTGGTCAACCGTTACTGGATCGACTACGACGACTTCAGCCAGGCACTCCCGCAGAACGAAAAAGGCGACCACGGTATCTTCCTGCAGATCGTGCTGAAAGGCCTCGGTGGTGTAGTAGGCAACAAGGTCGAATCTTTCCTCGACGAAGGCATTCAAGGTTACCGTACACGTGAAGACCAAGCTTATTGATCGTCTGCGCCCAGTGTTGCTGGGCGCTGCATTGCTGAGTGGCGCGGTGCATGCCGCGGTACAACCCCTGGACAAAGTGGTGGCCATCGTCGATAACGACGTGGTCATGCAGAGCCAACTGGACCAGCGCGTCCACGAAGTTCAGCAAACCATCGCCAAGCGTGGCGCCGGCGTGCCACCGACCAGCGCCCTGGAACAGCAGGTGCTCGAGCGCCTGATCGTCGAGAACCTGCAACTGCAGATCGGCGAGCGCTCCGGTATCCGCATCACCGATGAGGAGCTGAACCAGGCCATCGGCACCATTGCCCAGCGCAACGGCATGTCGCTGGACCAGTTCCGCGCAGCCCTCGCCCATGATGGTCTGTCGTTCGACGACGCGCGCGAGCAGGTCAAGCGCGAAATGATCATCAGCCGCGTGCGTCAGCGCCGTGTGGCCGAGCGCATTCAGGTTTCCGAGCAGGAAGTGAAAAACTACCTGAACTCGGACCTGGGCAAGATGCAGCTCTCGGAAGAGTACCGCCTGGCCAACATCCTCATCCCGACCCCGGAAGCCGCCAATTCGGACGACATCCAGAAAGCTGCGCGCAAGGTCGGTGAGCTCTACCAGCAACTGCGCCAGGGCGCGGACTTCGGCCAGGTGGCAATTGCCAACTCGGCCAGCGAAAACGCCCTTGAGGGTGGTGAAATGGGCTGGCGTAAAGCCGGCCAGCTGCCACCTGACTTCGCCAAGATGCTCAGCAACATGTCGGTCGGCGACATCACCCAGCCAATCCGCATCCCCAACGGCTTCATCCTGCTCAAGCTCGAGGAGAAGCGTGGTGGCGGCGAGAACGTGCTGCGTGACGAAGTGCATGTCCGCCACATCCTGATCAAGCCGAGCGAAATCCGCAGCGAAGCGGCCACCAAGCAGCTGGCCGAGCGCTTGTACGACCGTATCCAGAACGGCGAAGACTTTGGCGAACTGGCGAAGAGCTTCTCGGAAGACCCGGGCTCCGCGCTCAACGGCGGCGACCTCAACTGGGTCGACCCGAACAGCCTGGTACCTGAGTTCCGCGAGCAGATGGCCACCGCCCAGCAAGGTGTGGTGACCAAACCGTTCAAGACCCAATACGGCTGGCACGTCCTGGAAGTGCTGGGCCGCCGCGCCACCGACAGCACCGAGCAGGCACGCGAGCAGCAGGCCATGAATGTGCTGCGCAACCGCAAGTACGACGAAGAGCTGCAGACCTGGCTGCGCCAGATCCGCGACGAAGCCTACGTTGAAATCAAGCTGCCTGGCGCCGACCAGGCCGCCCAGTGAAGCCCCTGCGCTTCGCCGTCACCCCCGGCGAGCCAGCTGGCATAGGTCCTGACCTGTGCTTGCTGCTCGCCGCAGACGCCCAGCCCCACCCCCTGATCGCCATCACCAGCCGTGACCTGCTCGCCGAGCGGGCCACGCAGCTGGGGCTGGCCGTCAACCTGCTGCCGGTAGCGCCGGGGCACTGGCCCGACCAGCCCGCGCCTGCGGGCAGCCTGTACGTGTGGGATACGCCCTTGGCCACCGCCGTGACGGCAGGGCAACTGGACAAGGCCAATGCTGGCTTCGTATTGGAAACCCTGACCCGCGCCGGCAACGGCTGCCTCGACGGGCATTTCGCCGGGATGATCACCGCCCCGGTGCACAAGGGTGTGATCAACGAAAGCGGCATTGCCTTCTCCGGGCATACCGAGTTTCTGGCCGAGCTGACCCACACCGCACAGGTGGTGATGATGCTGGCGACCCGTGGCCTGCGCGTGGCCCTGGTGACCACGCACTTGCCACTGCGCGACATTGCCGACGCCATCACGGCCGAACGCGTCGAGCGTGTCACCCGCATCCTGCATGCCGACATGCGCGACAAGTTCGGCATTGCCAACCCTCGCATCCTGGTGTGCGGCCTCAACCCGCACGCCGGAGAAGGCGGCCATCTGGGCCGCGAAGAAATCGACATCATCGAACCGACACTGGCCCGCCTGCGTGCCGAAGGCATGGACCTGCGCGGACCGCTGCCGGCCGATACCCTGTTTACCCCCAAATATCTGGAGCACTGCGACGCAGTGCTGGCGATGTACCACGACCAGGGCCTGCCTGTACTCAAGTACAAAGGTTTCGGCGCCGCAGTCAATGTGACCTTGGGCCTGCCGATCATCCGCACGTCGGTCGACCACGGCACCGCCCTGGACCTGGCCGGCACCGGCAGAGTCGACACCGGCAGCCTGCGAGTCGCGCTGGAAACCGCCTACCAGATGGCCGAGAACCGACCATGAACGAGCAATACCAACACCGGGCGCGCAAGCGCTTCGGCCAGAACTTCCTGCACGACGCCGGCATCATCGACCGCATCCTGCGCGCCATCAACGCCAAGGCAGGTGAACACCTGCTGGAAATCGGCCCAGGCCAGGGCGCCCTCACCGAGGGCCTGCTGGGCAGCGGCGCGCAACTGGACGTAGTGGAGCTGGACAAGGACCTGGTGCCGATCCTGCAGCACAAGTTTGCCGGGCGCGACAACTTCCGCCTGCACCAGGGCGACGCCCTGAAGTTCGACTTCAACCAGCTGGGTGTGCCACCGCGCAGCCTCAAGGTGGTCGGCAACCTGCCCTACAACATCTCCACCCCGCTGATCTTCCACCTGCTCAGCCATGCCGGCCTGATCCGCGACATGCACTTCATGCTGCAGAAGGAAGTGGTCGAGCGCATGGCCGCAGGCCCGGGTGGCGGTGATTGGGGCCGCCTGTCGATCATGGTGCAGTACCACTGCCGGGTCGAACACCTGTTCAACGTTGGCCCTGGCGCGTTCAACCCGCCGCCGAAGGTGGACTCGGCCATCGTGCGCCTGGTGCCACATGAAGTGCTGCCGTTCCCGGCCAAGGACCACCTGCTGCTGGAGCGTGTCGTTCGCGAAGCCTTCAACCAGCGCCGCAAGACACTGCGCAACACCCTTAAAGGCCTGCTCGACAGCCAGGCGATCGAAGCCGCTGGCGTAGATGGCAGCCTGCGGCCTGAACAGCTGGACCTGGCCGCCTTCGTGCGCCTGGCTGACCAGTTGGCCGATCAGCAAGCCTGATTAGCGCCTTTTACGGCCTCTTCGCGGTCCGACTTGCCCGCGAAGAGGCCGGCACTGCCACCCCACCCCGCCTGCACATACCTGCCCGCGACCACACCGCTGGCCCTCCCCCCCGCCAATGGCCTAGACTGCATTATTGCGTCAGTTCGCCCAAGGCCTTTGCATGTCCGATCCCCGTTACCAGATCGACGTCAGCGTCGTGACCCGTTACCTCAAAGAACAATCCGACCCCGAAAACAGTCGTTTCGCTTTCGCCTACACCATCACCGTGCAAAACAACGGTTCTGTCACAGCCAAGTTGCTGTCGCGGCACTGGCTGATCACCAACGGTGACGGTGAAGTCGAAGAAGTGCGCGGCGCCGGCGTGGTCGGCCAGCAACCTAACATCGACCCGGGCCAGAGCCACACCTACAGCAGCGGCGCGGTCATCAGCACCCGCGTGGGCACCATGCAGGGCAGCTACCAGATGTTCGCCGAAGACGGTAAACGCTTCGACGCCGAAATCGCGCCCTTCCGCCTGGCGGTACCCGGGGCCCTGCACTGATGGCAACGTACGCCGTCGGTGACCTGCAAGGCTGCCTGCAACCGCTCAAGTGCCTGCTCGAACGTGTTCGCTTCAACCCCGCCGTCGACCGCCTGTGGCTGGTCGGCGACCTGGTCAATCGTGGCCCCGAATCGCTGGAGACCCTGCGTTTCCTCTACTCGATCCGCCAGTCGCTGGTCTGCGTGCTGGGCAACCATGACCTGCACCTGCTGGCCGCCTGGCACAACGTCGAACGCCTGAAAAAAAGCGACACCTTGCGCGAAATCATCGAAGCGCCGGATGCCGACCTGCTGTTCGACTGGCTGCGCCGGCAAAAACTGCTGCACTACGACGAGCCCCGCGGCATTGCCATGGTGCATGCCGGCATACCGCCACAATGGACCCTGGGCAGAGCCCTGGAGCTCGCCGCCGAAGTCGAGGAAGCACTGCGCGACGACGGCCGGCTCAAGCTTTACCTCGACGGCATGTACGGCAACGAGCCTAACAAGTGGAGCAAGAACCTCACCGGCATCGAGCGCCTGCGGGTGATCACCAACTACCTCACGCGCATGCGCTTCTGCACCCCCGAGGGCAAGCTCGACCTAAAGAGCAAGGAAGGCCTGGGCACCGCCCCCAAAGGCTACAAGCCCTGGTATGCGCACAAGGACCGCCGTTCACGCCACGTGAAGATCATCTTCGGCCATTGGGCCGCCCTTGAAGGGCGCGTCGACGAACCCGGCATCATCGCCCTGGACACCGGTTGCGTGTGGGGCGGTGCCATGACCCTCTACAACGTCGACAGCGGTGAATACCATCGCTGCGACTGTTCCGACGACGGCACCGTACGCCCGCCGGCACAACCCACTAGAATCAACGATCAGCCCTGAAGGAAACCGTAGCCATGAGCGAATTCAAACGCATCCCTCCCGAGCAGGCTCTGGCCCTGCGCGCGCAAGGTGCGGTAGTGGTCGACATTCGCGACCCACAAGCCTTTGCCGCCGGCCACATCAGCGGCGCCACCCACCTGGACAACCATTCGGTCGCCGATTTCATCCGCAACGCCGACCTCGATGCACCGACCCTGGTGGTCTGCTACCACGGCAATTCCAGCCAGAGCGCTGCCGCCTACCTGGCGGGCCAGGGCTTTTCAGAGGTGTACAGCGTCGATGGCGGCTTTGAGCTGTGGCGCGCCACCTACCCGGCCGAGACCGCCCAAGGCGCTGCCGAATAATTTTTTCATTTTTACTGCAGCCCGCGCCCCATGCGGGCTCGCGGCTCACCTGACGAACGGTCGCGAGCAACTTCTCGGCCTCACGCCCTTGACCTTGCGTATTACCAACTATCCTTAAGCCCAGGCCATCCAAAAAAGGGGAGAGCCGGTACACCGGCGTGCGGGTCATCGGTAGCGTTTCAAGGGTGTTCTGGGGGGTATACAGCAATCGGCGAACCCGGTTGCATGCCAGCATCAGCTGACTGATCCGGCGTCGTCTCCACGTATCGAGCGAGGTGACGTCATGAGCATTTTTAGCCACTTCCAACAACGTTTCGAGTCCACCCGCCAGGAAGAACTTTCGCTGCAGGAGTACCTCGAGCTGTGCAAGCAGGATCGCAGCGCCTACGCATCGGCGGCAGAACGGCTGTTGCTGGCCATCGGCGAACCGGAGCTTGTCGACACCTCTAACAATTCCAGGCTATCGCGGATCTTCTCCAACAAGGTGATCAGGCGCTATCCGGCCTTTGAAGACTTCCATGGCATGGAAGAATGCATCGACCAGATCGTGTCGTACTTCCGCCATGCGGCGCAGGGCCTGGAAGAGAAGAAACAGATCCTTTACCTGCTGGGCCCGGTAGGTGGCGGCAAGTCGTCGCTGGCCGAAAAGCTCAAACAACTGATGGAAAAGGTGCCCTTCTACGCCATCAAGGGCTCACCTGTATTCGAATCGCCACTGGGCTTGTTCAATGCCACCGAAGATGGGGCCATTCTCGAGGAAGAGTTTGGGATCCCACGGCGCTACCTGAACACCATCATGTCGCCCTGGGCCACCAAGCGCCTGCAGGAGTTCGGCGGCGACATTTCCAAGTTCAAAGTGGTCAAGCTCTATCCGTCGATCCTCAACCAGATCGCCATTGCCAAGACCGAACCTGGCGATGAGAACAACCAGGACATCTCTGCCCTCGTCGGCAAGGTGGACATCCGCAAGCTCGAGGAATACCCACAGAACGACGCCGACGCCTACAGCTATTCGGGTGCGCTGTGCCGGGCCAACCAGGGCCTGATGGAATTCGTCGAGATGTTCAAGGCGCCG
Source organism: Pseudomonas sp. SWRI50 (assembly GCF_014269095.1). Lineage (NCBI taxonomy): Bacteria > Pseudomonadati > Pseudomonadota > Gammaproteobacteria > Pseudomonadales > Pseudomonadaceae > Pseudomonas > Pseudomonas sp. SWRI50. Next base: position 106,794 of record NZ_JABWRW010000015.1, on the reverse strand, counting down.
ATCAAGGTCCTGCACCCACTGCTTACGGCGACCCAGGAAGGTAACTACAACAGTACCGAGGGGCTGGGGGCGATTCCCTACACCGGTATCCTGCTGGCCCACTCCAACGAATCGGAGTGGCACACGTTCCGTAACAACAAGAACAACGAAGCCTTCATCGACCGGATCTACATCGTCAAGGTGCCCTACTGCCTGCGCGTCAGTGACGAGATCAAGATCTACGACAAACTGCTGGTCAACAGCTCGCTGGCCAAGGCCCACTGCGCGCCCGACACCCTCAAGATGCTGGCCCAGTTCACTGTGCTCTCACGCCTCAAAGAGCCAGAGAACTCCAACATCTATTCGAAGATGCGCGTCTACGATGGCGAAAACCTCAAGGACACTGATCCGAAAGCCAAGTCGATCCAGGAATACCGCGACTCGGCAGGTGTCGACGAAGGCATGAACGGCCTGTCGACCCGCTTCGCGTTCAAGATCCTCTCCAAAGTCTTCAACTTCGACCCACACGAAATCGCAGCCAACCCGGTTCACCTGTTGTACGTGCTCGAACAGCAAATCGAACAGGAACAGTTCCCGGCCGAAGTGCGCGAACGCTACCTGCGCTACCTGAAGGAATACCTGGCGCCGCGCTACATCGAGTTCATCGGCAAGGAAATCCAGACTGCTTACCTGGAGTCCTACAGCGAATACGGCCAGAACATCTTCGACCGCTATGTGCTGTACGCCGACTTCTGGATCCAGGACCAGGAATACCGCGACCCGGAAACCGGCGAGATCCTCAACCGCATTGCCCTCAACGAAGAGCTGGAAAAAATCGAGAAGCCGGCCGGTATCAGCAACCCGAAAGACTTCCGCAACGAGATCGTCAACTTCGTACTGCGCGCACGCGCCAACAACAACGGCAAGAACCCGAGCTGGCTCAGCTATGAAAAGCTGCGGGTGGTGATCGAGAAGAAGATGTTCTCCAACACCGAAGACTTGCTGCCGGTCATCAGCTTCAATGCCAAGGCCAGCAAGGAAGACCAGAAGAAACACAACGACTTCGTCACCCGGATGGTGGAGCGTGGCTACACCGACAAGCAGGTTCGTCTGCTGTCGGAATGGTACCTGCGGGTCAGGAAATCGCAATAAAGCGGCAAGCTACACACCGCACGCCCAAGGCTGCAGTGCCAGCCTCGGGCGGCGGCAGCTGCTTTTACGTGCAGCTCGTAGCTTGAAGCGTGCAGCTGTTCCCAGCTACCGGAGGGACCATGAGCTACGTAATCGACCGACGCCTGAACGGCAAGAACAAGAGCACGGTCAACCGCCAGCGTTTTCTGCGGCGCTACCGTGACCACATCAAGAAGGCCGTCGAAGAGGCCGTGAGCCGCCGCTCCATCATGGACATGGAGCATGGCGAGCAAATCAGCATTCCGGGACGGGACATCGATGAACCGGTGTTGCACCACGGTCGTGGCGGCAAGCAGACCATCGTGCACCCTGGCAACAAGGAATTCACTGCCGGCGAACACATCCCCAGGCCTCAAGGGGGCGGTGGTGGTGGTGGCCGCGGCAAAGCCGGCAACTCCGGCGAGGGCATGGACGAATTCGTCTTCCAGATCACCCAGGAAGAGTTTCTCGAGTTCATGTTCGAAGACCTCGAACTGCCCAACCTGGTCAAACGTCACCTGACCGGTGCCGACACCTTCAAGACCGTACGCGCCGGTATCGCCAACGAAGGCAACCCGTCGCGCATCAACATCGTGCGCACCCTGCGTTCGGCCCATGCCCGGCGTATCGCCCTGACCGGCAGCAGCCGCGCCCTGTTGCGTGAAGCGCAGAAAGAACTCGACCGCCTGAAGGTCGAGGAACCCGACAATTTCACGGACATCCAGGAAGTCGAGCAAGAGATCGAACGCCTCAAGGCGCGCATCAACCGCCTGCCCTTCCTCGATACCTTCGACCTCAAGTACAACCTGCTGGTCAAGCAGCCCAACCCCAGTTCGAAAGCGGTGATGTTCTGCCTAATGGACGTGTCCGGCTCCATGACCCAGGCCACCAAAGACATCGCCAAGCGCTTTTTCATCCTGTTGTACCTGTTCCTCAAGCGCAATTACGACCGTATCGAAGTGGTCTTCATCCGCCACCACACCAGTGCGCGGGAAGTGGACGAAGAGGAGTTCTTCTACTCGCGGGAAACCGGCGGCACCATCGTCTCCAGCGCACTCAAGCTGATGCAGGAAATCATGGCCGAGCGCTACCCGGCCAGCGATTGGAACATTTACGCCGCGCAAGCCTCTGACGGTGACAACTGGAACGACGACTCGCCGATCTGCCGCGAGATCCTCTCCAAGCAAATCATGCCGCACGTGCAGTACTACACTTACGTTGAGATCACCCCCCGTGAGCATCAGGCGCTGTGGTACGAGTACGAGCGAATCGGCGAGGGCTTCCCCGACACGTTCGCCCAGCAGCAGTTGGTATCGGCCGGCGACATCTACCCGGTCTTCCGTGAACTCTTCCAGCGCAGGTTAGCCACATGACCGCCAGAGCTCAGAAACGCCAACCCATTTCCACCGGGTCCGAGTGGACGTTCGACCTGATCCAGACTTACGACCGGGAAATCAGTCGTCTGGCCGAGCGTTACGCCCTGGACACCTACCCCAATCAGATCGAAGTGATCACCGCCGAGCAGATGATGGATGCCTACGCCTCGGTCGGCATGCCGCTGGGTTACCACCACTGGTCCTATGGCAAACAGTTCCTCAGCACCGAAAAATCCTACAGTCGGGGCCAGATGGGCTTGGCCTACGAGATCGTGATCAACTCCGATCCGTGCATCGCCTACCTGATGGAAGAAAACACCATGTGCATGCAGGCGCTGGTGATTGCTCACGCCTGCTACGGCCATAACAGCTTCTTCAAAGGCAATTACCTGTTCCGCACCTGGACCGATGCCAGTTCGATCATCGACTACCTGGTGTTCGCCAAGCAGTACATCGCCCAATGTGAAGAGCGCCACGGCATCGATGCGGTCGAAGACCTCATCGACTCCTGCCACGCCCTGATGAACTACGGCGTCGACCGTTACAAGCGCCCCTACCCTATTTCCGCCGAAGAGGAACGGCGCCGGCAAAAAGAGCGTGAAGAGCACCTGCAGCGGCAGATCAACGACCTGTGGCGCACCATTCCCAAGGGCGCAGAAAAAGGCGGCGACCGCGATGATGCGCGCTTCCCCGCCGAACCTCAGGAAAACATCCTCTATTTCATCGAAAAACACGCCCCGCTGCTCGAACCCTGGCAGCGTGAAGTGGTGCGCATCGTGCGCAAGATCGCCCAGTATTTCTACCCACAGCGCCAGACCCAGGTCATGAACGAAGGGTGGGCCACCTTCTGGCACTACACCCTGATGAACGACCTGTACGACGAAGGCCTGGTCACCGACGGTTTCATCATGGAGTTCCTGCAATCGCACACCAGCGTGGTGTTCCAGCCAGGCTTTGACAGCCCGTACTACAACGGTATCAACCCCTATGCGCTGGGGTTTGCGATGTACACCGACATCCGCCGGATCTGCGAAAACCCTACCGAGGAGGATCGCCACTGGTTCCCCGACATTGCCGGCAGTGACTGGCTATCGACCATCAAGTTCGCCATGAGCAGCTTCAAGGACGAGAGCTTCATCCTGCAGTACCTGTCGCCCAAGGTGATCCGCGACCTCAAGCTGTTCAGCATTCTGGACGACGACCAGCGCGATGACCTGTTGGTGCCCGCCATCCATGATGAGACCGGTTATCGGGTCATCCGCGAGCAACTGGCGGCGCAATACAACCTGGGCAACCGCGAACCGAACGTGCAGATCTGGAGCATCGACCGGCGCGGCGACCGCTCGCTGACCCTGCGCCACCAACAGCACAACCGCAAACCCCTGGGCGACTCGACCGAGGAAGTGCTCAAGCACCTGCATCGCCTGTGGGGCTTCGACATCCACCTGGAGACTGTTCAGGGCGACCAGGTCATGAAGACCCACCACATGCCACCCCGCGGCGAGCACAGCGAAAGCGCCGACTATGGACGCATGGACCTGGCCGTCATCCACCACCTCTAGCACCGCTGCCCCTGCATGACTGCCAACAGGTTATCCTGTGGGCAGTTATGGAGGCTGTACATGCACATCTACAAAGTCGGCGGCGCCGTGCGCGACCGCTTGCTCGGGCGCCCCGTCAGCGATATCGATTGGCTGGTGGTTGGCGCGACCGTCGAACAGATGCAAGCCCTGGGCTATCGCCCAGTGGGCGCTGATTTTCCGGTTTTCATCCACCCCAAAAGCGGTGAGGAATATGCGCTGGCGCGCACCGAGCGCAAGAGCGGGCGGGGGTACGGCGGGTTTACCTTCCATGCAAGCCCCGACGTCACCCTCGAAGAAGACCTGATCCGCCGCGACCTGACCATCAATGCGATGGCGGAGGATGATGCGGGCACGCTGTACGACCCCTACCACGGTAAAGAAGATCTCGACAGGCGCCTGTTACGCCACGTATCCCCGGCATTCGCTGAAGACCCGCTGCGGGTACTGCGGGTTGCCCGCTTTGCCGCACGCTACGCCCCCCTCGGCTTCAAGGTCGCTGACGAGACGCTGGCGCTGATGCGCCAGATCAGCGCCTCCGGCGAACTGCAAGCGCTCACCGCTGAGCGCAGCTGGAAAGAGATCGAGCGCGCGCTGATGGAGCCGCAACCCCAGGTGTTCTTCGAGGTCTTGCACGCGTGCGACGCCTTGCAGGAGTTGCTGCCTGAGCTCATCGACAGCCATCACGCACTGGCAGGCCTGGAGCAGGCTGCGCTGCACGGTCAACCGCTGCACGTGCGCTGGGCTTGCCTGCTGCGCGAGCTGCAGCCGGCAGTGGTCAAGGCGGTCAGCCAGCGCTTCAAGGCACCGCGCGAGTGCCAGGAGCTGGCCATGCTGGTGGGTGAGTGCCTGACACACTGCAACCAGGCCTTTGAGCTGGATCCTGAGGCATTGCTGGGGCTGTTGCAGAAGTTCGATGTGTACCGCCGGCCACAGCGTTTTGACGATTTCCTCAGCGCCTGCCAGATGGATGCGCGTGCGCGTCAGGGCGAGCGGGCTTATCCACAGGCTGATTACCTAAGGGGCGCAGCGGCGGCGGCGAGGGCGGTGGATGTGAAGCCGCTGGTGCAGGCTGGGCTGACCGGGCAGGCGCTTGGGGAGGCGCTGAAAGGTGAGCGGCTCAAGGCGCTTGTTGCCTACAAGGGTGGTGCAGAAGGCTGATTTATCGATTGCCTTGCCTGGCCCTTTCGCGGGGCAAGCCCGCTCCCACCAGTACGCCGCTGCTTTCAGGCATTTTGCGGTCCCTGTGGGAGCGGGCTTGCCCGCGAAAGGGCCGGCACAGGCAACCAGATCTCCCGGATCAGGCAGGCGTCAATTGCAACCCGCGCCACTCAAAGGCAACCGGCGCCAGCACCTGATCGATCCGCGCCTCCTGCCACACCTGCGCCATCGGCTTGCCCACCCCCGGGTGCACCAGCTCTGGCGCCAGCAACGACAATGGCCACAGCACAAACGCGTTTTTCAAAATCTCGGCCCGCGGTAGTACCAAGCCATCGAACGTGCCGTGCAGATCGTCATACAGCAGCACGTCGATATCCAGCGGCAGCCCTTTACGCTCTGGCGCGTAACGGCCGTTGTCGGCCTCGATGAACTTGAGGCGGCGGTCCAGCTCCATCAACGGCAAATCGGTCTTGCCGGTCACCACGAAGTTGATGAAAGGCCCACTCTTGATCCCGACCGCCTGGCTTTCGAACGCTGGCGAACAGCGCATGTCGGTAAGAATGCCCGCCAAGGCATCAAGCCCGGCACACAAGTGCGCATGCCGGTCGATATTACTGCCCAAGCCCAGGTAAACCGTGTTCAGAGACATCCGCGCTCGATCTCCACGCCAACACCGCCACGGGCAGCCGGAACCGCGCCTGGCTTGGTCAGCTTCAACCGCACCCACGGAATCTGGAATTCTTCCATCAGCACCGCGACCAGGCGCTCGGCGAAGGTTTCTACCAACTCGAAGCGTGCCTGTTCAGAAAATGCCTGGATACGCGCCGAAACACTGGCGTAATCCAGCGCCAGGCTGAGATCGTCGCCGGCCGCTGCCGGGCGGTTGTCCCAGGCAAAACTCAGGTCCAGGCGCAAGCACTGGCGAATATCCCGCTCCCAGTCATAGGCACCGATGACGGTATCGACTTCCAGGCCTTCGATGAACACTCTGTCCAAGCACTTCTCTCCACAGCACGACAAGGGCGACTGGCGCCGTTAGAATCAGGGCGTCCTCGCCCGGAATAGTTAGCATGTTTTGGTTATTGGCGCTGCTCGCCTACCTGCTCGGCTCGCTGTCCTTCGCCATTGTCCTGAGCCGCCTCTTCGGCAGCCCGGACCCCCGTGCCAGCGGTTCAGGCAATGCCGGGGCCACCAACATGCTTCGCCTGGCAGGCCGCAAGCTGGCGATCCTGACCCTGCTTGGCGACCTGTGCAAGGGCTTGTTGCCCGTATTGCTTGCCCGCGCTGCCGGCCTCGATCTGCAGGAGCAGGCCTGGGTTGGCGTGTGCGCGGTGCTGGGTCACCTGTTCCCGCTGTACTTTCGCTTCCAGGGCGGCAAGGGCGTGGCAACCGCGGCCGGCATGCTCATGGGCCTGTACTTTCCGGCGGCATTGCTGGCCATCGCTGCCTGGTTGCTGACCTTCTACCTCACACGTACCAGCTCGCTGGCGGCGCTTATCGCCACGCCGCTGACCTTGCCCCTGCTCGCCTGGCGCGAACCCGAGGCATTGCTGCCGATCAGCGTGCTCACGCTGATGATCGTCTGGGGCCACCGCAACAACCTACGCGACCTGTTCGCCGGGCGTGAACGCCACTTCTGACAACTTTCAGACCGGCGGCAACTGCTCCATCGGCCAGCGCGCCTGCACGCTGATCGCCAGGTCCTGCTGCTGCCCGGCCAACAGGCGCTGGCAGCCGGCATAGGCGATCATCGCGCCGTTGTCGGTGCAGAACTGCGGGCGCGCGTAGTACACGTTGCCCTTCATGCCACCCAGCATTTCCTCGAGCGAGGCACGCAAGGCCTTGTTGGCGCTGACACCACCGGCAATCACCAGCCGCTTCAGGCCCGTCTGCTTCAGGGCCCGCTTGCACTTGATGGTCAAAGTCTCCACCACCGCCTGCTGGAATGCCAGCGACACGTCGCAACGGGTTTGCTCACCGTCGTCGCCAGCATCACGGCACTGCTGCCAGGTATTCAGGGCGAACGTCTTGAGGCCACTGAAGCTGAATTCCAGCCCCGGGCGATCGGTCATCGGCCGTGGGAAAACAAACCGCCCTGGCACGCCCTGCTCGGCCAGCCGGGCGATTTCCGGGCCGCCGGGGTAGTTCAGGCCGATCAGCTTGGCGGTCTTGTCGAACGCCTCACCGGCTGCGTCGTCCAGGCTTTCGCCCAACAGCTCGTACTGGCCGATGCCATCGACCCTGACCAACTGGGTATGGCCACCCGACACCAACAAAGCGACGAACGGAAACTCGGGCGGGTTTTCTTCCAGCATGGGCGCCAGAAGATGGCCTTCCATGTGGTGCACGCCAATGGCCGGGATGTCCCAGGCAAACGCCAGGGCCTGAGCGCAGGACGCGCCGACCAGCAGTGCGCCGACCAGCCCAGGACCCGCGGTGTAGGCGATGGCATCGATCTCGGTGGCCACGCAGCCAGCCTCGTCCAATACCTGGCGAATCAACGGCAGCATGCGCTTGACGTGATCGCGTGAGGCAAGCTCCGGTACCACACCGCCGAACACGCGGTGCAGGTCGATCTGGCTGAACAGCGCGTCGGCCAACAAACCGCGTTCGCTGTCATATAATGCGACGCCAGTTTCGTCGCAGGATGTTTCCAATCCCAGTACTAGCATGGGCTCGTCCCTTGTGGGGGCTGAATTCGAAGCCGCGCATGATAGTCGCCGTGTCGGGTGCCGACCAGCGGTTTTCGATCAGAGGCTTTGCATTCCGGCCAGCTAAGGGTTAACATCCGCAACCCTTGAAAACCGACGTTCTCCAGCACACCTTTGTTTTGCCAGGAGCACGTCTACCCCGGTAATGAATTAAGGTAGCCCTGGATGCCAGCCGTCAAAGTTAAAGAGAACGAACCCTTCGACGTAGCTCTGCGTCGTTTCAAGCGCTCCTGCGAAAAAGCCGGTGTACTGGCTGAAGTTCGTAGCCGCGAGTTTTACGAGAAGCCGACCGCCGAGCGTAAGCGTAAAGCAGCTGCTGCTGTTAAGCGCCACGCCAAGAAAGTTCAGCGCGAACAGCGCCGCGCCGTTCGTCTGTACTAATACAGACGTTCTACGCAAAGCTTCTGCCCTGCCCGGCTCACCGCCGGGCCGATGGCAGCGGTTGCTTCACAACTGCTTCAAACTTGGGCAGCTAGCTCAAGGCCTTTTACGCACTCGCTTCATGCGAACTGCATGGGGGCAACCTGCCTGAAACGTCAGAGCTGGTCATTGACCAGATCGTGCACGTCCTGTCTGACGAGCCTTCATTGGCTGGCGACGAGCACATACTTCCCTCGCACTTCCCCTTGCAGCATTCGCCCCAACCGGCGCGTGAGCGATTAGACTTGCCAGTTGCCAGATGACGAGACTGCCATGGCCGGGCTGATTCCCCAGAGTTTCATTGACGACCTTATCAACCGCCTCGACATTGTCGACGTGGTGAGTTCGCGCGTCCAGCTGAAAAAAACCGGCAAAAACTACTCGGCCTGCTGCCCGTTCCACAAGGAAAAGACCCCGTCCTTCACGGTCAGCCCCGACAAGCAGTTCTATTACTGCTTCGGTTGCGGCGCCGGTGGCAACGCCCTCGGCTTCGTCATGGACCACGACAACCTGGACTTCCCCCAGGCCGTCGAGGAACTGGCCCGCGCCGCTGGCATGGAAGTGCCCCGCGAAGAAGGCCGTCGCGCACAAAAGCCGCGCCAGCCAACCGATTCACCGCTGTATCCGCTACTGGAAGCCGCTACCGAATTCTACCGCCAGGCACTGCGCAACCACCCCACCCGCAAAGCGGCGGTGGACTACCTCAAAGGCCGCGGCCTGTCTGGGGAGATTGCCCGGGACTTCGGCCTGGGCTTCGCGCCACCTGGCTGGGACAACCTGCTCAAGCACTTGGGCGCCGACACCCTGCAGCAAAAGGTCATGATCGATGCCGGCCTGCTGATCGAGAACGCCGAAACCGGCAAACGCTATGACCGCTTCCGCGACCGCGTGATGTTCCCGATCCGCGACAGCCGTGGCCGCGTGATCGCCTTCGGCGGCCGCGTACTGGGTGACGACAAACCCAAGTACCTCAACTCCCCGGAAACCCCGGTTTTTCATAAAGGCCAGGAACTCTACGGGCTTTACGAGGCGCGCAAGCACAACCGCAACCTCGACGAAATCATCGTCGTCGAAGGCTACATGGACGTCATCGCACTGGCCCAGCAGGGCCTGCGCAACGCCGTCGCCACCCTCGGTACCGCCACCAGCGAAGAGCACCTCAAGCGCCTGTTCCGCGTGGTGCCCAGCGTGCTGTTCTGTTTCGACGGCGACCAGGCCGGGCGCAAGGCGGCCTGGCGCGCGCTGGAGTCGACCCTGTCGGCCCTGCAGGACGGCCGCCGCGCACGCTTTCTGTTCCTGCCCGAAGGCGAAGACCCGGACAGCCTGGTGCGCGCCGAAGGCACCGACGCCTTCATGGCACGTATCAACCAGCATGCCCAACCCCTGGCAGATTACTTTTTCGAGCAACTGAGCGCCGAAGCTGACCCGCGCTCGCTAGAAGGCAAGGCGCATTTGGCGACCCTGGCTGCACCGTTGATCGAAAAAATCCCTGGCGCCAACTTGCGTCAGTTGATGCGTAACCGCCTGAAGGAAATCACCGGCCTCGACCCTCAGCAAGTCGAGCAACTGGCCCAACAACCGGCAGCCAGTAGCAGCGTCCCGGACTACGATCCGGGCTATGACTACGATGCCATGGCCAGCTACACGCCAGACTACGGCGACATGCCGCAGCACGACTACGCGCCGGCGCAGCAAGAGCAACAATGGAAGCCGAACAAGGCGGGCGGCAAGAAGCCGTGGAGCGACAAGCCCTGGGACAAAAACCGCAAAGGCGGCAAGCCCTGGCAGCAACGCGACGAGGCCCCACCGCGCACCCCGGCACCCGTGGAGCCCCCGACCCTGGCGGCCTTGCGCACGTTGCTGCACCACCCATTACTGGCCGGCAAGGTGGAAGATGCCAGCCACTTCGCCGACGAAGAGCACCTGTACAGCCAGTTGCTGGTGGCATTGATCGAAGCCGCTCAGAAGAATCCTGGGCTAAGCTCAATGCAGTTGATCGCACGTTGGCACGGCACTGAACAGGGCCGTTTGCTGCGGGCGCTGGCCGAGAAGGAATGGCTGATCGTAGCCGACAACCTTGAACAACAGTTTTTCGACACTATAACTAGCTTGTCCGCCCGCCAACGCGAGCGCAGCCTGGAACATCTGCTCAGGAAAGCACGTCAAAGCGAGTTGAGCAGTGAGGAAAAATCGCAGCTTCTCGCCCTGCTTAGCAGGAATGTTCCCGCACAAACGCCGACCTCATCTGGCGCGTGAGGCCCATGCTCGGGTATAATCCTCGGCTTGTTTTTTGCCCGCCAAGACCTTCAGTGGATAGGGTGTTATGTCCGGAAAAGCGCAACAGCAGTCTCGTATCAAAGAGTTGATCACCCGCGGTCGTGAGCAGGGCTACCTGACTTACGCGGAGGTCAACGACCACCTGCCTGAGGATATTTCAGATCCTGAACAGGTGGAAGACATCATCCGCATGATCAACGACATGGGGATCAACGTATTCGAGAGTGCTCCGGATGCGGATGCCCTTCTGTTGGCGGAAGCCGACACCGACGAAGCCGCGGCCGAAGAAGCCGCTGCTGCGTTGGCGGCAGTTGAAACCGATATCGGCCGCACGACCGACCCAGTGCGCATGTACATGCGTGAAATGGGTACTGTCGAGCTGCTGACCCGCGAAGGCGAGATCGAAATCGCCAAGCGTATCGAGGAAGGCATCCGTGAAGTCATGGGCGCCATCGCTCACTTCCCGGGTACTGTCGACTACATTCTCAGCGAATACGACCGCGTCACCACCGAAGGTGGCCGTTTGTCCGATGTGCTCAGCGGTTATATCGACCCTGATGACAACATCGCTGCCCCGACCGAAGAAGTGCCTGTTCCAGGTGCCAAGGTTGCGGCTGCCAAGGAAGAAACGGACGACGAAGAAGAAAGCGAAGAGAGCGACGATGAGGAAGAGGCCGAAAGTGGCCCGGACCCAGTCGTTGCCGCTCAGCGTTTCGGTGCGGTTTCCGATCAGCTTGCCGTCACCCTCAAGGTGCTGAAAAAGCATGGCCGTAGCCATGCCGAGAGCATCGGCGCCATGCAGGCGCTGGCCGATCTGTTCATGCCGATCAAGCTGGTACCCAAGCAGTTCGAGGTACTGGTCGAGCGCGTGCGTGATGCACTGAGCCGCCTGCGTCAGCAAGAACGCGCCATCATGCAACTGTGCGTCCGTGACGCTCGCATGCCGCGTGCCGACTTCCTGCGCATGTTCCCAAGCAACGAAACCGACCAGACCTGGAGCGGTGACCTGGCCAAGCGTAACACCAAGTGGGCTGCTGCCCTGGGTGAAAAAGACGCTGCCATCGTCGCCTGCCAACAGAAGCTGATCGACCTTGAGACCGAGACTGGCCTGACCGTCGCGGAGATCAAGGAAATCAACCGTCGCATGTCGATCGGTGAAGCCAAGGCCCGCCGCGCCAAGAAAGAAATGGTCGAGGCGAACCTGCGTCTGGTGATCTCCATCGCCAAGAAGTACACCAACCGTGGCCTGCAGTTCCTCGATCTGATCCAGGAAGGCAACATCGGCTTGATGAAAGCGGTGGACAAGTTCGAATACCGTCGCGGCTACAAGTTCTCGACCTATGCCACCTGGTGGATTCGCCAGGCGATCACCCGTTCGATCGCCGACCAGGCCCGCACCATCCGTATTCCGGTGCACATGATCGAGACGATCAACAAGCTCAACCGTATTTCCCGCCAGATGCTGCAGGAAATGGGCCGTGAACCGACCCCGGAAGAGCTGGGCGAGCGCATGGAAATGCCTGAGGACAAGATCCGCAAGGTACTGAAGATCGCCAAAGAGCCGATCTCCATGGAAACCCCAATTGGTGACGACGAAGATTCGCACCTGGGCGACTTCATCGAGGACTCGACCATGCAGTCCCCGATCGACGTGGCCACGGTCGAAAGCCTCAAGGAAGCCACCCGTGACGTGCTCTCGGGCCTGACCGCCCGCGAAGCCAAAGTGCTGCGTATGCGCTTCGGCATCGACATGAACACCGACCACACCCTCGAAGAGGTAGGTAAGCAGTTTGACGTGACCCGTGAACGGATCCGTCAGATCGAAGCGAAGGCGTTGCGCAAATTGCGCCACCCAACGCGCAGCGAGCATCTGCGTTCCTTCCTCGACGAGTGATGACAAACCCCGGCCCAGGCCGGGGTTTTTCTTTTGTGGCCAAAGCGGCGACACAATGCCTGATTTCTGCCCCACATCCCCCTGAATGCCCGTCTACACTCGACGTCAGACACTCTGATAGCGAGGCCGCTATGCCCCTGATGCCGGCCATTCTGTTGCTGCTCCTTATCCTGTGGACCACAACGGCCGGCGCCCTAACCCTGACAGACGAGGAAAAAGCCTGGCTGGCTGCCCACCCGCAGTTAAGCCTGGGCGTAGACGCCTCTTGGCCACCGTTCGAGTTTCGCGACCAGGAGGGCCGGTACCAGGGATTGGCCGCCGACTACATCGACACGATCCAGGAACGCCTGGGCGTGACGCTAAAACCGGTCGAGCCCAAGAGCTGGACCGAGGTATTGGCGCAGGCGCGCAATAACCAGCTCGACCTGCTACCCGGCATCATGTCGACTCCCGAGCGCCAGGGTTACCTGGCCTTTACGCGCCCCTACCTCGACTTCCCGATTGTTATCCTGGCCCACAAAGGCGGCGCGCAACCCCGCTCATTGAAGGATCTGTACGGCCTGAAGATCGCTGTGGTCGAAAACTACGCCCCGCACGAACTGCTGCGCACCCACCACCCCGACCTGAACCTGGTGGCCATGCCCAACGTCAGTTCGACCCTGCAGGCACTGGCCACAGACGAAGTCGACGCCGTGGTCGGCGACCTCGCCTCGAGTATCTGGAGCCTTCGCCAGCTCAAGCTCGACGGCCTCTATGTCAGTGGCGAAACGCCCTACCGCTACCAACTGGCCATGGCCGCACCACGGGACAACAAAGTTCTGGTGGGCATTCTCGACAAAGTCATGGCCGACATGAGCAGCGCCGAGATCAACCGTATTCAACAGCGCTGGGTCGGTAACGTGGTGGACCAGCGCCTGTTCTGGTCCGACATGCTGGTGTATGGCCTGCCTGCGGTGCTGTTGCTGGTGGCGGTTCTTGCCGTGGTGATCCGCATCAACCGCAGGCTTAGCTCGGAAATTTCCCGGCGCATCGCCCTCGAACAAGAGCTGCGAAGCAGCGAGTATCACTACCGCGGCCTGGTCGAGAGCCTGTCGGCCATCGCCTGGGAAGCCGACGCCAACGATTTCACCTACAACTATGTCTCGCCCCATGCCGAGGACCTGCTCGGCTACCCGTTGCATGACTGGCTCAAGCCCGGCTTCTGGCGCAGCATCCTGCACCCGGAGGACGCGCTCTGGGCCCAGGCTTATTGCGACAGTGAAACCGCAGCCGGCCGCGATCACAGCCTCGACTACCGGGTCATCCGCGCCGATGGCCAGCCCCTATGGATTCGCAACATCGTCAGCATGATCGAGCATGGCCACCGGCCGGTAATGCGCGGGCTGATGATCGACATCAGCGAGACCAAACGCACCGAAGACGCCCTGCGCCTGTCGGAGCAGAAGTTCGCCTCGGTGTTCCAGCAGTGCCCGGACATCCTGCTGATCGCCCGCCACAGCGACGGCTGCCTGCTGGAGGTCAACGAAGCCTTCGAAGAGCAGATCGGCCTCACCCCAGGTCAAGTGATCGGCCGCACCGCCACCGAGCTGAACCTGTGGGCCGTCGCCGGCACCGGGCCGCGGCTGCTCGAACGCCTGCACCAAGGCGGCATCCGCAACCTGGAAATGAGCTTCCGCCGCAGCAATGGCCAGTTGTTCACAGGCCTGACCTCGGCAGAAACATTCGAGCTCGATGGCACGCCGGCGCTGGTCGTGGCCGTGCGCGACATCAGCCAGCTCAAAGAAACCCAGGAGCAACTGCAAACTTCGGAAGAGAAGTTCGCCAAGGCATTCCACGCATCGCCCGACGGCCTGCTGCTGTCGCGCCAGAGCGACGGGCTGCTGATTGAAGTCAACGAAGGCTTCTGCCGCCTCACCGGCTACGACCTGAACCCGACCATCGACCAGACCTCCCTTGACCTGGGCATCTGGGTGGACCTCAACGAGCGCAAGCGGCTGGTCGACCAGCTCAAGCGTGATGGCTTCGTACGTGACTTCAGCTGCCACATCCGCCGCAGCGACGGGCAGATCCGCCTGTGCGAATTGTCCGCCCGGCCCCTGCCGATTGGCGGTGTCGACTGCATGCTGACCATTGCCCGCGACATCACCGAGCGCCACCTCATGCAGGAAAAACTGCAGCTGGCCGCCACCGTGTTCGAAAACACCGCCGAGGGCGTTATGATCACCGACATCGACCAGCGCATCAGCGCGGTCAACCGCGCCTTCAGCGAAATTACCGGCTACGGCGAGATCGAGGCGCTCGGCCAAACCCCGCGCCTGCTTGCCTCCGGCCAGCACGACAGCGCCTTCTATGCCGCCATGTGGCATCAACTGACCGACGAGGGGCACTGGCAGGGCGAGATCTACAACAAACGCAAGAATGGCGAGCTGTACCCCAGTTGGCTGACCATCAGCGCGGTGCGCAACAGCGAGTACGAGATCACCCATTTCGTCGCCGTGTTCGCCGACATTTCCAGCCTCAAGCACGCCCAGGCCAAGCTGGATTACCAGGCTCACCACGACCCGCTCACCGGCCTGCCCAACCGTGCCCTGTTCGAGAATCGCCTGCAGGCCGTACTCACCTGTGCCCAAGTCTCGAACCGCCAGGGCGCGGTGTTGTTCCTCGACCTCGACCGCTTCAAGCACATCAACGACAGCCTGGGCCACCCGGTCGGCGACCTGTTGCTCAAAGGCATCGCCCAACGCCTGAAAGAACAGGTGCGCGACGTCGACACCGTGGCGCGCCTGGGCGGTGACGAGTTCATCATTCTGTTGCCCGGCCTGCACAGGCCCAGCGACGCCAACAGCATCGCCGGCAAACTGCTGGCTTGCTTCAGCGCGCCCTTCCAGGCCGGCGAGCACGAGTTTTTCACCAGCGCCAGCATCGGTATCAGCCTTTATCCACAGGACGGCAGCGACGTCTCCACACTGATCCGCAATGCCGACGCCGCCATGTACCGCTCCAAAGCCAAAGGCCGCAACCGCGTAGAAGCCTACACCCGCGACCTCACCGCCCAGGCCAGCGAGCGCATCGCCCTCGAACATGAGCTGCGCCGCGCCGTCGAACGCAACGAAATGAGCCTGTGCTTCCAGCCCAAGCTCAGCCTCAAAACCCAGAGCCTGGTCGGCGCCGAAGCGCTAATCCGCTGGAGCCACCCGACCTTTGGCGAAGTGCCGCCAGAGCACTTCATTCACCTGGCGGAAGAGAACGGCACCATTCTGCAGCTCGGTGACTGGGTGCTTGAAAAGGCGTGCCAGCAGATGCACATCTGGAAGATGCACTACGAAGACTTTGGCCCACTGTCGATCAACCTGGCCGGCGCCCAACTGCGCCACCCCCACCTGGCACGGCGCATCGAACAGTTGTTAAAGACCTACCAGCTCAAGGCCGGCGACCTGCAGTTGGAGATCACCGAGAACTTCATCATGAGCCAGGCAGAAGAAGCCCTGGCCGTGCTGCACCAGTTGAAAAAACTGGGCGTGCAGCTGGCCATCGACGACTTCGGCACGGGTTATTCGTCCCTCAGCTACCTTAAACGCCTGCCGTTGGACATCCTCAAGATCGACAAGTCGTTCATCCGCGGCCTACCTGACGACCCCCACGACGCCGCTATCGCCAGGGCGATCATTGCCCTGGGCCGCAGCATGCAGTTCACGATCATTGCCGAAGGTGTGGAGAACCAGGCCCAGCAGCGCTTCCTGGCAGCCGAGGGCTGTGAACAGATCCAAGGCTACATCGTCAGCCTGCCCTTACCCCCGGAGGAGTTCGCCGCGACGTTTCTTCGTATAGCACTATCCGATCTTTCGGATGGCACCCTTTCAAAACCCTCGTTATAATCCGGCCACTTACTGAGGGCCTATAGCTCAGTTGGTTAGAGCAGAGGACTCATAATCCTTTGGTCCACGGTTCGAGTCCGTGTGGGCCCACCAAATACGACAAAGCCGCGCAATCGCGCGGCTTTTTTGTGCCTGTTGTTCAGCGCAACAAAATATTCAGTAGCTCGCCCGAGGCTGAATCTCTACCTGCCGCGTATTGTAAAACGTGTTTCCCGCCGGAATGTCCCGCATCACCAGCGACATGGCACCAATCACCACGTTATCGCCAATGCTGATCCGGTCCGCCACGATGCAGCTGTTGGCGCCCATGCTGACGTTATCGCCAATGCGCAACGCATACGCCTCCAGCCCTAGGGTCTTGATGCCGATCGAGCAATTCTGCCGGATGAAAAAGTTACGCCCGATGCTCACGTGGCGGGTAATCACCACGCCAGGCAGGTGGGCGATGCGCAGCCCGGGGGCGATTTGGGCGCCGATGTCGATGTCCACGGCGTACTTCAGATTGAGCCGTTGCTGCATGCGCGCGGCATGACGCTGGGCCAGGCCGCCTCGTGCGTCGAGGTACTGGGCCAGGCGGAAGGCAAAGAGAAAGCGCAGCTTGTTGTCCTTGCAGGCGCGGCGCAGCACGTTGAACAGCAGGCTGATGCGGCGGCCGGGCTTTTTCTTGTTGGAGACTTCCAGTCGCCAGCATTCGAGCAGGTTTGCGAAGTTCACGGCGTGGGTCCAGTACGGTCGGCCTGCCATGATGCCGAAAGAAAGCCAATGACGCAGCCTTGCCCTGGTTGCCATTGGCTGGCTAGGCTAGCGGGCCCACTGTAGAGACTTGCCATGTCGGATGCCCGCCCCATTACGCTGGATGAAATCGACCGCCAGCTGATCGCCCTGCTGCAAATCAATGCCCGCGAAAGCGTTGCCACCCTCGCCCGCCTGCTGGGTATCGCGCGCACCACGGTCAACTCACGCCTGGAGCGGCTGGAGAAGAACAAGGTGATCTCAGGCTACGGTGTGCGCTTGGGCCAACACGTGATGGGCGGTGGCTTGCAGGCGTATGTCGGGATCAAGGTGCAGCCCCGTTCCGGCAAGGAGGTGGTGCGGCGTCTGAGTGCCATGGGGCAGGTGCAGCAACTGTGCGCGGTGAGTGGCGAGTTCGATTATGTGGCTTGGCTGCGGACCGATTCGCCGGAGCAGCTGGACCAGTTGCTTGATCAGATCGGCAGTGTCGACGGGGTGGAGAAGACCACCACGTCGATCATTTTGAGCAGCAAGGTGGACCGAGGGCAATTGCTTTGAAAGAGAGGCAGTCGATTATGCCTTGCTCTTCGAGTATGCCTTTGAGGCGCAGCAACTCAGGACTCTCTAACCCGTGTCACATGCTGCAATTCACTAGCATCCCAGCACGGCGCCAATGTGTATAGCCTGAAAGGCGGCCCTATTGACGGGCCTGCTCGCCCACCCCAAACTATACGCAGATAACGTACACAAAATGGATGCCATTTTTGTTGAGCTACCGCCGTTCGAACGTCATCGAACCGACTACCTGAGCGACAAGGATTTTCACGCCTTGCAGCAATTTCTGTTGAGGCATCCACTTGCAGGTGATGTCATCAAAGGAACAGGCGGCCTCAGGAAACTCCGGTTTTCTGATACGCAGCGCCACAAAGGCAAGCGAAGCGGCACCCGGATCATTTACTACTATTGGCTCTCTGGCGCACAGTTTTGGCTATTCACCATTTACGGAAAAGACATTCAGGATGATCTGACTGATCTTCAGCGTAAAGCGCTAAAAACTCTGCTCGAACGCGAGTATCTGTCGAGGACAAACCATGCCCCGCAACCTCTTCACTGAGCTCACCGAAGGTCTGCACGCGTTAGCCGAGGAACGCCAAGGCAAAAAGACACTGCGCTCGCACAAGGTCAGCTTCTCCCAACTCCCTCCGCTTGCCCCTAACGAGTTACTAGAGCTGCGGCAGCGGCTGAACATGTCGAGGGCAGTTTTTGCGAACTACCTCAGGACCAATGCCCGGACGCTAGAGAGTTGGGAACAAGGCCGTTCCAAGCCGAATGCACAGGCAGTCACATTGATTCGCCTGGTACAGAGGTTTCCGGAGACCGTGGATCATCTGGCTTCGTTGACCTAATTCGTCGAAATGACTTAAAGCAGCTCGAATACGACGAATCTAATTACATTCAGCCAACACTCTGCATCTTAATTACGAACCCCCCACGCCCTAAAATGACCCCCAGGCATCTCCTATACTCAGGCTCCGCTCTCTGCGCAGCCCCTCTGGCAAGGTCACTTCATGAACAACAAGAACCGCCACCCCGCCGACGGCAAAAAGCCCATCACCATCTTCGGCCCGGACTTCCCCTTCGCCTTCGATGACTGGCTGGAACACCCGGCCGGCCTGGGCAGCATCCCGGCCGAGCGCCAGGGTGAGGAAGTGGCGATTGTCGGGGCCGGGATCGCTGGCCTGGTAGCGGCTTACGAGTTGATGAAGCTGGGCCTCAAGCCTGTCGTCTATGAAGCGTCGAAACTGGGTGGCCGGCTGCGTTCGCAAGCCTTCAACGGCACCGACGGGATCATCGCCGAGTTGGGTGGCATGCGCTTTCCGGTCTCTTCGACGGCCTTCTACCACTATGTGGACAAGTTGGGCCTGGAGACCAAGCCATTCCCCAACCCGCTGACCCCCGCCTCGGGCAGCACGGTGATCGACCTGGAAGGCCAGACCTACTACGCCGAAAAGGCCGCGGACCTGCCCGACCTTTTCCACGAGGTGGCCGACGCCTGGGCCGACGCCCTGGAAAGTGGCGCGCAGTTTGCCGATATCCAGCAGGCGATCCGTGACCGTGATGTACCGCGCCTGAAAGCGCTGTGGAACACGCTGGTGCCCCTGTGGGACGACCGCACGTTCTACGACTTCGTCGCCACCTCGCGCTCCTTCGCCAAGCTGAGCTTCCAGCACCGGGAGGTGTTCGGCCAGGTCGGCTTCGGTACCGGAGGCTGGGACTCGGACTTCCCCAACTCGATGCTGGAAATCTTCCGCGTGGTGATGACCAATTGCGACGACCACCAACACTTGGTCGTGGGCGGCGTCGAGCAGGTGCCGCAAGGCATCTGGCGCCATGTGCCGGAGCGCTGCGCCCATTGGCCGCAAGGCACCAGCCTCAGCTCGCTGCACGGCGGTGCGCCGCGCACCGGGGTCAAGCGCATTGCCCGCGCCGCCGATGGCCAGTTGGCGGTGACCGACAACTGGGGCGACACCCGCCATTACGCCGCCGTGCTTGCAACGTGCCAGACCTGGCTGCTGACCACGCAGATCGACTGCGAAGAGTCGCTGTTCTCGCAGAAGATGTGGATGGCCCTGGACCGTACCCGCTACATGCAATCGTCGAAAACCTTCGTGATGGTCGACCGCCCGTTCTGGAAGGACAAAGACCCGCAAACCGGCCGTGACCTGATGAGCATGACGCTCACCGACCGCCTCACCCGCGGTACCTACCTGTTCGACAACGGCGACGACAAGCCGGGGGTGATCTGCCTGTCCTACGCGTGGATGAGCGATGCCCTAAAGATGCTCCCGCACCCGGTGGAAAAACGCGTGCAACTGGCCCTCGACGCACTGAAGAAAATCTACCCGAAGACCGATATCGCCGGGCACATCATCGGCGACCCGATCACCATCTCGTGGGAGGCCGACCCGCACTTTCTCGGTGCCTTCAAGGGCGCGCTGCCGGGCCATTACCGCTACAACCAGCGCATGTACGCGCACTTCATGCAGCAGGACATGCCCGCCGAACAGCGCGGCATGTTCATCGCCGGCGACGACGTGTCGTGGACGCCGGCGTGGGTGGAAGGCGCGGTGCAGACGTCGCTCAATGCCGTGTGGGGTATCATGAATCACTTCGGTGGCCAGACCCACCCGGACAACCCAGGCCCAGGCGATGTGTTCGATGAAATCGGCCCGATCGCCCTGGCCGACTGAGACAAGGAGGCGCCATGCGTATCGCTCTGTTCCAGGGCGCGCCCAACCCACTGGACGTGCCCGGCAATCTGCAACGGCTGCAGCACCAGGCGCAGCGGGCGGCTGAACGCGGCGCCCAGCTGCTGGTGTGCCCGGAGATGTTCCTCACCGGCTACAACATCGGCCTGGCCCAGGTCGAGCGCCTGGCCGAGGCCAGTGATGGCCCCGCGGCCATGGACGTGGTGGAGATCGCCCAGGCGCATCGCATCGCCATCGCCTATGGCTACCCGGAGCGCAGCGATGATGGCGCGTTCTACAACAGCGTGCAGTTGATCGATGCCCATGGTCGCAGCCTGTGCAACTACCGTAAGACGCACCTGTTCGGTGAGCTGGACCGCTCGATGTTCAGCGCAGGCCCCGACCATTTCCCCGTTGTGGAACTGGAAGGCTGGAAGGTAGGCCTGCTGATCTGCTACGACATCGAGTTTCCGGAGAACGCCCGGCGCCTGGCGCTGGACGGCGCCGAACTGATCCTGGTACCGACGGCGAACATGGCGCCTTACGATTTCATCTGCCAGGTGACGGTGCGAGTGCGGGCGCAGGAGAACCAGTGTTACCTGGTGTATGCCAACTATTGTGGGGCCGAGGGCGACATCCACTATTGCGGCCAGAGCAGCATCATCGGCCCGGATGGCAGCCTGCTGGCCATGGCCGGGCGGGACGAGTGCCAGTTGCTGGCCGAGCTTGCGCGTGAGCAGGTGGTAGAAGGGCGCAAGGCGTTTCCTTACCTGACCGACTTGCGCCAGGAACTGCATGTGCGCGAGGGCTGACAGGGGCCGCGTTGCGGCCCAATCGCCGGCAAGCCGGCTCCCACCCGAACTGTGTAGCCTCAAAGGCTAGCGCCGCACCTGTGGGAGCTGGCTTGCCAGCGATGGGGCCGGCACAACCACCACAAGACAGTTGCTCCCACAATGACAACGCAAACAGGCCCCGTAGGCGCCGGCTTGCCGGCGATTGGGCCAGGCCAGGCAGCACAAATGCGTTAGCATGAACGCCTACCTGGAGCCCCCATGCCTGACGCCACGCAGCACCTCACCCTCGCCAACGGCCTGCAGCTGACTCTGCGCCATGCCCCGCGCCTCAAGCGTGCGGCGGCCGCGTTGCGGGTGCAGGCAGGCAGCCACGATGCCCCGGCAAAATGGCCGGGCATGGCGCATTTTCTCGAACACCTGTTCTTCCTGGGCACAGCACGCTTCCCGTTGGAGGACGGCCTGATGCGGTATGTGCAGGCCCTCGGTGGCCAGGTCAACGCCAGCACCCGTGAGCGCACCACCGACTTTTTCTTCGAGGTCCCCCCCGCGGCTTTAGCCGGCGGGCTGGAGCGCCTGTGCCAGATGCTGGCCGAACCCGACCTTGGCATCGAGCGCCAGCGCCGGGAGCGTGAGGTCATTCATGCCGAGTTCATCGCCTGGTCACGTAACCCGCAGGCTCAGCAGCAATTCGCCCTGCTACAGTCGGTTTCGCCCCAGCATCCGCTGAGCAGTTTTCAGGCGGGCAATCGTTATACCCTCGCCCTGCAAGATCCTGCGTTTCAACGCGCCCTTGGCCTGTTTCACCAACGCTTCTACCAAGGTGGGCAGATCACACTGAGCCTGTGCGGCCCACAACCGCTGGAAGCACTGGAACGCCTGGGTCGGGAATCTGGCAGCCTGTTCCCGGCCGGTAGCCGTGCCACGCAGGCATCGCCGCCGCCACTGCGCAGGGCCGGGCAGCCACTGACGTTCGCCCACGAAAGCCTGCCAGAAGGTGCCGAGCGCGCACTGGGGTTGCTGATCGACCTGCTCGACGACAGCCGACCAGGCGGCTGGCTGAGTGCGCTTCGCCAGCGCGGTTGGCTGCAAGGCTTCGAAGCCGAAACGTTGTATGCGTTCGCCGGGCAGCTGCTCTGGCACATCGACCTGCAGCTCGGGGCTGATGCCTGCAAGGATGAGGCGATCGCATTGCTGCATAGCTGGTTCGGTTTTATCCGTCAGGCCGATCCGCAGCGGCTGAACGCCGCGTTCAGTCAATTGCAGCGCAGCCGTGAGTGGGCCGCCAGCCCGCTGGAGCTGGCACGACGGGACAGCTCAGGCCAGCCCTTCGCCGCACTCGACGAACAAGGCCTGAGCGCGCTGAAGGCACTGCTTGCCAGCCTTCCCAGCAGCGAGCATGGCCAATGGCAGATACCCGCCGCAGACGCTCTGCTGACCGCCGCACCGCCCCCCGCGACCGCGCCGTTACCTAAAGCACTGGCCATCAGCGACATGCTCCCGGCATCACGCCAATACGCCGCCCTTTATCTGCGCTGGCACCTGCCCTCAAGCCTGCGCCATGGCGTGTTCCCAATCCTTTGCCAGGCGCTGCGCCCCTTGCAGGAGCGCGCCGAACGCGCCGGGCTGCACCTACAGTTCAGCGAAGCTGGCGAATATTGGCAGCTACAGTGCGCCGGCCAACCGTCGGCGGTGATGAACGCCGTCACCGAAGCCCTCGCGCTGCTGAACGCGCCCTCACCTGCCGATTGGCACACTCCGCCGCCGCCCGCGCCCGCCCTGATCCCGATCAGAGCCCTGCTCAAGCGACTGCCTGATGCCATGCATACCCACAAGGCCGAACCGCTACCCGCGGGCTCGCTCGAACCGAGGCAGCTTGCGCAGGCGTGGGAACAGGCCCGCTGGCATGGCCTGGCACTGGGCTTTGAAGACACGGGCCCACTCGGCACCGTGCTGACCCACTGCCCCGGGCAAGGCGCCACGGCCACAGCGCCGCCCCAGTGGCAGGCCCGTCGATGGGTAGACGCTGCACTGGCCGGCAGCGAAAACGCAGTGTTGCTGTTCTGCCCAGTGCCCGCTGACCAGCAAGCCATCGGCCGCCTGCTCGCGCAGCTGTTGCAGGGGCCGGTGTATCAACGCCTACGGGTAGAGCTGCAACTGGGCTACGCGGTGTTCAGCGCCTTCCGTCAGATTGAAGGCTGCGCTGGCCTGCTGTTTGGCGTGCAATCGCCCCATGCCACCCCTGCTCAAATTCTCGCTCACCTGCAACCGGTCCTAAGCAAAGGCGTGGTGCTCGACAGCGCAGCACAGCAGGCGCTGGCCGAGCAGTTCGCCGAGCCTGCGATGGCCAATGCCGAGGTGGCCGAATGGGCGTGGCAGACACACCTGGCGACACGACCCGACAGGCTGAATGACCTACAGTGGTCTATCCTCATGGCTCGGCAAGCGGACCTTGATGCGCTACTTGGCAGTCTTCTGGCCCCTCATGCCCCTTGGCTCTGCCTGGCCAACAGCGCAGCGCCAGACCCATCCTGGCACTAGCAAAAACGAGGATTGTTACGTTTACTGCAAGGGCGCTTTTCGAAGAATTAACCTTTCGGTACAAATTTTTCTTGTAAGATAGCGCAATCTCAGTCAAGGGAACCTCCGGCGTACGGCGGTACCCAATAAGTAGCTGACCAACTCAACCCCGTTCGGAAGGAGTCATCCCATGTGGACCAAACCTGCATACACTGATCTGCGTATCGGCTTCGAAGTCACCATGTACTTCGCCAACCGCTAAGCCCTGCTTACGGTTCGACGCCTCGGCCCGCCGGGGCGTTTGTGTTTTTTGGATACGGTTTCCCGGTAGAGAGTGGCCATGTACATCCAGATTCTCGGTTCTGCCGCCGGCGGCGGCTTCCCCCAGTGGAACTGCAACTGCGTCAACTGCAAGGGCTACCGCGACGGTAGCCTGCGGGCCACGGCGCGCACGCAATCGTCCATCGCGCTGTCCGACGATGGCGAGCACTGGGTCTTGTGCAATGCCTCGCCCGACATCCGCGCCCAACTGCAGGCCTTCGCGCCGATGCAGCCGGCCCGCGCCCTGCGCGATACCGGCATCAATGCCATCGTCCTGCTCGACAGCCAGATCGACCACACCACCGGCCTGCTCAGCCTGCGCGAAGGCTGCCCGCACCCGGTGTGGTGCACAGACATGGTCCACCAAGACCTGACCACCGGCTTTCCGCTGTTCAACATGCTCAGCCACTGGAACGGCGGCCTGCAATGGAACCGTATCGAGCTCGAAGGCAGCTTCGTTATCGACGCCTGCCCCAACCTCAGGTTCACGCCCTTCCCCCTGCGCAGCGCCGCGCCCCCCTATTCGCCGCACCGCTTCGACCCGCACCCGGGTGACAACCTGGGCTTGCTGGTCGAAGACACCCGCACCGGTGGCAAGCTGTTCTACGCCCCGGGCCTGGGCCAGGTCGACGACAAGCTGCTGGCGATGATGCACGGCGCCGACTGCCTGCTGGTCGACGGCACCCTGTGGGAAGACGATGAAATGCAGCGCCGTGGTGTCGGCACCCGCACCGGGCGCGAGATGGGCCACCTGGCGCAAAACGGCCCCGGCGGCATGCTCGAGGTGCTCGATGGTTTCCCGCGCCAGCGCAAGGTACTTATCCACATCAACAACACCAACCCAATTCTCGATGAAGACTCGCCAGAACGGGCCGAGGTCCAGCGTCGAGGCGTTGAAGTCGCCTTCGATGGCATGAGCATCGAGCTTTAAGGAGGCCTGATGAGCGACCCGTTGCCGATGTCCCCTGCCGAATTCGAGCAGGCCCTGCGCGCCAAAGGTGCCTACTACCATATTCATCACCCGTATCACGTGGCGATGTACCAGGGCCGCGCCAGCCGCGAGCAGATCCAGGGCTGGGTAGCCAACCGCTTCTACTACCAGGTCAACATCCCGATGAAGGATGCCGCGATCCTGGCCAACTGCCCGGACCGCGAAGTACGCCGTGAGTGGATCCAGCGCCTGCTCGACCATGACGGCGCGCCTGGCGAAGACGGCGGTATTGAGGCCTGGCTGCGCCTTGGCCAGGCCGTGGGCCTGGACCCTGATCAACTGCGCTCCCAGGAGCTGGTACTGCCCGGCGTGCGCTTTGCCGTCGACGCCTACGTCAACTTCGCCCGCCGCGCCAGTTGGCAAGAGGCGGCCAGCAGCTCGCTGACCGAGCTGTTCGCCCCGCAGATCCACCAGTCGCGCCTGGACAGCTGGCCACAGCACTACCCCTGGATCGACCCCGCCGGTTACGAATACTTCCGCACGCGCCTGGGCCAGGCGCGGCGTGATGTCGAGCACGGCCTGGCAATCACCTTGCAGCACTACACCACCCGTGCGGGCCAGGAGCGTATGCTGGAGATCCTGCAGTTCAAGCTGGATATTCTTTGGAGCATGCTCGATGCCATGAGCATGGCCTACGAGCTGAACCGCCCGCCTTATCATTCGGTCACCCAGGAACGGGTCTGGCACAAGGGGATCGCCCTATGAGTTTCGATCGCAAGCAAGTGCCCAACTGGCGCCCCGGCTACCGCTTCCAGTACGAGCCGGCACAGAAAGGCCATGTGTTGCTGTACCCCGAGGGCATGATCAAGCTCAACGAAAGCGCTGCGCTGATCGGTGGCCTGATCGATGGCCAGCGCGACGTCGCGGCAATCATTGCCGAACTTGCGCGGCAGTTCCCCGATGTGCCGGAAGTTGCCGACGACATCGAGCAGTTCATGGAGGTGGCCCGTGGCGAACACTGGATCGTCCTCGCCTGAGTTGCCGGCCACGCCCGAGGTCGGCTTGCCGCTGTGGCTGCTGGCCGAGCTCACCTACCGTTGCCCGCTGCAATGCCCGTACTGCTCCAACCCGCTGGACTTCGCCGCCCAAGGCCAGGAACTGAGCACCGCGCAGTGGTTCAAGGTGATGACCGAAGCGCGAGAAATGGGCGCCGCACAGATTGGTTTCTCCGGCGGCGAACCGCTGGTGCGCCAGGACCTCGCCGAGCTGATCGGTGAGGCCCGTCGGCTGGGCTACTACACCAACCTGATCACCTCCGGCATCGGCCTGACCGAAGCCCGTATCGCCGAATTCAAAAAAGCCGGCCTGGACCATATCCAGATCAGCTTCCAGGCCAGCGACGAGCAGGTGAACAACCTGCTGGCCGGCTCGAAAAAGGCCTTCGCGCAGAAGCTGGAGATGGCCCGTGCCGTGAAGGCCCACGGCTACCCGATGGTGCTCAACTTCGTCACCCATCGGCACAACATCGACAAGATCGACCGCATCATCGAGCTGTGCATCGCCCTCGAAGCTGACTTCGTCGAGCTCGCCACCTGCCAGTTCTATGGCTGGGCGCACCTCAACCGCCTGGGCCTGCTGCCGACCCGCGCGCAGCTAGAGCGCGCCGAGCGCATCACCAACCAATACCGTGACAAGCTCAAGGCCGAGGGCAACCCCTGCAAGCTGATCTTCGTCACCCCGGACTATTACGAAGAGCGCCCCAAGGCCTGCATGAATGGCTGGGGCAGCCTGTTCCTGACCATCACCCCGGACGGCACCGCCTTGCCCTGCCACGGCGCCCGCCAACTGCCGGTGCAGTTCCCCAACGTGCGTGACCACGATCTGCGGCATATCTGGTACGACTCGTTCGGCTTCAACCGTTTCCGCGGTTACCAATGGATGCCTGAGCCCTGCCGCTCCTGCGATGAGAAGGAAAAGGACTTCGGCGGTTGCCGTTGCCAGGCCTTCATGCTCACCGGCGATGCCAGTAACGCCGACCCGGTGTGCGCAAAATCGGCTGACCACGGCATCATCCTCAAGGCCCGCGAGGAGGCAGAAACCGCCCAACTCGCGATTGAAGAGATGACCTTCCGCAATGAACGAAACTCCCGTGTCATCGCTCGCGGCTGAATTCAGCGCAGCCCAGGCCGTTGCTGCAGGCACCGACTTCGCCGAGCTCCAGGTCAGCCCGGCCGGGCTGTTCTGGAACGAATTCCGCCCGGCCGACGGTGCCTGCCGAATCTGGCACTGGCACCAGTACCAAGCCCAGTGCCTGACACCGGATGGCTTCAGTGTGCGCAGCCGGGTGTACGAATACGGCGGCGGCAGTTTCTGTGTCGGCGGTGACGGGCTGGTCTTCGTCAACGAAACGGATCAACAGGTGTATACCCAAGGGCTGGACGGCGAAGTGCCGCGCCCGCTGACCCAGGCAGACGACTGCCGCTACGGCGATGTGCACTGGCATGACGGCCAGGTGCTGGCAGTCGAGGAACACCATGGGCCAACCGTGGAGCATCGCCTGGTTGCCCTGCGCGAAGGCGCCCGCGAGGTGCTGGCTGAAGGTGCCGACTTCTACGCGTCCCCCACTTTGAGCAGCGACGGGCAGCGCCTGGCCTGGGTCGAATGGGACCGCCCGGCGCAACCCTGGACACAGACGCGCCTGTTGTTGCGCGAGCGTGACAGCAGCGGCGCCTGGGGGCCTGCGCGCTGCGTGGCGGGCCTGGACGAATCCCTGCAACAACCGCGTTTCGATGCACAAGGCCGCTTGTATTGCCTGTCGGATCGCAATGGCTTCTGGCAGCCCTGGGGGGAGATCGCCGGGCACTGGCAAGCCCTGCCCGCCGAACCCGCCGACCATGCCGGCGCGCCCTGGCAACTGGGCACCAGCACCTGGCTCGCCTTGGGGCCGCAACGCTATGTAGCCAGTTGGTTCGAGGACGGCTTTGCGCAGTTAGGGCTGATAACCGCAAACCAGCAAGTGGAGCGTTTTGCCAGCGCCTACACCCGCTTTCGCAGCCTGGCGATGGATGCCGGGCAGCTCTATGCCATCGCCGCCTCGCCCGTCAGCCCACCCGCCGTCATTGCCATCGACCTGAGCAATCATGAGGTGCGGGTACTGGCCGGTGGTGCCGAGGTGCTGCCCGCCGAATGCATCAGCAAGCCGCAGGCCATGCGCTACGCCAGCGGCAACGGTATCGCCCATGGTTTCTTCTACCCGGCCATGAACGCCAAAGCGCCCGCGCCCTTGGTGGTGTTTATCCATGGCGGGCCGACCTCGGCGTGCTACCCAGCGCTGGACCCACGCATCCAGTATTGGACCCAGCGCGGCTTCGCCGTCGCCGACCTTAACTACCGCGGCAGCACGGGTTATGGCCGGGCCTATCGCCAGGCGCTGCACCTGCGCTGGGGCGAGAGCGATGTCGAGGATGCCTGCGCGGCGGTTGCGCACCTAGCGGGGCTGGGGCTGATCGACCCGAGCAAGGCCTTCATTCGCGGCGGCAGCGCGGGCGGATACACCACGCTATGTGCCCTGGCGTTCCATGATGTGTTCCGGGCCGGCGCCAGCCTGTACGGCGTCAGTGACCCAGTCGCACTGGGCCGCGCCACGCACAAGTTCGAAGGGGACTACCTGGACTGGTTGATCGGCGACCCGCTGCAGGACGCCGAACGTTATCGCGCACGCACGCCCTTGTTGCATGCAGCGCAGATCAAAGTGCCGGTGATTTTCTTCCAGGGTGAGCTGGATGCGGTGGTGGTGCCAGAGCAGACGCGCCTGATGCTGGACGCCCTGAAGGCAAATGGCATTGCAGCCGAGGGGCACTTCTATGCGGGAGAGCGGCACGGGTTCCGTAATGCACAGAACCTGGCGCATGCGTTGGAAGAGGAATGGGCGTTTTATTGCCGGGTGTTAGAGTCGGCATGAGAGCTGATGTCGTAGGCGCCGCATGGAACACGCTAATGTGGCCAAGGCTGCTCAGCGTTTACGGGTATTGGTAAGCGATGAGGTTTCTTGGGGCTTCTTACGAAGCCCGATCCACCTAGTAATATTGCTAGTCGTGAAACAAGTAGAAATAGGGCACAGTAAACGTACGGCCTTAGCTGAGCTCCGACCATGCGCAAAGACACCGCTATATTTTATAACCAACGCCTGCCAAGTACCCTGTTGCTGGGCGAGGAACGCACTTCCATTGTGCACGCCGGTGATAAACCGCTCATCGAAACCACAACATCAAAGTACACCAACCTCAACACTCAGCTTTTGTTAACCGAACAGTCAAACTCGGTAGTTGCCAGGTTGGGGCCTGTGCACCGCCCCTCCTCCTTCACACCCTACGGTTTCACCCGTACACTTGAATCCAAAGTTCTATTGTATTTTACTGGGCAGTTGCTACAGCCTGCAACTGGGCATTACTTGCTAGGCAGCCGCCGTGGCTTTAACCCAGTGACCATGCGGTTCAACAGTTACGATGATCTGAGCCCCTTCAAGGGAGGGGGTATCAATGGGTATGCTTACTGCAGCGGCGATCCTGTAAACCGCGAAGACCCCTCCGGAACTATATGGGGCTGGATATCGGGAGACAGAGGGAGGAGTACTAGTGGAATTTCTTCCCGAGCGGGAAGACGGCAACAGCAACCCTCATTACAACCCGCCCCCCATGCCAGGGATCCAGCAAGTCGTCCCTCTCAAAACCGTACGCCTCGGCCAGCCAATTCGGACGCACTTCCCACGACGATTGAAAACTATAACAAGTTAATGCATCAGCTGGGAAACATTGATCATGCCGGCGTGGAAAATAGCGTACTTATGTCATACATACCGCCCAAAGAGCTCATAAAAGCGATAATACAACGCCCCTATTACCCACATTATGACACAATGCATCAATTTTATACTCGAACCGATAACTACTTCCTAACAAACCTCAAACACCTAATGGATGAAGACTATGGATTGAGAAGCCGCCAAGCAAGAGAAATAGATGAATCCTGGACAGTACTAGGCTGGACTTCATTTGTGATTAATCAGGTTAGAAATTTCTAAAATTTAGCTTTCTTGCGACCCTCTTTGACGAAGTTCGCCGACAAGACCAGTCAAACTGAAAACAAGCGAGGAACGGTCAAAATTGTGTTGGAATCCACATCTGCACCATGAGCATTCCAAGTCCACTTCAAAGAGAAAAGTATTTGCGGAGACACTTTCCGTGCAAAGCCAAGGGCTGCTATGCAGCCCCTGTATGCTCAGCGCTTGGCGATGATATACACCGCATGCACGATCCCCGGAATGTACCCACACAGCGTCAGCAGAATATTCAGCCAGAACGCCCCGGCAAAGCCCACCTGCAGAAATACCCCAAGCGGCGGCAGCAAGATGGCGATGATGATGCGAATGAAGTCCATGCACGTCTCTCCTGAAGGGTTACAACAGAGACTAGCCACACTCGTCAGAGGTTCCACGTTGGGCGCCAGGTAAAAAGGAAAAGATAGGGTGAAGGCTGCCAAGTGCTTGTCTTGGTTTTTGAGGTGGTGCGCAAGTCGAGCGCCGCCCGCGCGGCGCTCGATCTTCCAGGCGCACAAGATCCAGCGCCAAGCACCCCAAAAAAAACGCCCCGGGCCAAATGAAACAGGCCAGGGGCGATGCGCAGGAACGCCAGACGGTTCGTTTAATTCAGTTACGCCGGCATTTCGCGGCGGGCTTGCTGCTGTGCATGCAGGCGGGCAAAAGCGCGGGCCAGGCGCAGGAGCATTTCGTCGATGTTGCCCTTGCTCACGGTCAACGCCGGCGAGAAACGCACCACATCCGCCTGCGGTGCATTGAGCAGCAGGCCTTCATGCAGGGCGGCCGTTACCAGGTCCTGGGCGACGCCTTCGTGCAGTTGCAGGGCCCACAGCAGCCCCTGGCCACGCACCTCGCCCTGGCCATAACGACCAGCCAGGCGGCTCAGGCCTTCGCGCAGGTGGCGGCCGCTGTCCTGCACATGCTCGAAAAAGCCAGGCTCCAGCACGGTGTCCAGCACTGCCAGGCCTGCCGCGCTCATCAGCGCGTTGCCATGGTGGCTGCCTTCCAGCTCACCCGGCTCGGCGCAGCAAGCGGTGCCGCGTGCCAGCAAGGCGGCCAGCGGTACCCCACCGCCCAAGCCCTTGCCCAGGGTGATGATGTCGGCACGTACCCCGTAAGTCTGCTCAGCGAGCAGCGCACCACACCGGCCGATACCGGTCTGGACTTCATCCAGAATCAGCAGGATGCCCAGCTCGCGGCACAGCGTTTCGACGCCTTTGAGGTACGCCTGTGTGGCGGGAATAACCCCCGCCTCGCCTTGGATCGGCTCAAGCATGATTGCCACGGTGCGCGAGTTCACTTCCGCATGCAGTGCCGCCAGGTCATTGAAAGGCACCTTGCTGAAGCCCGGCAGCCCAGGCTCGCAGCGATTGCACGGCAGCGGGTCGGAAGCCGACAGCGCGCCCAGGCTGCGGCCGTGGCAAGCCTGGCTGGCGGTGATGATGTGATAGGCGCCATTGCGGTGCAGCTGGCCCCATTTGCGCGCCAGCTTGATCGCCCCTTCGCACGCTTCGGCGCCGCTGTTCAGCAGGTAGGCCTGGTCGCTGCCGGTGCTCTGGCACAGGCGGTTGACCAGCGCCAGCCGGCCGCGGCTGTGAAACCCCGAACCCGGGTTGATCAGCGCCTGGGCCTGATTGCCCAGCGCCTTGACCAGTACGCTGGGGCTGTGGCCGAGGCTGTTCACCGCGCCGCCCTGGGTGAAGTCCAAGAAGGCATGCCCTTCGCTGTCCCACAACCACGAGCCCTGGCCGCGCACGAAAACCTGCGGGGCACGTTCGGTACTCGGCATCAGGCGCTCACGGGACAACTGCGGCGCATCCGCCACGGTCACCGGCGCACGCTCGGGCTCGGCGACGGCGGCGGCAGCCGAGCGACGCAGGTTGAACAGGTTCATCAGGGCTCCAACCAATCACGGTAAAGGGCGGCCAATGTGCGGTCTTGATGCCGGCACTTGATATTCAGCCTTGCCTATCAAAAGTGTTTTTCATCCGGGGTAACAATCCGGCCCTATGACCGCTTTAACCCACTGGAATACGGCGATAGACTAGGCGCCAAGACGGGTTTCGACCATTTCGTTTTTCCAGCATTTTCGATAAGTGTTGCTTATGGATTTCCGCCAACTGCGTTATTTCGTCGCGGTGTACGAAGAAGGCCATGTCGGCCGCGCCGCCGAGCGCCTGTCTTTGTCCCAACCCGCGCTTTCCCAGCAGATCCGCCAACTGGAGCACAGCCTCGACCTGAGCCTGTTCGAGCGCAGCAACAAGCGCCTGCTGCCGACCTTGGCCGCCCACACGCTGTACAACCATGCCCTGCCGCTGCTCGATGGCCTGCAACGGGCCCAGGAGGCCATGCGCAACTTCAAGGGCCAGTCTTTGCGTACCCTGGCCATCGGCGTGCTGCAGACCGTGCGGCCCAGCCTGGTGCCGCAGTTGCTCGAACGCTTGCGCAAGGCCCAGCCGCACCTTGTGGTGCAAATCTACGAGCTGTCGGGGCTGGAAATCGAACGGCGCCTGCTCAATGGCAGCCTGGACATCGGCATCAGTTACCTGCCACCGCGCCAACCCGGGCTGCATGGCCTGTTGCTGTACGAAGATGAACTGCAATTGGTCATCCCCGACACCCATCCCTTGAAGGACTTCAAGAAGGTGTCGATCCGCCAGGCCGCTGAACTGCCCATGCTGATGCTGGGCGAAGAGTTTCAAATTCGACAGATCTGGCAGGCGCAACTGGCCAGCCAGGGCCGTCGGCCGCAGGTGCAGGCAGAGATGAACAACATGGCGGGGATTCTCGACAGCCTGGCCCATACGGCGCTGGCTACCATCTTGCCGGGGCGGGCCAAGGACGCGGCCGAGGATGACCAGGGGCTGCTGTGGAAGCCATTGAGCGAGCCGCGGGTGCCGCTCAAGGTCGGGCTGGTGTTCCGCGATGCGCAGCGCCAGCAAGCCTCGGTGGAGCTGCTGCGTACGTTACTGGAAGAAGAGACAGACGCGCGCCAGCTAGGGGGCTCGCCTCTGGATGTGCTGGGCTGACAAAACACGCGCACAAAGAAAACCCCGCCGAAGCGGGGTTTTCCAGACTGTTTCCCTGTGACATCCGTATCGCCCCGCCATCCTGGCAGGTGGTCCTTCGTCGTCTTCCTTGATCTGTCCTTTGCGCTTCCTGCGCAACGTCCATGTGGTAAAGATTACCTGTGGATCCAATCTGAGAACAGTGGTGAAAAGTCACCACGTCGTGTAGGAAAAAGCTTACAAAGAGGATTCATTGCGAATCATATCGACTATTGGGGGCGCTCTGCGTCCCTTCGCGACGCAAGGCCGCTCCTTCATAGCACCGCCGGCCTGTAGGAGCGGCCTTGCGTCGCGAAGGGCCGCAAAGCGGCTTCAAGATCTATCAGAACTGCTCAGCGTCCAGCAGGTACAGCGACTCGCTCCCCGCCTTCACCGACGCCACCAGCGAATCCACCCGTGGCAGCAACCGTGCAAAGTAGAACCGCGCCGTACCCAGCTTGCCCGAGTAGAACGCCTCATCCCCCTCACCCGCCTGCGCCGCACGCGCCATCAGCGCCCACATGTAGCCATAGGCCACATAACCAAAGGCATGCAGGTACTCGACCGAGGCCGCGCCAATTTCATTGGGGTTGCCCTTGGCCTGCTCCAGCACCCACTCGGTCAGCCCGTCCAGCTGGTCGAGGTACGCGCCCAGCGGCTTGGCGAACTCGTCCAGCGCGCTGTCGGCCCCCGCGATGAAGCGGCGGATCTCGTCGGAGAAGAGCTTGTAGTACGCACCGCCACTGGCAACCACCTTGCGCCCCATCAGGTCGAGGGCCTGGATGCCGTTGGTGCCTTCGTAGATCTGCGTAATACGCACATCACGCACCAGTTGCTCCTGGCCCCACTCACGAATGTAGCCATGCCCACCGAACACCTGCTGGCCGTGCACCGCGCACTCCAGGCCTAGGTCGGTGAGGAAGGCCTTGGCCACCGGCGTCAACAGGGCTACCAGCTCTTCACTGCGCTTGCGTGTGGTGGCGTCTTCGCTGTATTTGGCACTGTCGAGTTGCAGCGCCACGTAGCTCGAGAAGGCGCGCCCGCCTTCGATCAAGGCTTTCATGGTCAGCAACATGCGCCGCACATCAGGGTGGACGATGATCGGGTCGGCAACCTTATCCTTGGCGTGCGGGCCGGTCGGGGCACGGCTCTGCAGCCGGTCACGGGCGTATTCCACGGCATTTTGGTAGGAACGTTCAGCCGATGCCAGGCCCTGAATGCCGACACCCAGGCGCTCGTAGTTCATCATGGTGAACATGGCCGCCAATCCCTTATTGGGCTCACCGACCAGGTAACCGACCGCTTCGTCGAAGTTCATCACACAAGTGGCGGAGGCTTGAATACCCATCTTGTGTTCGATCGAGCCGCAAGTGGCCGGGTTGCGCGCGCCCAGGCTGCCGTCTGGGTTGACCAGGAACTTGGGCACCAGGAACAACGAAATACCTTTCGGCCCGGCGGGCGCGTCCGGCAGCTTGGCCAGCACCAGATGGATGATGTTCTCGGTCAGGTCGTGCTCACCACCGGTGATGAAGATCTTGGTGCCACTGACCTTGTAGCTGCCGTCGGCCTGGGGTTCGGCCTTGGTGCGGATGATGCCCAAGTCGGTGCCGGCATGGGGCTCGGTCAGGCACATGGAGCCAGCCCAGACGCCGGCGTACATGTTGGGCAGGTACTGTTGCTTGAGCGCTTTACTGGCGTGGGCATTGATCGACAGGCAGGCACCGGCAGTCAGCATCGGATACAGGCCGAAGGCCAGGCTCGACGCGTTGACCATTTCCTCGACCTGGGCCGAGATAACCTTGGGCATGCCCATGCCGCCGAACAAGGGATCGCCACCAACGCCCACCCAACCACCTTCGGCGTAGGTGTTGTAGGCCTCGATGAAGCCGGCCGGCGTGCTGACCGCGCCGTTGTCCCAGTGGCAGCCCTCTTCGTCGGCGGCGCGGCTGAGTGGGGCGATGGTCCTGGCCGTCACCTTGCCGGCCTCTTCCAGCACGGCCATGGCGGTCTCGGTATCCACCACCTCGGCCAGCGCGGGCAACTGCGCCCATTGCTCGGTCACGTTGAAGACTTCATTCAAAACGAAGCGCATGTCGCGCAGGGGCGCTTTATAGTCGGCCATGACAACCTCTCACTCGTAGGGTCGGGGCGGTCTCGGGGAACCGCGACACTGGGTTGCAGGCAGTGTAACCGAACAACTTTTACGAGACATAGGGTCATCAGCTGACCGTATAGTCGTGTTTGGTCACGCCATGCGGACCGCCCCACGCTGCGATTGTTGCCCATGCACCATGACACAATTGCGCCCGGCCTCTTTGGCGCTGTACAGCGCCTGGTCGGCCGACTTGAGCACCGCCTCCGGGTTGCGATGATCGGCCTGGCGCTCGGCCACACCGATGCTGATGGTCACCGACACCGTACCCGCGCCGCTGCCAGCACGGCGCTGACGCCCTGTCGAATCGTCCTGCGGTCGGCTGTTCTGGTCGCGCAGCTGCATCGCATAGTTAGCAATCACCCCGCGCACAGCTTCCACATGCGGCACGCATTCTTCAGCCGTCTTGCCCGCAAAGACCAGGGCGAATTCCTCGCCACCATAACGGTAGGCGCGGCCGCCACCGGTGACCTTGGACAACCGGCTGGCAACCAGGCGCAACACCTGGTCGCCGACATCGTGGCCGTGGGTATCGTTGAATTTCTTGAAGTGGTCGACGTCGGTCATGGCGATCACATAGTTGCGCCCCAGCCGCTGCATACGCTCGTTCAAAGCACGGCGCCCCGGCAAGCCCGTCAGCTCGTCGCGGAAGGCCATCTGATAGGCCTCGTGCGCCACAGCCGCGGCAATCATCAACATCACCTGGCTGCACATGATGTTCAGGGTAAACGGCAGGATGAACGTCTGCGGCAGCATCCAGAACAGGCCGATCAGGCCAATGACCTGCGCCGCATGCAACGGCCTGGGCGCACGCAGGTACTGCACCACCAGCAGGATGAACACGCCGAGGAACAGCGGGTAGACCATCTGGATCAGGCTCATCCACTGGCCATGCAAGGCCGGCCAGCGGATCTCTGCCAGCCAGGCCAGTAGCGCATCGGGGTAGCTTTGCTCCAGTGCCACCGCAACGCTGGCAACGGCGAACAACACTGCGAAGCGGGCGACCAGGTCCTGCAGCAGGTGGGTGCGCTCCTGCCAGGCGCCATACAGCCCGAACAGGGCCGGCAGCAGCAGGCACACCAAG
This sequence comes from Pseudomonas sp. SWRI50, assembly GCF_014269095.1. Taxonomy (NCBI): domain Bacteria; kingdom Pseudomonadati; phylum Pseudomonadota; class Gammaproteobacteria; order Pseudomonadales; family Pseudomonadaceae; genus Pseudomonas; species Pseudomonas sp. SWRI50. The sequence goes on along the minus strand of NZ_JABWRW010000015.1, from coordinate 70,430 downwards.
TGGAAGATGACCGCGGCGTCCGCACGCACGTGGCCGTTGTCGCGGTAGAAGTCGGTCTGGGTGTCGAGCAGGAAGTAGGCGATGTACACCGTCACCATCAGAAACAGCTCACGCTGGCGTCGGTAAACGGCGCAGTAGGCACCGCCCAATAGCAGGACCAAGGTGGGCAAGACATTGAACAGCGATGTGAAAAAGACACTGAGGTCTCTTACGTAAGCCGCCGCAAGGCCTGCCAGCAAGAGAAACAGCGAAGGCAGGAAGTGGGTTACGCGTACAGCATCAAGACGAAACAAGGGTAATCTCCAACCCGGCAGATCAATAGTGGCATTGTGCCCTTATTTCATCGGCAGCGCGCGTGAACAGTTGAATACAGTCTGATGCAGCTCCTGTGTAGGAGCAGCCTTGTGCTGCGAAGAGGCCGGTATGACAAACGATTTTCTGTGGCCGTTATGGCCTCTTCGCAGCACAAGGCTGCTCCTACACAGGCATCTGGCTGCAAAATGAAAAAACCCGCCTGCCGGTGAGGGCAGGCGGGTTTTTGTGCACGCGGTGGATCAGTAAGAGAGGCCGAAGTGCTCTTCGTCCATCGCCATCAGGTTTCCAGCACCCGACAGCATGGTCGCCACATGGGTACGGGTGCGCGGCAGGATGCGCTGGAAGTAGAAGCGCGCGGTCTGCAGCTTGGCGGTGTAGAACGCCACTTCTTCAGTACCGGCAGCCAGCTTCTCGGCAGCCAGGCGGGCAATGTCGGCCCAGAAGTAAGCCAGGCAGGCGTAACCGGAATACATCAGGTAATCGACCGAAGCGGCACCCACTTCTTCGCGATCCTTCATGGCCGCCATACCCACTTTCATGGTCAGCTCGCCCCATTCCTTGTTGATCGCCGCCAACGGCTCAACGAACTCTTTGACCGCCTCGTTGCCTTCCTGCGCCTGGCAGAACTTGTGCACGATCTTGGTAAAGCCCTTCAGCGCTTCGCCTTGGGTCATCAGCACTTTACGGCCGAGCAGGTCCAGCGCCTGGATACCGGTGGTGCCTTCGTACAGCATGGAGATACGGCTGTCGCGCACGTTCTGCTCCATGCCCCACTCGGCGATGAAGCCATGGCCGCCGTAGATCTGCACGCCGTGGTTGGCAGCCTCGAAACCGACTTCGGTCATGAAGGCCTTGGCGATCGGGGTCATGAAGGCCAGCAGGGCGTCGGCTTTTTTGCGCTCTTCCTCGTCCTGGCTGTACTTGACGATATCCACCTGCTTGGCGGTGAAGTAGACCATGGCGCGGTTGCCTTCGGCGAAGGCCTTCATGGTCAGCAGCATGCGGCGCACGTCCGGGTGGACGATGATCGGGTCAGCCGCCTTTTCAGGGGCTTTAGGGCCGGTCAGCGAACGCATCTGCAGGCGCTCACGGGCGTATTTCAGGCCACCTTGGAACGCCACTTCGGCGTGGGCCAGGCCCTGCAGCGCGGTGCCCAGGCGAGCAGTGTTCATGAAGGTGAACATGCAGTTCAGGCCTTTGTTGGCCGGGCCGATCAGGTAGCCGGTAGCGCCGTCGAAGTTCATCACGCAGGTGGCGTTACCGTGGATGCCCATTTTGTGCTCGATCGAGCCACAGGTCACCGCGTTGCGCTCACCGACAGCGCCTTCGGCGTTGGGCAGGAACTTGGGCACGATGAACAGCGAGATGCCTTTGGTGCCGGCCGGTGCATCCGGCAGGCGGGCCAGGACGATATGGACGATGTTATCGGCCATGTCGTGCTCACCGGCGGAGATGAAGATCTTGGTGCCGGACACTTTGTACGACCCGTCGGCCTGTGGCTCGGCCTTAGTGCGCAGCATGCCCAGGTCGGTACCGCAGTGCGGCTCGGTCAGGCACATGGTGCCGGTCCACTCGCCGCTGACCAGCTTGGTCAGGTAGGTGTGCTGTTGCTCTTCGGTGCCGTGCTCGGAAATGGTGTTCATCGCGCCATGGGACAGGCCTGGGTACATGCCCCACGACCAGTTCGACTCACCCACCATCTCGCTCAGGGCCAGGCCCAGCGACTCTGGCAGGCCTTGGCCGCCGTGGGCCACGTCGTGGGCCAGGCTCGGCCAGCCACCTTCGACGAATTGCTCGTAGGCCGCTTTGAAACCGGTCGGCGTCTTCACGCCCGACTCGCTCCAGGTGCAGCCTTCCTGATCGCCAACGCGGTTCAGCGGGGCCAGTACCTGCTCACAGAACTTCGCGCCTTCTTCGAGGATCGCGTCGACCATGTCGGGCGTGGCGTCCTGGCAACCCGGCAGGCTCTGATAATGCGCTTCGTAGCCGAGCAGTTCGTCGCGAACGAAACGGATATCACGCAAGGGGGCTTTGTAGTCAGGCATTGCGATGAACCTCTGTGATGAGTTCGGGGGTGATCGGAACTGCCGGCAAGGCTTGGCGGTCGTCGATCAAACAGTTGTTTGAAACTTACGTTTAGCGCGAGCGGATGTCAAGGAGGGACGATAGTGCCATTTACGCCACGAAAAATGGCGTTTACGCCACCCCACACATGAAATCAACACAACCCCTTGTAGGAGCAGCCTTGTGCTGCGAAGAGGCCAGCGATAAAAACGAACATCCCAGGGTGTTTAGCGGACTCTTCGCAGCACAAGGCTGCTCCTACAGAGGGCGCGCAGGGGCGCAATGAGGCGCAAGGGAAGCCCGCGCCCACAAAGGAAGAGTCGCTAAGTTGAGTGCCGCGAGGGATCAGGCGTAGGTGTCGATGATCCGGCCGAGCATTTCGTCGGATGCCTTGACGACTTTCGCGCCAAGCTCCACTTCATGTTTGCCCAGTGCCAGTTGCACGGTACTGGTGGCCAAGTCCATCTGCTGGCTGCGATCAACAGCGCGCAGACGCTCAGCCTGGAAGTCGCTCGACTGGCTGGTGGCGGTGCGTTCGGCGGTATGGTTGGCGATCTGGCTGGCGGCTTGATCGACGCGGTTCTGGCCGCTTTGGATTGCGCTGAGGCCCGCGTAATAGGCGGAGCTGCCGGTGATTTCCATGTCAGGACTCCATTGACGCTGGATGACGAACAGGCCTCATTAAAGCAGTAGATGGCAGAAAAGGCCCGTTTAAATCGTTAATGGCCCAGTGCCAGTCGATAGGCAGCGGCCGTTAATCCAGCAAATCCAGCTGCAAATGCTCAGCCACCATATTGGCACTCGCCAGCTTCAACTTCGGTACCCGCCCCAGGCATGGCGCCGGCAAGCGCTCGGCGAGGCTGGCCAGGTTTTCTTCCAGGCGCGATGTGCGCGGTTCGATGATATTCGCCACCCAGCCCGCCAGTTGCAGCCCATCGCGGGCAATCGCTTCGGCGCTGAGCAAGGCATGGCTGATACAGCCCAGGCGCACCCCAACCACCAGGATCACTGGCAGTTGCAGGGCAATGGCCAGGTCAGACAGGTTGGCCTGGCCCGACAGCGGCACACGCCAGCCACCGGCGCCTTCGATCAACGTGAAGTCGGCGTTTTGCTGCAGCACGTTGCGCATCGCCGCCAACAGCTCGGGTACACCCAGCGTGACGCCGGCCTCGCGTGCGGCGACATGGGGTGCGATCGCAGGCTCGAAGGCGAATGGGTTGACCTGTTCGTACGGCAATTTGATCGTGCTTTCATCGATCAGCGCCTGTGCGTCGCTGTTGCGCAGCCCCTTTGCGGTTACCGTACAACCCGACGCCACCGGTTTGGCGCCCAATGTGCTCATGCCCTGCAACCGCGCTGCATGCAGCAGGCCGGCAGCAATCGTGGTCTTGCCGACATCGGTATCGGTACCGGCAATGAAATAGGCCTGGCTCATCTGACTCCCCTTACGCCTGTGGCTTGCGCAGCACACCATAGACCACTTGGTAAGTGGCGGGCAGCCCCTGAGGCTGGCGAAATGCCTCGTATGCCTGCAACAAGCCCTGCATGCGGGCACGGCCGGTGAGGCCCGAAGGGCGGCCCGGGTTGATATTGTGTGCACCAAGCGCCTTCAGCTCGTGGGTCAGGCTGCGTACATCGGGGTAGTGCAGCACGTGCGCGCGCTGCTGCAGCGCTACCTGCTCGAAGCCACTGCCCGCGCACAGACGCTGGTAATCGTCAAAGCGGCGGAAGCGGTTGACATGCACCAGGCCATCCACGGCCTGCCAACTGGCACGCAGTTCATCGAGGGTGCCGACGCACAGGCTGCTGAATGCCAGCACCCCGCCTGGGCGTAACACCCGGCGCGCCTCGTCCAGCACACTGGCGAACTGCCCGCACCACTGCACCGCCAGGCTGGAGAACACCAGATCGACGCTGGCATCGCGTAGCGGCAAGCGCTCGGCATCGCCGGCCACGTGGTACTGCGCGCCGCGCTGTTCGTTGCGGGCATGGCGCAGCATGCCTTCGGCGATATCCACCGCCACGCCACTGGCCTGCGCGAAGCGCTCGGCCAGCACCCGGCTGAAGTGGCCGGTGCCGCTGCCCAGGTCCAGCCAGTGCGACGGTGCCAAGCCCTCTGGCAACTGGCCCAACAGGTTCAGGCCGACGTCGCGCTGCAACGCCGCGACGCTGTCGTAGCTGGCCGCCGCGCGGGAAAACGAGGCCGCCACCTGGCGCTTGTCCGGCAGCGCGCCGGGCAGGGTCGGACGGGAAAGGTCAGTCATCGCCGCTCTCATGCAGAAAACTCTTGATACCCGCCGCCAGCTCCTGTGGGTATTCCAGCAGGAACGCGTGGGAACTGTCTTCAACCAGCCCAACCTCCACGTCGGGCAACAACTCGCTCAGCGCTTTGGCCGCCTCGGCCGGGACCAGTGCATCACTGCCGGCGAACAGGTGCAGTTGCGGACCGCCATAAGCCTGCAGTGCCTCGCGGGTATCCAGCTGGGCCAGTACTTCCAGCCCGGTGGCGAGGTACAGCGGGTCGGTATCCGGCACACCGACGCCCAGCTGGCGCAGCAAGGTACGAGGTTGTTGGGCGCCGTCGCTGCACAGGGTGCGGAAGCGTTTGAGGGTTACCTGGGTGTGGCTGCGGCAACCGTCGAGGAAGGTGCCGAAGGTATCTTCGGCCATGCCGTGGGGCCAGTCTGGCCGCGCCACGAAACTGGGGTTGCTGGCCAAGGTCAGCAGTCCGCAACAGTGGTCGCCGCGCTTGCGCGCAAGTTCGCTGGCGAGCATGCCGCCCAGCGACCAACCGCCCAGCCAGGTATCACGGGGCAACTTGCGGTCAAGGTGGTCGACCCACGCCTGTACGTCGGCGTCGGCCAGCTCCGGCAGGGGCATCAGCTCGACCTGCAAGCGGGCATCCTGGGCGCGCAGGCTGGCCGCCAACGGCTCCAGCGCAGCAGTACCCAGGCCCCATCCGGGGAGAAGGATCAGTCGGTTACGCATCGGCGGCCTCCAGCTGTGGATAACACTCGGCCAATGCATTCAACAATAGCTGCACCTGCGCCTCGCTGTGCGCGGCGCTCAAGGTAACCCGCAAGCGTGCGCTGCCGGCAGGCACGGTGGGCGGGCGGATGGCAGTGACCAGCAGGCCACGTTCACGCAACATCTGCGACAGGCGCAGCGCTTGTGCGCTGTCGCCAATCAGGATTGGCTGGATCGGCGTCGGGCTGTCCATCAGCTGCAGGCCGATCTGTTCGGCACCCAGGCGGAACTGGCGGATCAACGCGGCCAGGTGCTCACGGCGCCAGGTTTCGCGGCGCAGCAGCTCAAGGCTCTTGAGTGTCGCGCAGGCCAGGGCGGGCGGTTGGCTAGTGGTGTAGATGTAGGGCCGGGCAAACTGCACCAGCGCTTCGATCAACGCCTCGCTGCCGGCGACAAAGGCACCCGCCGTACCGCAGGCCTTGCCCAGCGTGCCGATCAGCACAGGCACGTCATCGAGGCCCAGGCCGAAGTGCTCGACGATACCGCCACCTTGCGCACCCAACGTGCCCAGGCCATGGGCATCATCGACCATCAGCCAGGCGCCGCGGGCGCGGGCAACCTTGGCCAACGCCGGCAAATCGGCAAGGTCGCCATCCATGCTGAACACCCCGTCGGTTACCACCAAGGTATTGCCGACGGCCTTGTCCAGGCGGCTTTCCAGGCTGGCCGGGTCGTTGTGCAGATAGCGGTTGAAACGGGCGCCGCTCAGCAGCCCGCCGTCGAGCAAGGACGCGTGGTTAAGGCGGTCCTGCAACACCGTGTCACCCTGCCCCACCAGCGCGGTGATTGCACCCAGGTTGGCCATGTAACCGGTGGAGAACAACAGCGCGCGCGGGCGCCCGGTGAGTTCTGCCAAGGCCTCCTCGACCTGGTGGTGCGGCGTGCTGTGGCCAACCACCAGGTGCGAGGCCCCGCCACCGACACCCCACCGCTCGGCGCCCGCCTGCCACGCAGCAATCACCTCGGGGTGGTTGGCAAGGCCCAGGTAATCATTGCTGCAAAACGCCAACAGCGGCTGGCCATCGACCACCACTTCAGGCCCTTGCGGGCTCTCCAGCAGGGGCCGTTGCCGATACAGGTCTGCGGCGCGCCGTTCGGCCAGGCGCGCCGCCAGGTCAAAGGCCATCTCAGGCCGATGCTGCGTTGTAGAACATCTCGCTGCTGCGCTGTTCGACCAGCGCCTGCTCGATGGCCGCCTGGTGCACTTCATCGGCATGCTCTTCGCGGGCCTCAGGCTTGATGCCAAGGCGGGCGAACAGCTGCATGTCTTTGTCAGCCTGCGGGTTGGCGGTGGTCAGCAGTTTTTCGCCATAGAAGATCGAGTTGGCGCCAGCCATGAAGGCCAGGGCCTGCATCTGTTCGTTCATCTGCTCGCGGCCGGCCGACAGGCGCACATGCGACTTTGGCATCAGCAGGCGAGCCACCGCCAGCATGCGGATGAAATCGAACGGGTCGACATCTTCTTCCTCGGCCAGCGGCGTGCCGGCGACCTTGACCAGCATGTTGATCGGCACCGACTCTGGGTGCTCCGGCAGGTTAGCCAACTGGATCAGTAGCCCGGCGCGATCGTCCAGCGACTCGCCCATGCCGAGGATGCCACCGGAGCAGATCTTCATCCCGGCATCGCGCACATAGGCCAGGGTCTGCAGGCGCTCGCTGTAGGTGCGGGTGGTGATGATGCTGCCGTAGAACTCCGGCGAGGTGTCGAGGTTGTGGTTGTAGTAGTCGAGGCCGGCCTGGGCCAGGGCCTGGGTCTGGTCCTGGTCGAGCTTGCCGAGGGTCATGCAGGTTTCCAGGCCCATGGCCTTCACCCCTTTGACCATCTCCAGCACGTAGGGCATGTCCTTGGCCGACGGGTGCTTCCACGCCGCGCCCATGCAGAAGCGGGTGGAGCCGATGGCTTTGGCGCGGGCGGCTTCTTCCAGCACCTTCTGCACTTCCATCAGCTTTTGTTTTTCCAGCCCGGTGTTGTAGTGGCCGGACTGCGGACAATATTTGCAATCTTCAGGGCAGGCGCCGGTCTTGATCGACAGCAAGGTCGAAACCTGAACGCGGTTCGGGTCGAAGTGCGCGCGGTGCACGGTTTGCGCCTGGAACAGCAGGTCATTGAACGGTTGCTGAAACAGCGCCTTGACCTCGGCCAAGGTCCAGTCGTGACGTGTTGTTGCAGTTGTGCTGGCGCTCATCGGCGTTTCCTTGTTTAGGCTGTAACTGGCGCCGGGACAGGAAAGCCCGCCAGCGCATCACGGATAGCTCGCATAGTCACGGAAGGCCTATGAACTGTCAACTAAGACTGAAAGCACTGGTTTACAAGTGTGCAAATATTAACCACAGCTGTTTGCTGTGCGATGCGCCTGCTGAACAGGCGTACCCGTTGTGTATGGCCTGCGAGCAGGAGCTGCCTTGGCTGACGGACCATTGCCTGCGCTGCGCCCTGCCGTTACCGATGGCCAACCTGACCTGCGCCCAGTGTTGCCGCCGTGCGCCGGCGTTCGAGCACGTCGTCGCGCTGTGGCATTACGGATTTCCAGTCGACACGCTGATCAGCCGTTTCAAGCACAACCGCCAATGGCCGCTAGGGCGTTTGATGGCCGAAATGTTGAGCCATGGCCTGCAACACCGCTACGCAGAGGGCCTGACGCAACCTGACCTGCTGTTGCCTGTTCCGTTGGCCAAGCGTCGACTGCGAGCGCGCGGCTTCAACCAGGCCGGCATGCTGACGCGCTGGTTGTCCAAAAGCCTGGCAATCGACTGCGACGAGCGACTATTGCTGCGCACACGCGAAACGCCGGCGCAGCAGAGCCTGGATGCCAAAGCGCGCCAGCGCAATCTGCAGCGAGCCTTTGCCGTGGCCGACGAACACGCGCTCAAAGGCTTGCATGTGGCCGTGGTTGATGACGTGCTGACCACGGGAGCCACCGCGCAAGCCATCGCCGCCGTGCTATGCAGGGCCGGTGCATGCAGGGTCGATGTGTATTGCCTGGCACGCACGGCAAAACCGGGGCAAGCTTGACGGGTCAGTCTCAGATAGGCGCCATCATGTCCCTGCCCGCTCTCCTCACCCAGCACATCGCCCGCCGCCCGCAACGCATTGCCTTGCTCCAGCACATCGCCGAGCAAGGCTCGATCACCCGCGCCGCCAAGGCTGCCGGCATCAGCTACAAAGCCGCCTGGGACGCCATCGATGAGCTCAACAACCTCGCCAGCCAGCCGCTGGTCGAGCGCAGCACCGGCGGGCGTGGCGGCGGTGGCGCACGCCTGTCGGCCGAAGGCGGCCGCGTGCTACGGCTGTACCAGCGCTTGCAGAACCTGCAGGCGCAGCTGCTCGAAGCCGCCGAGGAATCCACCGACCTCGACCTGCTCGGGCGCCTGATGTTGCGCACCAGCGCGCGCAACCAGCTGCAGGGCGAAGTCAGCGGCCTTCGTCGTGAGGGGCGCCATGATCGCGTCAGCCTGGCATTGGGTGGTGGCCTGGAGATCGATGCGCTGATCACCCACGACAGCACCGCACGCCTGGAACTGACACTAGGTATCCACGTGGTGGCGTTGCTCAAGGCCGGCTGGGTACAGCTGCTGGCCAGCGACGATGAGGTCGAAGCCGGCAGCAACTGCCTGACGGCCACCATTGAGCAAGTGCTGGCCGATACCCAAGGCCCCAGCGAGGTACGCCTGAGCCTGGCCAACGGGCAGACCTTGTGCGCCTTCGCCGAGGCCGACTGGCTGGCACAACAACAGCTGTTGGCCGGCGAGCCGGTACGTGCCCAGTTCCATCCTTCCAGCGTGCTGCTTGGGGTACCGGCCTGAATCAAGACACGTTGCTGAAGATCCCTGTCACCGGCGACACATCGCCGGGATAGGGCACCGTGGTGCCCGCCGCTAGCGCGATGGTCGACCATATGCGTTGCATGTCAACCAAGCTACCCTTGGCCCAGTGCGAACGATCACCTTGGCTCTTGATGTTGAAATAGCGACCGTTGCCGTTACCAACATTTAGCAGCCCGCTGGCGCCCCCCATCAGTACCAGCGGCATATCGACCATGTGCTCCGGAGCACCGTCGGCCATCTCGCTGGTGAGTACAACCAACGTGTGCTTGAGCAGTTTGTCGCCAGGCACATGCGGGTCATCGTATTTGGCGAGCTCGTCCATGAACAGCTTCACCTGTCGCACATACCATTGCCTTGACTCCCGCCATTCTCTCTCGCCAGCATAACGGTGAGCGCAATCATGGGGGTTGGTGCTGGCACTCACATCAAGAATGTTCAGCGACTCCGCCGAACGCCCAATCTGCACGGTTGCGACACGGGTCACCCCGCAGGCCAGCGCTGCCGCCACAACCTTATGATGGCTTTGCTGCACCTGGTTACGGAATTGCGCCGAACTGATGGGGTGCTGGTCCAGCGTCAGTGGCCCGCAGTCTGAAGGCACCGCACCTTCGATGTCCTTGACCACCTGCTCCAGCGAATCAAGATGGGTGACCAGCTTCTCTCGCTGGGCACCGGCCAGACGCCCACGGAGCTCGGCGATATCAGCGCGGATCGGGTCGAATACATGGGCGTTACGCACCTGGAGGTCGCGTACCGCGCGGGCGGTGCCGCCAAATACCGATTCGTTCAGGCGCACCGGGTCCTGCTGCGGCGTTCTGATCTTGTTGTCGTCCCACGAGACGTACCAGGGCGTGTTGTCGATCCCGGCATGAGGCCCGGCGAACAGACTGCGATGGCTGGGTTGGGTACCTGGCATGGCATCACCAAGCACTCTATCGATAGAGCTCTTGCTTCCTGACGTATCGCGCAAGACAAATTTCCATCCATCATGGCCAATGTTACCAGGCCCCAGGATCAAGCCCTGCAGGTAAAGCGACTGGCTGCGATAATCCGCCAGTTCCTGGCTGACTAGGTTGAGTGTGAAATCACCGGTATCGGTATCTGCACTCCGGGCGGCCTTAGGAAACCACAAGCCATCGCTGTTGTGCGCGCTCCCACTGTAGGAGTCGACTGCAAGCCCATCCGGCACGACGAAGAACACTACCTTCAGTTGAGGCTGCTCCTTCGTCTCTTGCAACAGGTACTTCGCAAACCCACTGCTGCTCAGCGGCAACAGCGTACCCGCCGCAGCCAATTGCATCAGGAAACGCCGACGGCTCTTCAGGATGTCCATGTCAATTCTCCTCTTGGCGCTTGAGGAACACAGGTGAGGTAGCCAGCTCGCGAATCATCTGGATTAACGAACCGTTGGTCTTGAGCGATTCGGCGGCAGCCTTCAACGTGCCCACCGACCCTGCAGACACTTTGTTGCCGAACATGAAACGGAAATAGCTGTCGGCCATGCAGGTTTGCGCCGTCAGGTTAGTGGGCAGCAGCCGAGCGATATCGCGCACGTTGTGGACGCTTGCCCAGTTCTCCAGGCCCGTGTTGCTGATGAACGGCCCTGCGGCATCAATGTTCACCTGCACCGGGAACTGCGCATGGTTGTAAGCCGGCTCGGTTTCGCGATAACGCCCGGACGCATCGTAGTTTTCCATGCTGGAACCGGTGTCGTTCATGTACTTGTGGCACTGCCAGCAACGGCCCTCCGAGGCCTGCTCGCCGTTGACCAGGTCCCAACGCTCGCGGGTTGTGATCGCCCTTGGCGGATACTGCGGCTCTTGCGGGTCGGCATCGACCGGCGCACCGAACTCCCGGCACAGCAGCTGCTCACGGATCATGATGCCGCGCTTGACCAGAGAGGTAGCCTGGTAGTCAGAGGTGGCCGCCTGGGTAGCGCCCAGGTGCAACAGCCCACCCCTTCGTTCATCGACCGTGACCTTGCGCATGTCGTCGCCGGTCACGCCCGCAATCGCGTACTGTTCTGCCAACCTTTGATTGAGGAAGGTATACCCAGGGTTGAACAGTGCATTGAATGCCCCGCCGCTCTTGAGCACCTCCCCCACCAGACGTGCCTGCTCCTGTCGCATGCTCTGGATGACCTCAGGCGCCAGCCCGGGCTTTTCCTGGATATCGCGGCTGGTCTTGATGTAGTAGCTGATGAAGCGGTTGAACTGTGCGATGCCCTGCTCACTCATCAGCATCTGCTGAGCCTGCGCCCCCATCTGCTCGGGCGTCTCGAGCTGGCCTTGTTCGGCTTTGCGCATGAGCTCTTCACTCGGCGTGGTACCCAGCATTGCGTAAGAAAGCGCTGTCGCTCGTTCGTTGGCGGTCAACTGATAGGTGCCGGATGTCCGGCCATCTGTTACGCCCAATTCGGAGCGGTACAGGAAGTGAGGTGACAACAGCAATGCTGCGACCAGCGAGGCATCATCATGGTCAGCCTTCACGGCCTCATAACGGCTCAACTCATCCGGGCTCAGTGGCCGTCGGAAGACGCGATGGCCGAGGCTTTCGACGCTCTGCTGAGCCAGCCATTGCGGGTCGACCTTGCCTGCCACATTCCACGCCACGTCATACAGCGTCTTCAGGTCTTCGGCGTTGATCATCCCCAGATCTGCCTCCCCGACGTATTTGAACGCTTTATCAAACTTGTCGGCCGGCAACGCATCGGCCTGCACGTGCACGGCAAACAGGTCGTGCACGCTGTTCACATACTCGTCACGCGTCAGCAGGCGCAGTTGCCGCTTGCCGTATGCTTGCCCAGGGTCCAGATAGCCGGCCCACAGTTCGTCATAGAAGTAATCCGCAATCTGCCCCGAGCAAGACGCATCGCAATGCCCACTCACGCTCATGCCGAGGATCTGCTGTACCAATGCTTCCTTGCCCGCCAGGCTCCAGTTGATGGCCTTGTTGGCATCCTGGAAGTACTGCACGGTGTGGCACTTCGCACAGGTGGTCGCCACAACCTGTTTGCCGAGTTCGGCGACGTGCTGGTAGCGCATCTGCACCTTCACCGCATCCCGGCTTTCTTCATCGATGTTCACGACCTGCTGGGTCGGCTCAGGCAGTTCGCCCTGGTAGTAAGGGAAGTTGAATTTGTGCTCACCGACTGGTAGCAGCACGTCATGGGATCTGCCCCATGGCACCTTGATGACCTGCGCCTCCCCGTCGCTGATCAGGGTGACTTCCCATTGCTCCGGCGCCTCGCCACTGAATGCAGGCTTGGCCGGTGCAACCACGGTGGCCTTGACGGGTTGGAACGGTGGCCGTTCGATGTAGGCGAGTTGCACGACCTGCGCGTTCGGCGAGTCACTCAGCGTCACCTGCTGCTGGCGCTGGCTGGGTATCAGCTCACCGACGTTGTCCAGCGTGACCGTATACGTGCCGGCAGCCAGGCCCTTGATGCTCAGTGGCGACTCACCCCAGGCGACATCGAAACGCCGGCTGCGTCCATCGCTGCCCTTGAGCGTGCCACTGATCATCAGTGGCCGTACCTCGGGGCTTGGCGCCGCAGTGGGTTGCAGTTTGAGCAGGCTCTTGCCTATCACTTGCGTGGAGTCGAAGGTGATCCGGTAGATCACCCCGGCCAAGTCGTCGGACACCAGCAGCGAGTTGTCGCTCAATGGCAACATGTCGGCTGGGCGACCCAGGCACGAATCGTCCAGGCAATACACATTGAAGTGTTCTGTCGAGCCTCCCCAACCCGTTACCAGCGGGATCTGGTTGATAACCTCACGTCCGTCCTTGACTGTGAGCATGCGCAGCTCCATGCCTGGGCTGGCCTTGATCCCTGTGCCATGCACGGCCACCAGCAGGCGCTGGAGATTGGCGGCGTCGTTGTAGAACCCGTTCCAGAATTCGATGCCCAGCGGTGCGGTGTTGCTGCCCAGTTCATAGGCGGGCGCCTGATAATCTTCAGGCTTGAGCAGGTGCAATGGCTTGTCCGAAACGATCGCCCCATCGGCCAATGGCGGCACGATAGAGCCTGGCTCCTGGTATTCCTCCTGGGTAAACCCAGGCACATCGCGGCCGTAGAAATATGGCACGCCGAAATGCTGCCCTTCCTGGCTGATCAAGTTGACTTCGTCGGAGTTCAGGTAGCCCTGCCGGTTGTTATCGGTGAACCAGATCTTGCCGTCCGGGTGCCAGGTGAAGCCGACCGCGTTGCGCACGCCTCTGGCCAGCACCCGCGAGGTGGCGTTTTCGATGTCATAGCGCAAGACGGTGCCGTAACGCCCATCTGGCGGAATGATGCAGGTATTGCAGGGAATACCGACGGCGGTATAAAGACCCTTGTCCAATGGATCAATCGGGTTGAAGTGCAACGGATGCTTCTGGTGCCAGATACGCTGACCAGGCCGGGCAAGCGGGAAGGCGGTGTCGTCGGCGGGGAAGTTCATCACCACTTCAGGCTTAGCATCACGATAGTGCTCATCGACATTGCGCACCCGATACAATTTGCCGGAGGTCGAGAAATACAGGTCGCCATCGCGGTACACCACGCCATGCGGCTCTTCCAGCCCTGAGGCCAGCAAGTACACCCCTGTTGGCTTACCGGCCTCGTCCAGCGGGATCGCATAGATGAACCCGGCCGTGCGCGCTTCATAGGTGTAGACGGGGATGGCACTGGAGCCGACGTAAAGCACCCGGTTGCCCATCGCCATCTGCCGTGGTTGATACAAGCCGCTGGCGAACAGTTCCACCTTCACACCTGGCAGCGTTACTAGCCTGCTCAGGTCCAGTGGCTGGCGAAACTTGACCTCGAAGCTGATCTTTTCTGGCGTGTCAGGTTTGAATTCGACCTGGGTAGGCGTGGTCAGCGGCAGGTAACCCTGCGCTTCGTTCATGATCAGGTCGTACTTGCAGGCAGGAAGGTCAGGCAAAGTCAGCACTTCATCAGAACGCCCCGAGAACGGAATCGTCTCTTTTTTGCAGCGCAGCACGCCACTGACCTCAAGGTTGCGCCGCCCTGCCGGCCCGACCCCTTGCGCCGATGCCGTGAACGGTACCTTGCCCGCCACTGTGGTGAATGACAGTTCCAGGGTGTTGGTCTGGGGCTGAGCATTACAAGCACCAAGGTCGTTCCACGCATCGCGCCAGAGGTCGCTACCGTTGAATGCCTCACCGGGGGAGTAAGGTGGCTGATTACACCACTGCCAGGCACCGACAGTACCCTCTCTGTCGTTTTTGCATTGGAAGGCCCTGCCAACATTGGTCACCAAACTGTCCTGGCTGTAGGGGGTTTCTCCAGCAGCGGGCTTTTCATAGGCAGGCGCTTGGCACTGTTCAGGCGTTGCCTGTCGTGTTTTCGAGCGCTCCTGCGAAGGTGCGAGGCTCATGTATCCCACCAGGCTTATCAGCAGTGCAGCAAGACCGAACGCAGCAAGACGGCGCATGAATCTTCTCCTTGTCGAAGCCACTCCGCGCACATGCGCAGGTGACAACCGCCCCGGTGCTCCAGTGGCCGATATGACCAAGCGAACCCGGGATCTATGAACCGTTCGTGCGCAACTGCCGATATGCGAGAGCGATGAGCAGGACAGTAAGCCAGCATCCTTTTTGTGGGTACTGGCAGAAATGCTAGGTACCCGGCGGGTCAGCGTGCCTATTCGATCGCTTGCGCCTGCGAACCGATTGGGGGACGCTGGGCGCTCAGAGCGTCATTACAATGCGGGCGCTATGCCCCATGCCCCTGCGGAGCCTTCATGTCTCACCCTTTCGTTACCCTCACCCCCGACCTGGTCCTGGACGCCGTGGAAAGCATTGGCTTTCTCAGCGACGCCCGGATCCTGGCGCTGAACAGCTACGAGAACCGCGTCTATCAGGTGGGCATCGAAGACTCACAGCCGCTGATCGCCAAGTTCTACCGCCCAGGCCGCTGGAGCGATGAGGCCATCCTCGAAGAGCACCGCTTCACCGCTGAGCTTGCCGATTGTGAAGTGCCGGTGGTCGCGCCTCTCCAGCACGACGGCCGCACGCTGTTCGAGCACCAGGGTTTTCGCTTCACCCTGTTCCCCCGCCGCGGCGGCCATGCCCCGGAGCCCGGCAACCTCGACCAGCTGTATCGCCTCGGCCAGTTGCTCGGCCGCCTGCACGCCGTGGCCGCGACACGCCCGTTCGAGCACCGCGAAGCATTGGCTGTGGACAACTTTGGCCACGCGTCACTGCAAACCCTGCTTGAGGGCAACTTCGTACCGCGGGAATTGCTACCTGCCTTTGAGTCCGTCGCCCGCGACCTGCTGAAGCGGGTCGAGGACATCTACGCGCGCACCCCGCACAAGGTGATGCGCCTGCACGGCGACCTGCACCCCGGCAACCTGATGCATCGCGACGAGGTGTATCACGTCGTCGACCTCGACGACTGCCGCATGGGCCCAGCGGTGCAAGACCTGTGGATGATGCTCGCTGGTAGCCGCGAGGAACGCCTCGGCCAACTGGCAGAGCTGATCGACGGCTACAACGAGTTCCACGACTTCGACCCACGCGAGCTGCCCCTGATCGAGCCCTTGCGAGCCTTGCGCCAATTGCACCACAGCGCCTGGCTGGCCCGTCGCTGGGACGACCCGGCCTTCCCGCGCAGCTTCCCCTGGTTTGGCCAACCGCGCTACTGGGGCGACCAAATTCTGGCACTGCGCGAGCAGATGGCGGCCCTCGATGAACAACCGCTGAAATTGTTCTAGATGTGTGCTGACCTCTGTCTACAATAGGCGTCGCTTTATTTAGCTACCTAAGCAAGGATTCTGCATGCACGCCGCAAACCCGCAACGCGGGTACATCCTGGGCCTCAGCGCCTACATCATTTGGGGCCTGTTCCCCCTGTACTTCAAGGCCATCCAGAGCGTCCCCGCCGTGGAGATCATCGTCCACCGGGTGCTCTGGTCGGCGTTGTTCGGTTCGTTGCTGCTATTGGTATGGAAGCACCCTGGCTGGTGGCGCGAATTACGCAACAACCCGCGCAGGCTGGCCATCCTCGCCCTGAGCGGCGCGCTGATCGCGGGTAACTGGCTGACGTATGTGTGGTCCGTGAACAACGGCCGCATGCTCGAAGCCAGCCTGGGCTACTACATCAACCCGCTGATCAACGTGTTGCTGGGCATGCTCATCCTCGGCGAGCGCCTGCGCCGCCTGCAATGGCTGGCGGTGGCCATGGCGACCGTGGGGGTGGCCCAGCAGGTGTGGCAAGTGGGCAGCCTGCCCTGGGTGTCGCTGGTGCTGGCGCTGAGCTTCGGCTTTTATGGGTTGATCCGCAAACAGGCGCCGGTGGCAGCGCTGCCGGGCCTGGTGGTGGAAACCTGGATGTTGGTGCCGCTGGCCCTTGGCTGGATGTTGCTGCACCCCGCTGCCCTGAGCGCACAGGGCGCGTTCTACACCAGCAGTGAAGCGTTGTGGTTGATGGCGGCAGGGCCAGTGACCCTAGTACCGCTGGTGTGCTTCAACGCCGCCGCACGCCACCTGCCGTATACCACCTTGGGCTTCCTGCAGTACCTGGCGCCGACGCTGGTGTTGCTGCAGGCAGTGTT
The DNA here is from genome assembly GCF_014269095.1 of Pseudomonas sp. SWRI50. Taxonomy (NCBI): domain Bacteria; kingdom Pseudomonadati; phylum Pseudomonadota; class Gammaproteobacteria; order Pseudomonadales; family Pseudomonadaceae; genus Pseudomonas; species Pseudomonas sp. SWRI50. The sequence goes on along the minus strand of NZ_JABWRW010000015.1, from coordinate 53,637 downwards.
GCTGTTTGACGAGCATTTGTCGTCGAGCACCCTGGTGGCGTTCATGTTCATCTGGGCGGGTTTGGCGATTTATAGCGTCGATGCCTGGTTGAATTTGCGCAAACGCGCTTGATCAAAAAATAATCAAAACTCTGCAGCCCATGTAGTTCGTGGCCTGCAGAGACATCTCCAGAGGTTATCCACACCCTCGTCCCCGTGCTTTGTGCACAAGCTGCTGATTATTGGGCGTTTTTTGATCAAAACCTTGCAAGGCGCATGTTACCTGGGCTGGAGAGGTGCGCCCCCAGGTTATCCACAGGGCCGTACCTGTGAAATGGGGGATAACCCTGGGGTCCGCTTCGCGGCCCATTCGCAGCACAAGGCTGCTCCTACAGAGGTTGCGCGGTACCTGTAGGAGCAGCCTTGTGCTGCGAATGGGCCGCAAAGCGGACCCGGCAATCTCAAATCAATCCTCCGCCCGCAACTCCAACTCCACCATCAAATCATCCGCCAAACTCTCCAACCGTTGCCGCAGCTCATCCAGCGACAACGTCAACGGCAAGGCCAACAGCGCATTGGCATGAAACAGCGGCTCGCTGCTCATCGGTGCAGGCCGCACTTCGGTGGTAAAACGCTCCAGGTTCACCCCAAGCTCGGCCAGCAGCCGGGTGATATCACGCACGATCCCCGGCCGGTCATTGCCCACCAGCTCCATGGCGATCGGCTTCCAGGTGCACGAGGGCTCGATGCCGCTCTCGGCAATCAGCACGCGAATGTCATACCGCGCCAAGCCCTGCAACGACGCCACCAGCTCTGTGTAATTTTCTGCCGGCACCGCCACCCGCAAAATGCCAGCAAACTGCCCGGCCATGCGTGACATGCGGCTTTCCAGCCAGTTGCCGCTGTGGTCGGCGATGCATTGGGCAATGCGTTCGACCTGCCCGGCCTTGTCAGGGGCAATCACAGTGAGTACAAGATGATCCACAAGCCCTTCCTCTGCGTCGAACCGCGCTGGGCGGCGATAAACCGGGGGATCGATTGAGTATAGGCAAGGCGCGGCAACCTGCCGCAGGGCAATCGACATAACGAATCGTGTACTGTTTCAAGATTTATCTGGAACAATCCACCTGTTTTTTGCGAACATACCCACTCCCAGCGTGACCATACGCGACCAACGGGTCGCACAACGACGCTTTTAGTCTGATTTTGCCCCGCCTACTGCTTCATGTAGTATCCCGTGGCGCGGACTACAAAACGTCGTTTGGATGTCTGCCAAGGCGCCTGTGAAAATACGCACACTGCCCGCCAGCCCGTCTGGCAGGCCGCACCCAGCCGCCCTAGGGTTCATTCACCCAGGGCATGCACTGGTGCCGTGTTTAGAGAAGCGCTACAGGCTTAATACAGAAGAGCGAAATAGCTGAGCAGAGTGAGGCAAGCAATGACTGGATACGTTCAAGTCGGTGGCCTTCAGGTCGCCAAGGTCCTGTACGACTTCGTGAACAACGAAGCCATCCCAGGGACCGGCATCGTCGCCGAGCAGTTCTGGGCAGGTGCAGAGAAGATCATCAATGACCTCGCTCCAAAGAACAAAGCCCTGCTCGCCAAGCGCGACGAGCTGCAAGCCAAGATCGACGCCTGGCACCAGGCACGCAAAGGCCAGGCCCATGACGCCGTAGCCTACAAAAGCTTCCTCCAGGAAATCGGCTATCTGCTGCCACAAGCCGACGATTTCCAGGCCACCACACAAAACGTGGACGAAGAAATCGCCCGCATGGCCGGCCCGCAGCTGGTCGTGCCGGTGATGAACGCCCGTTTCGCCCTGAACGCCGCCAACGCCCGCTGGGGCTCGCTCTACGACGCCCTGTATGGCACCGATGCCATCAGCGATGAAGGCGGCGCCGAGAAAGGCCAGGGTTACAACAAAGCGCGTGGCGACAAGGTCATCGCCTTCGCTCGCGCCTTCCTCGACGAAGCCGCGCCACTGGCTGCGGGCTCGCATGTCGACTCCACCGCCTACAGCATCCAGGGCGGCAAGCTGGTGGTCGCCCTCAAGGGGGGCAGCAACAGCGGCCTGCGTGACGACGCACAACTGATCGGCTTCGTCGGTGACGCCGCCGCGCCGACCGCCGTGCTGCTCAAGCACAACGGCCTGCACTTCGAAATCCAGGTCGATGCCAGCACCCCGGTCGGCAGCACCGATGCCGCCGGCGTCAAAGACATCCTGATGGAATCGGCACTGACCACCATCATGGACTGCGAAGACTCGGTTGCGGCTGTAGACGCCGATGACAAGGTCATCGTCTACCGCAACTGGCTGGGCCTGATGAAAGGCGACCTGGCTGAAAGCGTGAACAAGGGTGGCAAGACCTTCACCCGTACCATGAACCCAGACCGCGAGTACGCCGCGCCTAACGGTGGCAGCGTCACCCTGCACGGTCGTTCGCTGTTGTTCGTGCGCAACGTGGGTCACCTGATGACCAACCCGGCGATCCTCGATGCCCAGGGCAACGAAATCCCGGAAGGCATCCAGGACGGGCTGTTCACCAACCTGATCGCCCTGCACAACCTCAACGGCAACACCACCCGCAAGAACACCCGCACCGGCAGCGTGTACATCGTCAAGCCGAAGATGCACGGCCCTGAAGAAGTGGCCTTTGCCGCCGAAATCTTCAGCCAGGTCGAAGACCTGCTGGGCATGCCGCGCAACACCGTCAAGGTCGGCATCATGGACGAGGAGCGCCGCACCACGGTCAACCTCAAGTCCTGCATCAAGGCCGCCGCCGAGCGCGTAGCGTTCATCAACACCGGCTTCCTCGACCGCACCGGTGACGAAATCCACACCTCCATGGAAGCCGGCGCTGTCGTGCGCAAAGGCGCCATGAAGAACGAGAAGTGGATCGGCGCTTACGAGAACAACAACGTCGACGTGGGCCTGGCCACCGGCCTGCAAGGCCGTGCGCAGATCGGCAAAGGCATGTGGGCCATGCCCGACCTGATGGCCGCCATGCTTGAGCAGAAGATCGCTCACCCGCTGGCCGGCGCCAACACCGCCTGGGTACCTTCGCCGACTGCCGCGACCCTGCATGCCCTGCACTACCACAAGGTCGATGTGCAGGCACGTCAGCGCGAGCTGGCTACGCGCACCCCGGCGTCGGTCGACGACATCCTGGCCATCCCGCTGGCTGCCGACACCAACTGGTCGGACGAAGAGATCCGCAACGAGCTGGACAACAACGCCCAAGGCATCCTCGGTTACGTGGTGCGCTGGATCGATCAGGGCGTGGGTTGCTCGAAAGTGCCGGACATCAACAACGTCGGCCTGATGGAAGACCGCGCCACCCTGCGCATCTCGGCCCAGTTGCTGGCCAACTGGCTGCGCCATGGCGTGGTCAGCGAGGCGCAGGTGCTGGAAAGCCTCAAGCGCATGGCGGTGGTGGTTGACCAGCAGAACGCCAGCGATGCCCTGTACCGCCCGATGGCGCCGAACTTCGACGATAACGTCGCGTTCCAGGCGGCTGTGGAGCTGGTGATCGAAGGTGGCAAGCAGCCGAACGGTTATACCGAGCCGGTACTGCACCGCCGTCGTCGCGAGTTCAAGGCGCGTAACGGGCTGTAAATCGCAAGGGGCCGCTGCGCGGCCCATTCGCGGGCAAGCCCGCTCCTACAGGTACCCCACTCAGCTCGCATGCAGTGGGGTACTTGTGGGAGCGGGCGTGCCCGCGAATGCTATGGCACAAGCAACCGACCTACTTGAGCCCTAACTCCTGCTTCACTAACCTCAGCAGTTTCTCCAGATCCACAGGTTTGAGCAGAAAATCCACCACCCCAAGGTGCATCACATCCACCGCCTCTTTCACATCGGTGTCACCCGACACCACGATGATCGACAACGCAGCCCACCTCGACTCACGAATCTGCCGGATCAACGCCATTCCATCCTTGGGTTCCATGCGCAGATCAGTAATCATCAGGGCAATTCTGGGTTCCCAGTGCAGCTTCCACAGCGCTTCCAGAGCACCATCGGCCGTCATGCAATCGATGCCTCTGCTTTTCAGGTAGTAGCTCAGCGCCTTCCTGTTCACGGCATTGTCATCGACCACCAGCACCACCGGTCGGGGCGCAACAGGCGCACTTACCACGGCCAGTGCCTCGCGTTCGGCGTCACTCAGGAGGTCGTCATGCTCAACCATGGTCATCTCGTCAAAAAGTCGTGCTCACGGTAAGACCGCATCTTGCGATATTGATCACACGCCGCTCATAGACTTACGTCCAATGGGCACCACAGCGCAGCCAGCCGACCATGGGGACCGAGAACAACAAGGCCGGCACCTATATATAGATATATATAGTTCGGCGTAGCGATACGGTCAGCTTCATGAGTAAAAAGGACGCCTACAGCCAGGCGGGCAGGACGGCTGTGCTACAGAACATACAAGGCACGTTGCAGTTTCTGCAGCGCTTCCCCCCGTTCAACCAGATGGAGCACGGCCACCTGGCGTATCTGGTCGAGCAGTGCCAGCTGCGCTTCTATGCCAGCGGCGAAAGCATCGTCAAACCCGCCGATGGCCCGGTCGAACACTTCTACATCGTCAAGCAGGGGCGCGTCGTGGGCGAGCGCCAGCACCTGGTCAAACCCGGGGTGGAAACCACCTTCGAGATCACCAGCGGCGAGTGCTTCCCCCTGGCCGCGCTGCTGGGCGAGCGTGCCACCCGCACCGAGCACCTGGCCGGTGAGGACACCTTCTGTCTGCAACTGAACAAGGCCGCGTTCATCCGCGTGTTCTCCTTGTCGGAAGCTTTCCGCGACTTCGCCCTGCGCGGGGTCAGCAGCCTGCTCGACCAGGTCAACCAGCAAGTGCGCCAACGTGCCGTGGAAACCCTCGGCACCCAGTACTCGTTGAATACCCCCTTGGGCGAACTGGCCATGCGTCACCCGGTGGTCTGCAGCCCCGACATGCCGCTGCGCGACGCCGTGCGGTTGATGCACGAGCAGCAGGTCGGCAGCATTGTCGTGGTCGACCCCGCACGCTACCCGATCGGCATCTTCACCCTGCGCGACCTGCGCCAGGTGGTAGCCGCCGCGGATGCCCACCTGGGTGCGCCGATCGAGCAGCACATGACCGCCAAACCGTTCTACCTCAGCCCGCAGGCCAGCGCCTTCGACGCCGCCATGGCCATGACCGAGCGGCACATCGCCCATGTTTGCCTGGTGGACAACCAGCGCCTGTGCGGGGTGGTCTCCGAACGTGACCTGTTCTCCCTGCAACGGGTCGACCTGGTGCACCTGGCGCGTACCATTCGTCATGCACCACGCCTGGAAACCCTGGTTTCCCTGCGCGGTGAAATCAGCCAACTGGTCGAGCGCATGCTCGCCCACGGCGCCTCGTCGACGCAGATCACCCAGATCATCACGCTGCTGAACGACCACACCGTCTGCCGGGTCATCGAACTGGCCCTGGCCGAGCGCGGCGACCCAGGCGTGCCCTTCAGCTGGCTGTGTTTCGGCAGCGAAGGGCGGCGCGAGCAGACCCTGCACACCGACCAGGACAACGGCATCCTGTTCGAAGCCCGCGACAGCGCCGAAGCCGACGCGGTCCGCGCCCGCCTGCTGCCACTGGCGCAGTACATCAACCAATGCCTGGCCCAGTGCGGTTTTACCCTGTGCAAGGGCAATGTCATGGCCGGCAACCCCGAGCTGTGCCTGTCACGCAGCGAATGGGCACAGCGCTTTGCCGGCTTCGTCCGCGAGGCCAGCCCGGAAAACCTGCTGGCTTCGAGCATCTATTTCGACCTGCGTGTGGTCTGGGGCGACGAGCAAGGCTGCGAACAACTGCGCCACAGCCTGCTGGCGCAGGTGGCCGACAACCGCCTCTTCCAGCGCATGATGGCCGACAACGCCCTGCGCCAGCGCCCACCCGTGGGCCGCCTGCGTGAATTCGTGCTGACCCGCCAAGGCAATGACAAGGCCGCTACCCTCGACCTCAAGGTGCAGGGCCTGACGCCCTTCGTCGATGGCGCGCGGTTGCTGGCCCTGGCCAATGGCATCGGTGCCTGCAACACCCTCGAGCGCTTGCGCCAACTGGTGACGAAAGGCGTCATCGAGCCACTCGACGGCGCAGCGTATGAAGAGGCTTACCACTTCATCCAGCAAACCCGCATGCAGCAGCACCAGCGCCAGACACGCGATAACCTGCCCTACTCCAACCGCGTCGACCCAGACAGCCTCAACCACCTGGACCGGCGCATTCTGCGGGAGTCGCTGCGCCAGGCGCAGCGCCTGCAAAGCAGCCTGGCCTTGCGGTACCAGCTATGAGCCTGTTCGCCTGGCTACGCCCCAGCATGCCCGACCTGGACGACGCCTCGCGCCAGCGCCTGGCGCAGTTGCCCAAGCCGTCGGCGCTGGGGGTGTGCACGTTGCGTGAACAGCGCTGGGTGGTGCTGGACCTGGAAACCAGCGGCCTCAACCCCAACCGTGACCAGGTGTTGTCGATTGGCGCCGTGGCCATCGAAGACGGCGCCATCGACTTTGCCCAGCAGTTTGAACGCACCCTGTACCGCCCGACCCAAAAGACCAACGCCAGCGTGTTGATCCACGGGCTGGGGCCCAGTGCCCTGGCGGCCGGCTGCGACCCGGTCGAGGCCTTGCTCGACCTGCTCGACTTCATTGGCGATAGCCCAGTGCTGGCGTTCCATGCGCCCTTCGACCAGCGCATGCTCGCCCGCGCGCTGAAAGAAAGCCTGGGCTATCGCCTGCAGTTGCCGTTTCTCGATGTTGCCGAACTGGCGCCGATGCTCAACCCCGACACGGTGCTGCGCGAAGCCGGGCTGGATGACTGGGTTGCGCGTTTTGGCCTGCAGGTGGAAGAGCGCCACCATGCCAGTGCCGATGCTCAGGTGACTGCTGAGCTGGCTTTGATCCTGTTCAGCCAGGCCCGCCGCCAGCAGTTGGACAGCCCGTTGCAGCTGGAGCAGCGGTTGCGGGGGTGGCGTCGGCGTAAGGTGCATAGTCACGGTTTGTAGGGCTTGAGTGTTGTTGCGCCTGTGAGATCGAGCGCCGCCCGCGCGGCGCATCGCGAGCAACGCTCGCTCCTACGTTTATTTTTGGCCAGTAACGCCTGTGACAGGCGCGCGCGACCGCCTTGGCGCATGGCGCGTTATCGCGTCGAACATACAAAGCGGTCGCGCGCATATGCCCCAGGAATAATTGGCCCGAAACAAACGTAGGAGCGAGCGTTGCTCGCGATGCGCCGCGCGGGCGGCGCTCGATCTCACAGGCGCCAAATCACCCAATCATTACACCCGGCAGCGCCCCCACCATAGTGGCAATCCGATAAGCGTCCATTGCGCCCCGCCCCCTGCCTCTGCAACAATCGCGAATAATTATCGTTAGTTAATGCATTCGTTCCGGGGGGACGCTGCTTGTCTTCTGCACACAGCCCACACGCCGAGCTGGTCGGTGCGCTTTACCGCGACCATCGCAGTTGGCTGCTCGCCTGGCTGCAACGCAGCATGGCCTGCCGTCAGCGTGCCGAAGACCTGAGCCAGGACACCTTCGTGCGCCTGCTCGGCCGTGATCGGCTGGAAACGCCCCGCGAGCCACGCGCCTTTCTGGCCGCCGTGGCCAAAGGGCTGATGTTCGACCATTTCCGCCGCACCGCGCTGGAGCAGGCCTACCTGGCCGAACTCGCCCTGCTGCCCGAAGCCGAACACCCCTCCCCGGAAACCCAGCACCTGATTCTCGAAGACCTCAAAGCCATCGACCGTCTGCTGGGCAAACTGTCGAGCAAAGCGCGGGCGGCCTTCCTGTACAACCGCCTGGACGGCATGGGCCATGCCGAAATCGCCGAGCGCCTTGGCGTTTCGGTATCGCGGGTACGCCAGTACATCGCCCAAGGCCTGCGCCAGTGCTATGTGGCCTTGTACGGGGAGCCGACGTGAACGGCTCACCGGTATCGTCCCGCGTCCTGGAAGCGGCCATCGCCTGGAAGCTGAGCCTGGATGAAGGCAGCGGCACGCCTGATGAGCGCAACGCGTTCATGCGCTGGCACGCCGCCAGCGAAGAGCATGCCCGCGCCTGGCGCCAACTGGGCAGCCTCGACCAGCGCGTGAGCGCCGCTGCCGGGCCTGCGCGCCAGGCACTGCTGCAGTCGCGGGCCGGGCTGCGGCGGCGCATCGGCAAGGTTGGCAGCGGCCTGGCCGGGATGTTGCTGCTGGGCTCACTGCTGGCCTGGGTCGGCGCCCCCTCGCTGTCACCGAACTATTGGCTGGCCGACCAACGCACCGCCACCGGCGAGCTGCGCACCCTGCGCCTGGAAGACGGCACCCTGCTGAGCCTAAACACCCATACCGCGGTGGATATCGACTACCAAGGCGAGCAACGGGTGATCGTGCTGCACCAGGGCGAGATCTCGGTCGAGACCGGCCACCAAGACCCACGCCCGCTGCTGGTGCGCACCGACGACGGTCGCCTGCGCCCGCTGGGCACACGCTTCCTGGTACGCCGTGAGGCACAGGGCACACGCCTGGAAGTGCTGCAGGCCTCGGTTGCGGCCATGCCGCTGAACAGTGGCGACGAGCAGGTGTTGCGCGAAGGCCAGCAGGTGCTCATGGATGCCAACGGGCTTGGCCAGGTCGGCACAGTCGCCGTCGGCGCCGATGCCTGGACCCGCGGCATGCTGGTGGTGGACAACGTGCGCCTGGCTGACTTGCTGGCCGCGCTTGGGCATTACCGCAGCGGCCATCTCGGGGTGGCTGACGAAGTTGCCGACCTGCGTGTCACCGGCAGCTTCCCGCTGACCGACACCGACCTAGCCCTGGCGTCGCTGGAGCCGGCACTGCCGGTGCAGATCGAGCGGCATACGCCGTGGTGGGTGACCGTCAAGGCCAAATAGTGATCTGTTGTTATGGCGCGAATGCACTGTAGGAGCAGCCTTGCGCTGCGAAGAGGCCCGCGACAACACAGTGGATCTTCGCTGCTTTCACTGGCCTCTTCGCAGCACAAGGCTGCTCCTACAGCGGATGGCGTTTGAACGGGCATCGCCGGTTCTTGAAGTCTTTTTACTTTTTTTTCGACAAGCCCTGTCACTTTTGAAATCTCGCTCGGCAAGGAAGCAGTTAGCACTTATCCGTCTTGGAGCCGCTGCATGTCCCGTACTGTCGATCGTATCCTGCGCCCCAGCCTGATGGCCCTGGCCATTGGCCTGGCCGCGCCGCTGGCCAGCCCTGCCCTGTTCGCCGCCGAGCAATCCGCCCAGCGCGCCTACGACCTGCCTAGCGCGCCCTTGGCCAGCACCCTCAACCAGATCGCCAGCCAATCAGGCATCGCCCTGGCCATCGACCCGGCCCTGGTCAGCGGCCGCACCTCGGCCCCGGTCAACGGCCAGTACGACGGCATCGGCGCCTTGCAGGCCGCCCTGCGCGGCACTGGGTTGCAGCTGCAGCAGAGCAGCGTTGGCAGCTACAGCCTGGTGGCCGTCCCGGACGGCACCCTGGCACTGCCGGAAACCACCGTGAACGCCGACAGCGTCAGCGAAAGCGCCTGGGGCCCGGTAGAGGGCTACCTCGCCCAGCGCACCGCCGCCGGCACCAAGACCGATACCGCGCTGGTCGAAGTCCCCCGCTCCATCTCTGTTGCCACACGCCAGCAAATGGCCGACCGCGGCGTGCACAGCCTGGATGATGCCGTGCGCTACATGCCCGGCATCGTGTCTGCCAGCTTCGGCAGCGACACACGCTATGACTGGATGCGCGTGCGTGGCTTCGAGCCGACCCAGTTCCTCGATGGCCTGCCGCTGCCCCGTGGCGTGTACGCCAACCCGAAAGCTGAAACCTGGAACCTCGACCGCCTCGCACTGCTGCGCGGCCCGGCTTCCTCGATCTATGGGCAAACCCCACCGGGCGGCCTGCTGGACATGGTCAGCCGTCGCCCACAAGCTGAAAGCACCCACGAAATCGAACTGCAGTACGGCAGCGACAACCACCGCCAGATCAACTTCGCCAGCACCGGCAAAATCGACGACCAAGGTCAGTTCCTGTACAGCGTCAGTGGCGTGATCCGCGATGGCGGCACCCAGATCGACCATATCGACGACAAGCGCTACAACATCGCCCCGAGCCTGACCTGGAACATCGACGACGACACCTCGCTGACCTTGCTGACCCAGTTCACCCGCGACGATACCGGCGCCACCAGCCAGTTTCGGCCGATCCAGGGCACCAAGATCGACATGCCGTTCGGCAAGATCTCCCACCACAAAAACCTGGGCGATCCGGACTACGAGTTCTACGACCGCACCTACTACGCGCTGGGCTATGCCTTCGAGCATCGCATCAACGATGTCTGGCAGTTCCGCCAAAACCTGCGCTACACCAAGTCGGACCTGGCGTTCCAGACCATCACCCCCGGCAGCTACTACGAGGGCGGTGGGCCAGTACAAGACGATGGGACTGTCAGCCGCATGTCCACCAACGTCGACGAAGACATCAGCCAATTCGCCGTGGACAACAACTTCCAGGCTGACTTCGCCAGCGGGGACATTACCCACACCTTGCTGATCGGCCTGGACCACCAGCGCGTCAACACCAACTACCTGTCGATCTACGGCTTCAACGTACCGAACAGCAACGTTAACAACCCGGTTTACGGGCTGCCGATCACCCGCCCGGATCGCTCCACGGCGTTCTATGACTACAACCAGAAAACCCGTCAGACGGGCCTGTATGTCCAGGACCAGATGGCACTGAACAACTGGCGCCTGACCCTGGGTGGCCGGGAAGACTGGGTGCACACCGGCACCAAGTACCTCAACCAGGGCGATGCCACCAACACCCAGCGTGACAAGCAATTCAGCGGCAACGCGGCGATCAGCTATGTGTTCGACTCGGGCTTTGTACCGTATCTGTCGTATGCGGAGTCGTTCCAGCCGGTCAGCAATGCCGCCGTGTCTGCCACGGAGTCGTTCAAACCGACCGAAGGCAAGCAATGGGAGCTGGGTATCAAATACCAACCGCCAGGTTCCAACACGTTGCTGTCGGCAGCCGTGTATGACCTGACCCAGAAAAACGTCTCGGTCACCAACACCATCGGCAACGTGAGCGTCACCAGCCAGACTGGCGAAGTGAAAGTGCGCGGCCTGGAGCTGGAAGCGGTATCCGACGTCAGCGAAAACCTCAAGCTGACTGCTGCCTACACCTTGGCCAAGTCCGAAGTGCAAAAGGGCGACTACAAAGGCAACCGCCTGCAACTGATGCCCAACCAGCAAGCCTCGCTGTGGGCCGACTACACCTGGCACAGCGGCGTGCTTGACGGTTTCGGCATCGGCGGTGGCGCGCGCTACACGGGCAACACCTATGGCGACCAGGCCAACACCTACCTGGGCAAGGCCAATGCCTACACCGTGTTCGATGCCTCGGTGCACTACGACCTCGGCCGCCTGAACAACAGCCTCAAAGGCGCGTCGGTGGCGGTCAACGCGACCAACGTGTTCAACAAGGACTACCTCTCCACCTGTGACAGTTACTACTGCTACTACGGCGATGAGCGCAGCGTCGTTGCCAGCGCCACCTACAAATGGTGATGACCTGACAACCCACGCGCGCCGGCCAAGCCGTCCTTCAGGGGGCGGCTTTGGTCTTTCTGGACGTCGAGAAACAAAATGAAATGAAAAGCTCAACCATCCGCCGCTGGTCCTTCATCCACACCTGGAGCAGCCTGGTCTGCACCCTGTTCCTGATGGTGCTGGCCCTCACCGGCCTGCCGCTGATTTTCCAGCACGAGCTGGAACACCTGCTCGGCGATGCACCGCAACTGCGCGAAATGCCCGCCGGCACCCCGCACCTCGACCTGCAACAGTTGGTGCTCAAGGCCGAGCAACACCGCCCAGGGGAGGTGATGCAGTACTTCGGCTACGACGAGGACGAGCGCAACGGCGTGGTGGCAATCACAGCCGCGACCGCCGGCACCGAACCCAATGCGTCGCACACCTTCATGCTCGACGCCCGCACCGGCGAAGCCGTCGCCATGCCGGCTGCGAACGGCGGGTTCATGATGGTCATGCTGCGCCTGCACGTGGACCTGTTCGCCGGCCTGCCTGGCAAGTTGCTGCTGGCGTTCATGGGCGTGCTGTTCGTCGTGGCGATCGTTTCTGGCACCGTGCTCTACGCGCCGTTCATGCGCCGCCTGGATTTCGCCACGGTGCGCCACGACAAGTCCCGCCGCTTGCGTTGGCTCGACCTGCACAACCTGATCGGCGTGGTGACCCTGGCCTGGGCGCTGACGGTTGGCGTCACCGGTGTGATCAGCGCACTCTCCGACCTGGTCATCGCCGCCTGGCGCAACGACAGCCTGGCCGCCATGGTCGCCCCCTACCGTGATGCCCCGCCGCTCACCGAACGCGCCCCGGCCAGTCGCCTGTTGGCCATCGCTGAGCACGCGGCGCCCGGCATGCGCCCGGATTTCATCGCCTTCCCCGGCACGCGCTTTTCCAGCGAGCACCACTACGCCGTGTTCATGAAAGGCGCTACGCACCTGACCTCGCACCTGCTCACCCCGGTGCTGATCGATGCGCAGACCCTGCAAGTAACCGCCGTCGGCGAACGGCCCTGGTACATGGACGCCATGGGCCTGTCGCAGCCGCTGCACTTCGGTGACTACGGCGGGCGCCCCATGCAGATCCTCTGGGCGGTGCTCGACGTGCTGACCCTCATCGTGCTCGGCAGCGGCCTGTACCTGTGGTGGGGCAAGCAGCGTAAACCACGGGAGGCCAAGGCATGAGCCACGCGTCGCGATCGACCACTAAGATTTTCGCCTGGCCGGCACTTATCGCCCTGCTCGGTGCCCTAGGCCTGTTCGCTGCACTGCTGGGCGACGGCGCGTGGGACGGCTTGTCCTGGGTCGGCCTGGGCCTGCCAGCGTACTTGGCCCTGCGCGGCTTCTGGCGGCGTTGAGGTAATGGGTTAACGCAGCCGCCCGGCCAACGCGGTGCAGCATGGTCCCCTTTCACCAGGAGATAGGCCATGACACCGCTGCTGCGCCTCCAGTCGCTGGACAGCCAACTCGACGCACTACTGCCCCCCTTGCCGGGTGTGGAACACAGCCTCGACCAAGCCCTGAGCACCCTGTTCCCCAACCCAGCGATCACCGCCCGGACCTTGTACTTCGGGCGCTTCCGCCTGCTGGACCTGGTCGGCTTCCGCCTGTTCGACGGCGGCGCCTTCAAGCCACCGGCCGATACGCAAGCCCGACACGACGACCGCCCGCTCAACCTGCCAAGCGACTTCAACGCCCACATCGAACGCTTCTGCGCGACGCTTCGCCAAGACCTGCATGCGCGCCTGGCCAGCTATTGGCTGGCGCGTGACGAAAATGGACTGAGCCGGCAAGCACGCCTGGCCATCCTGCGCCGCGATCAACTGTTCACAGAGATGCGCTTGCGCAGCCACGACCAGACCTTGTCTGTGGAGCATGCCCGGCTGTTGACCACCTGCCTTGAATACCCACACCCCTGGCAACGTCGGCACCTGCCCGCCGCCAGCCGCCCGCAGCTGTACCGCCCGTTGCTGTCGGGCTCGGCGCCCAGCTGGCGCAGCCACTTGCCAGGCGTGCTGATCCTCACCGAGAACGGCCCGGAGGGCCGCTTGCTCGACGCACAGGAACCGGTCGGGCGGGCGCTTTTGTGCAGCATCGTGCATGGCATCGAAGCGTTCGACAGCCTGGCCGCCTTGCACGTGGAATTATGCGAACGCCTCGAAGACCCGGTGCAGAGCGAACCGCTGACCCGGCTGCTGGTGGTGAGCGCAGACCGCCAACATGCCCACCGAGCCGAACGCCTGCGCTACGACTGGTTCAGCGAGGACCTCGCCGAGGCGCAGGCCCTGGCCATTCGCGAGGCCCATGGCAAACGCCTGACCGCCGCCTGGCAGGCCGCCTGGGCGCAGGGCCTGCAACGCAGTATCGAACACCTCGACGCCCAACTGAGCAACGCACTGGACCTGCACCGCGAGCTCGGCAGCCAAGGGCCTGTAGCCACCCGCTATGGCCTGTTGCTGGAAAAGCACATGCCCGACTGGTTGCGCTCGACCTCGCAGCAAGGCGTTGCCCACATCATGCAAGCCATGCAAGAGCAGGTGGCGGCCATCAACGCCGCAGCCGCGCCAGGCATCCTCACGTTGGAGCAGTTCAACCAACGCCACACCCTGCTCGCCTGGGTGCGCCAGCGGCTGCGCGAGTTTCTGCAGCAAGACCCCGGCATCGACACCGCACCGGAGCAGATCTCGATCAGCGTGACCCTGGCCCGCCAGGTTGGCCCCATCAGCAACCCACTCGACACCAGCGCCTACATCCCCGTGGCCAGCCGCCCGCACGCGGGCGGGACGATCGAACTGGTCAACCAAAGCTACCGGTTGGATGAACTGGCACTGCTCAATATCGCCTGGTTCGACGTCGATTACTGGCTGACCGCCCGCGTGCACCTCGACGCGGATCAGCCGCTGCCAGCCCTGACGCCACTGCGGATCAAGCAGATCGTACGGCGCCTGAATGCCGGCAGCGGCTACCAAGCCTACCTGCGCACCCAACTGCTCGATTCGCCCCATGGCCGCTGGCGCCAGCAAGCCTACGCGCAACTGTGCCGCACGCGCATGCACGCCGAAGCGGTCAAGGCGCGTTATGCCGGGCATTTTCAGCCGAGCACGATCGAGCAGGGGTATGGTTGGGCCGACTGCGTCATTCACTCACCCGACAGCCACAATCGGCCGCACCGCAACGAACAACAGGTGATCGCCCGGCAGATGCTGATCCAGGGGCAAACCCTGCAAGGTGTCGTGCTGCTGGTCTCGCCAGAGCACGCTTACCGCATCGTGGTCTACAGCCCCGACGCGCCAGACCGCCGCCCCTGGCGTGAATACAACAACGCTCGGGCGCTGATCCGCGCCGTGCGCAGCGATGCGCAGTTGCGCCACTATGTGTTGCAACGCTTGCCGCTGGGCAACCGAAGAAGCCTGGAGGCACTGCTGGTACAGGGCCGCCTGGGCTCACACATCAGCTTGCAGACCATCACCGGCAACCTGTACGACGCCCTCTACCGCGCCGAGGTCAACACCCTGATGGCCCAAGCCAATGCCGTGACCCGCAGCAATCAAGAGCTGCTGGGGGAGTTTTCGGTCAATGTGCTCAGGCTGGTGCTGGATATCCTCACCCTGGTGCTGCCGCAGGCGGGCTCGACCGCACTGGCGTTCGGGCGCATGGGCATTTCCATCTGGGACGGTTTCGAAGCGCTCGACCGGGCCGACCATAACGGCGCGCTCCATCACGCAGTCGCCGCTCTTGGCCACGCCACCGCGGGGATCAACGACATGGCAGGCTCTGGGCTGATGCGCCGGGTCATGCGCGGCCTGCCCAAGCCGCCACCGGTGCCGCTGCCCCGGCATTACGAAGCGACCCCTGACGTAGCCAGGCTGCGCTACCGCATCGATGCACTGCACGACGAGGCCGTGTACGAACAGCAGTCGGCGAGCCCCGGCCTGTCGCAGTACTACGTGAGGGATAACCTGGGACGCTACTTCAATGTCACCTTCGACGGCACACGCTGGCGCGCCACCGACCCGAACCAGCCGAACACGTACCTGAAGCTGCCGATCAAGCGCTGCCTGGACGGCAGTTGGGTGGTCGACTCCCCAGTGCTCTGGTACGACGGGTTGCCGAATATCCAGCAACTGTTGGAGGACTGCCGCCTGACCACCCCGTTACACGGCACCGCGACCGAAGACGATGCCCAGCTGCTTCAGGACAACACCACGCTGTACCTGCAACTGGGCAGCCACCAGTTACCTGTGCGCCGCCATCTGCTCGCCGCTCACTACCACCTGGTATTGCCTGAGACGCTGCGCGGCACCGTGCCCGCGTGGGCAGTGCTGCGCTGGCAGGATGCGCAATGGCGCATCCGCGTGCGCCAGACCGGCCGCAGCAGCAACTGGCTGGCGCTGCCAGCAGCTTATTCGGACAACCGCGGCAGCAACCGGTCCAGCCGCTGATGCAAGGCACTGTCACGCGGCCAGTTGCGCAGCAGCCGCGCCCGGTCACGGGCATAGGCCGGGGCGAAGCTGAGCTGGGTGGCGTGCTGGCACATGGCATCGAGGTCGATCAGCGACCACTGGCCGTTGTCCCAGAACAGGTTGTGGCCCTTGAAGTCGCCATGGCTGATGCGCTCGCGGATCAGTTGCTGCATGACCTTCACCAGCGCGTCGACCTGCTCTTCAGGTGCCTCGCCGTTTTCCACATAGGGCGCAAAGCACGCGGTCAGGTCCGGGCCATCGACATAATCGGTGACCAGGTAGGCACGGCTGCGCAGGCCCATGACACGCTCCTCTAGCACTGCCAGAGGGCGTGGCGTGGCGATGTCGAGAAATTCCAGGCGGTGGCCTTCGATCCACGAGTGCCAGGCGCGGCTCGGGCGCCAGAAGCGCTTGAACCAGTGCGCGGTGTTCTTGATGTTGTAGCGTTTGAGCACCAGTTGCCGGCCATCGACCTCGATGCGGGCCACACTGGCGGCGCCACCGGTCTTGTACAAGTGGCCCTTGTCGATCAGCTCATCGGCATGCTCCAGCACCGGCAGCATGGCCTGCACCTCAGCGCGGCGAATCGCCCGCAGGCCCGAAAGGCTGCGCTTGACGCTGAACAGCGAGCACTCGCGGCCGGCCTTTTCCAGGTAGTCCTTCTGGCGCCAGCTGCGCACCTTGTCCACCTGCTTCTGCAGCGCTTCGAGTGGCAGCGCGTGCTCGGCATTGGCCAACAGGTAATGTACCAGCAGCTCTTCGATGAACGGCTCAAGGCGCTTGGGCAATTGGGCGAAGAACACGCCGAGGTTTTCCAGCACACGCGGGCGCGACAACTGCTGGCCCGGGGTCTCGGCCTTGATGCCCGCGCCGTCGATCAGGTACAGCTTGCCGCCATGGCGCAGCAGGTTGTCCAGGTGCAGGTCTTCCTGCCACAAGCCCTTGGCGTGCATCTGCGCCACCGCAGTCAGCGCCTCACCCAACACCGCGTGTTGCTCGTCTGCCAGTACGGGCAGGTGCTCCACGGCGGCCCAGGCATCGGCCAGGCTTTCGGCGCCATCCAGAAACTCGAACAGCAGCCAGCCACCCTCCCCTTCCTTCAAACCATCGGCCAGCAGTTTGGGCGTGGTCAGGCCCTGCTCGGCCAACCACTTGACGCCTTGCAGCTCGCGCTGGAAGTGCCGGGCAGCATTGCTGCCCACCAACAGCTTGGCCAGCACCGGCGTGCCACGCCAGACACCAGCACCCACATAACGCTGGCCGGGTAGCACACGCAGCAGGCTCAGCAGTTGCAGCTCGGCGCTGCCGGCGGCATCAGCCAGGCTCACGTTCAGGGGCAACGCCGGGGCGCGCCCGGCCTCTTTCAATTCAGACAAACGCATCAGCGGGCCTCTTTTTCACGACGGCGTTGCGTCAGGCGTTGCAGCCAGGTGCCGACCAGCGTGCTGTCCGCCGGCTGCACCAGGTAGGCTGCCAGCAGGTGACGCACATCCGCCTCGCTCCAGGCCCGCGCACGGCGCAACAGGGGCTCCAGGTCCTTGAGCCGGTCACGCATGCCGAACAGCAGGGGCCGGGTTTTTTCCAGGTCGATCAGCTGGGCATCCCAGCCTTCGCGGCGTTGCCGTAGGAAGATGTGCTTGGGGTAGAAGCAGCCGTGCACCTGGCCAGCGCTGTGCAGCGTGCGCGCCAACTGGCCGCAGGCCTCGAGGATGCCGTTGCGTTCGGCATCGCCCAACTGCGGCCACTGAGCCAGCAGGCTGTCCAGGTCGGCCCACTCGTCCAGGGCACGGGTCATGAGGATCGCCCGGTGCTCGCCGGCCTGCTTGCGCTCGCCATAGAACACCGCTTGCAAGGCCGGAATGTGCAGCTTCTGGTAGCGGCTGATGTTGCGGAATTCGCGGGCGAAGGTCGGCTCGCCGAATGGCCGGTGCAAGGTTCGGGTGAGGTAGTCGCTCTGGCGCTTGAGGTAGTAGCCCTTGCCTTCGAGTTCCAGGCGGAACACGCTGCTCCAGCCCCCGCGGCCGATGTTGGGCTCGTCCACGGCATCGAGCTGCAGCGCCCACAGCGCGTCGAAATCATTCAAGCCGTGGCGTTTGAGCAGCGCGAGGTCTGCGCTGGCCAGGTAATCGGTCATTCCCTTCCCTCGAAAAAGCTCAGCACTTGGCGAATCCGCTGCTTGTCGCGGGCGTTGAGCCTGTCGCGACCACGGTATTGCAGGTAGAAACGCAGGCGCTGGGTCGCCGACAGGTGGTATTTGGCGACCTTGTCCAGGCACGCCAGGTCTTTGATCATCCGGTGCCGCCACATGAAACCGCGCCAGAAGTCGCCGGTCGGGCAGTCGATGAAGAACAACGTGCCCTGGTCGTCGACCAGCAGGTTGCGCCACTTCAAGTCGTTGTGGGCAAAACGGTGCTCGTGCATGACCCGGGTATGGCGCGCCAGCTGGCGGCT
Source organism: Pseudomonas sp. SWRI50 (assembly GCF_014269095.1). NCBI lineage: Bacteria > Pseudomonadati > Pseudomonadota > Gammaproteobacteria > Pseudomonadales > Pseudomonadaceae > Pseudomonas > Pseudomonas sp. SWRI50. The sequence goes on along the minus strand of NZ_JABWRW010000015.1, from coordinate 35,157 downwards.
GACGTGGTCGACCCAAGCGGGGTCTGACAGGCGCGGGTCTTTGCGTTCGGCCAAGGCCGACAGGTCTTCGGTGCGCGGCAGCTCGCGGGTGATCATCGCCCCGCGGCCAAACGCCAGGCCTTTGCGCTCCAGGCCCCAGGCGACCACTTCGGCGGTGGGAATGCCCCACTTGGCGAACTGCTTGAGGTTTTGCCATTCGGCCTTGATGCGCGGCCGGCCGAGGTAGCGGCGCATGTGCTTGCCCGCCCCAGTGTAACGCTTGACGTAGTAATTGACGCCCTCGCGCTCGATGCGCACCACTTCGCTGAGCGGGTCGCGGGTCAGGCGTTCACCCTGCAGGGCGAAGACTGCGTGAAGGCTGCCGAAATCCGCCGCCAGGTGTTCGTAGCCTGGCGCCAGTGTCCAACCCGCCATCAGAGTGCATCCCCATAGCGTTGTTTGCGGTCATAGAGTTTCTGCGCCTTGCGTTCCAGCCAGGCGAGCAGCGCGGCCTCGTCGGCAAGCACTTGGCGCAGCGGGCGCTGGAAGTAGCCACGCAAAAAGCGCAGTTTGTCGCGCCGGGTCAGGCCGATGTCCAGCGCCGAGAAGTACAGCGCGGCCAGGTCTTTGTCACGCCAGCGGCGGCTGATTGTCGCCCGGGTCTGGGCACGGTGCAGGTCGATGACCGACAGTTTGAAGTCTTCTGGCGTCACCGGGCGATCGGTGTGCAGCAGGAAGTGGCAGATGTAGCAGTCGCGGTGGTTGACCCCGGCGCGGTGCATGCCGCCGGTCATCTTCGCCACTTCGGCGATCAGCGCACGCTTGAGGCGTGGCGCGGGCGGCTGCTTGACCCAGTCGATACTGAAGTCTTCCAGGCTGATGGTCGGCGCCAGTTCTTCGGTCACGATGAACGAATGCTGAGTGGCCGGGTTGCTGCCGCGCTCGCCATAGGCGACGGCGGTCATGGTCGGCACGCCGACCTCGTGCAGGCGCTGGATGGCTCGCCATTCCTGGCCGGCACCGAGCACCGGCAGCTTGGCGCTGAACAGGTTCTTGAAGATCTCACCCCAGCCGATGCCGCGGTGAATCTTGACGAAAAACCCCTCGCCCTCAACGACGGTGCGCAGCGTGCGGCGCCCTTCCAGCTCGCGGTACACCTCGCCTTGCAGCGCTTCCACGGCCTCGAAGGCATCACGCCCGGCCCACAAGCGCTTGAAGGGTTCGGCCAGTATCAGCTTCATGCGGTCTCCTGCCCCAGGATCACATCAGCAGCATGCTGCGGCATGCTGTACAGGTCGGCCGTATCGGCAAAGGCCAGGCCGTTGCGCGACCAGTCGGCACGGGCCTGCGGGTCTTCGAGCATGCGTTGCAGGTAGCCATTGAGCTGTTCCTGTTCGAATGGCTCATCCAGCACCAGGCCGCTGTCGGCTTCGGCGATATAATGGGCATAGCCACACACCTTGGAGACCAGCACCGGCAAGCCTGCCACCAGCGCTTCGAGCAGCACGGTGCCGGTGTTTTCGTTATAGGCCGGGTGGATCAGCAGGTCAGCGCCCAGCAGGAAGCGTGGGATATCGCTACGCCCCTTGAGGAACTGCACCTGGTCGCCCAGGCCGAGGGTCGCGCCCTGCAGTTGGAAGACCTTGGGGTCGTCCTGGCCGATGACCATCAACCGGGTGCGCTTGCGCAAGGCCGACGGCAGCGCGGCCAAGGCCTTGAGGCTGCGGTCGACGCCCTTGGTCTTGAAGCCCGAACCGATCTGCACCAGCAGCAGGTCATCGTCGCCCAGGTTGAATTCCTGGCGGAACTCGGCGCGGATCTGGGCGGCGTTGGCCGGCGCCCGACGGTCCTGGGAAATGCCCGGCGGCAGCAGGTGGAAGCGTTCAGCCGGGGTGCCGTAGTGCTTGACGAACAGCGGCTGCTGCACCTCCGAGATCATCAGCACCTCGGTTTTCGAGTCTTTGGCGAACACCGCGCGCTCGTACTCGGCAAAGTGCCGGTAGCGGCCCCAGCGCTTATAGAGGCCGCCACGCAGGGTCTGGGCCTTGTCCTCGAAGCAGCCGTCGGCGGCGTAGTACACGTCCAGCCCCGGCATCTTGTTGAAGCCGATCAGGCGGTCGACCGGGCGCTTGGCCAGGTCGGCTTCCATCCAGGCGCTGAGCTTCTCGTTGCGGCGGTGGTTGAACAGCGCCTTGACCGGCGCCACCAGCACTTCGAAGCCAGGCGGAATGTCACCTTCCCAGATCAGCGTGTACACACGGATCTGGTGGCCCCGCTTCTGGCATTCCAGGGCAATGCGCATGAAATCGCGCTGCAGCCCGCCGAAGGGGAAATATTTGTAAAGCACGAAAGCCAGTTGCATCAACGAACATCCTCAGCCAGCAGCAGCGCGCTCAAGCGGCTCGCCACATGCTCGGGATTCAGGCGAGTGAAGCACAGCGGCCACTCGCGTTTGAGATCGAACCGGCGCAGGTCATCGGCGCTCGGCTTGTAGGTGCACTTCTTCAGCAGGCACGGCGCACAGGGGAAATCGCTGGCCTGGTGAACCTGGGCGCGGCCATAGGCGCCGGTCAGGCCCGGGTTGGTCGGGCCGAACAGTGAAATAGTCGGCACATCCAGCGCCGCAGCCAAATGGCCCAGGCCGGTGTCCACCGCCACGCAGGCCTTGGCCGCCGCCAGCACGCGGGCAACGCCGACAAGGTTCAACTTGGGCAGTACCTGGCAGTTATTCAAGCCCTGGGCGATACGTTCGGCGCGTGCCTTCTCGGCCGGGTTGCCCCACGGCAGGCGCACTTGCAGCTTGCGCCGGCCCATGCGCTCGGCCAGCTCGCGCCAGTATGCCTCGGGCCAATGCTTGGTGGCCCAGGTGGTGCCGTGCAGGAACACCACGTAGGGCGCGGCCGGCGGCAATTGCAGGCGATCGAGGTCCAGGCCGTAGTTGCCGATGCCTTCCGGCAAGTCGTAGGCCAGGGCCAGGGCGAACAGCTGGCGCACACGTTCGACGGCGTGCTGGCCCGTGGCGACCGACAGGCGCCGGTCATAAAAACGGCTGGCCAGGCCTTCGCGCGCCGAGTAACGGTCCAACCCGGCCACGGGTGCCTTGACGTAGCGGGTCAGCCAGGCCGACTTGACCAGGCCCTGGGCATCGATCACCAGGTCGTACTTGCGCGCGCGAACGCGCTGCTTGAACGCCTTCCACTCGCCGCTCTTGAGGGTCTGCCAGATGTTCTTGCGCCAGCGACGGATCGCCACCGGGATCACCTGGTCGACCGCCGGGTGCCAGCTGGGGATCTCGGCAAAGCCTTCTTCCACCACCCAGTCGAAACGAATGCCCGGTATCGCGTGGGCGGCATCGGTGATCGCCGGCAGGGTGTGGATCACATCCCCCAGCGACGATGTCTTGATGATCAGTACCCGCACTTAGTCGACCTCGGCCACGGTATCGATCAGGTTCGGACCGCCCAGGCTGTGCAAGGCGGCGATGACTTGCTGCGGGTCGAGCAGGCGCAGGCAGTTGTAGTGCCCAAAACGGCAGGTGCGGTCGAAGCACGGGCTGCATTCGATGCCGGTGCGCACCACTTCCACCTGTTCGGCCAGCGGCGGCGTGAAGCCCGGCGAGGTCGAGCCATACACGGCGACCAGCGGGCGATTCAGCGCGGCCGCCACGTGCATCAGCCCGGAGTCGTTGGACACCACGGAATCGGCGCAAGACATCAGGTCGATGGCCTCGGCCAGCGAGGTTTCGCCGGCCAAGTTGTAGGATTCTTCGCGCAAGCCCGGGATCAGCCGGTCGCGGATCTGCTCGCCGACGGGGTGATCGCTTTTCGAACCGAACAACCACACCTGCCAGCCCTGGCGGATCATCGCCTCGGCCACGGCGGCGTAGTGCTCGGCCGGCCAGCGTTTGGCCTCGCCAAACTCGGCACCGGGGCACAGCGCCAGCACCGGACGGTCGAGTGCCAGGCCGAACTTGGCCAGGGCGGCGTCACGGCTCTGCGGTTCGATCTGCAGGCTGGGGCGCGGGTAAGGCTGTGGCAGCTCGGTGCCCGGCGCGTAGGCCAGGGCCATGAAGCGCTCGATCATCAGCGGGTAACGTGCCTTGTCCAGCTTGCGCACGTCGTTAAGCAGGCCGAAGCGCATCTCGCCGCGCCAGCCGGTGCGTTTGGGAATACCGGCAAAGAACGGCACCAACGCCGATTTCATCGAGTTGGGCAGCAGAATTGCCTGGTCGTACTGGCCGGCCAGGGACTTGCCGATGCGACGTCGGGTGGCCAGTTCCAGCGCACCGTGGCCAAGCGGGAAGCTCAACGCTTGGCGCACCTCGGGCATGCGTTCGAGGATCGGCCGGCTCCACTCGGGCGCCAGCACGTCGATCACGCAGTCGGGGTGCTGCTGTTTCAGGCACTGGAACAAGGTCTGCGCCATTACCATGTCGCCGACCCAGCTGGGGCCAATGATCAGTATTCTCATGCTTAGTCCAGAAACGCTCGGGGAGGCTACAGGCTGCGGTACAGCCTGGCCTCCCCTCTTTATATTCAGGCTATGTGGCGGACAGTGTAACACCGGTGGTGGGGCATGGACCTTTGGGGCTGCTTTGCAGCCCTTCGCGGCACAAGGCCGCTCCTACAGGGCCCCAGCGGTATCAAGTCAAACCCAGCTCGCCCCAGATCCGCCGCACCTCGCGGCGTTCATCGGCAAACTGCGCCGCATCGATCACCCCGGCCTGCTTCTGCAGGGCCTGGCGGTGCGAGGCAGAACGGAACGCCTTGTACACTTCACGCAACAGCACCGCGTCACTGGCCGGCATCAAACCTGCCTGCTCCAGCTCTTCCAGAATGCGGATGTTATCGGTCCATCGGAGTATGGCCGGGTGGTCGTGAGACCAGGCCAAAGCCGCGTATTGCACCATAAATTCGATATCGACGATACCGCCGGCATCCTGCTTGATATCGAAGGGTACACCGGCCTCGAAGGCATTGGCTGCGGTGCCGGCAGCCGTGGCCTTGGTGCCGAGATTGCCGCGCATCTTGGCGCGCATCTCACTGACTTCGGTGCGCAACGTTTCAAGGTCACGGGGTTGGCCCAGGACGTTGGCGCGCACGCCTTCGAACGCCGCGCCCACCTGTTTGCAGCCGACCAGCACACGCGCACGCACCAAGGCCTGGTGCTCCCAGGTCCAGGCCTCATTCTGTTGATAGCGCTCGAAGGCACCCAGCGAGCTGACCAACAGCCCCGAAGCGCCGGACGGGCGCAGGCGCATGTCCACGTCATACAGCTGGCCAGAGTTGGTCTGGGTGGTCAGCAAGTGGATGATGCGCTGGCCCAGGCGGGTAAAGAACTGCGCGCTGTCGATCGGCTTGGCGCCATCGGTTTCGGCCTGGGGGTCGCCATCGTGAATGAACACCAGGTCCAGGTCCGAGCCATGGCCCAGTTCAAGCCCACCGACCTTGCCATAACCAATGATGATGAAGCCCGGGTCGCACAGGCTGCCGTCGCTGCGCTTGGGCTGGCCGTGGCGGGCTACGGTCTGGCGCCAGGCCAGGGCCAGCACCTGGTCGAGGATGGCTTCGGCCAGCCAGGTCAGGTAATCGCTGACTTTCATCAACGGCAGGTTGCCACTGATTTCCGAGGCCGCCACACGCAGGCTGTGGGCCAGCTTGAAGTGGCGCAGCGCCTCCATCTGCTGTTCCAGGTCGTCTTCGGGGATGCGCGTCAAACGCTCGCGCAGTTCGCTGGCCAGCTCCGGCGCCAGTGGCGGGCTGAACAGCCGGCCTTCGTTGAGCAACTCGTCGAGCAGCAACGGGTAGCGGGCAATCTGCTCGGCGATCCAGGGGCTGGCCGCGCACAGGGTCAACAGGCGGCGCAAAGCACCCGGGTTTTCGGTGAGCAGCACCAAGTAGGCCGACCGCCGCGCAACCGCTTCGACCAGCGGCAGCACGCGTTCAAGCACCAGGTCAGGGTCTTGGTGCTCCACGGCCTGGGCCAGGAGCCTTGGAATAAAGGCGTCCAAACGCTCGCGCCCAATGCGCTGCATCGAGCGCAATTGCGGGCTGCCCCGCAACCCAGCGAGGCGACGCAATGCATCGGCGGGTTGTTTGAACCCAGCTTCTTCAAGCTGACGACAGGCGGCGTCTTCATCCTGCGCCTGCTCCCACAGCGGCGACCATTCGCCACCGACCACCAGTTCGCCCTCGCCGTCCTCATCATCCGGGTCGGCGATCACTTGGCGGAAGTGCCAATCGACCCGGCCGCGCCAGTACATCAATTGGTCATGGAAGCCCTGCCAGTCGGCGAAGCCGAGGATGTAGGCGACCCGCGCCTGGTCAATTTCGTTGTCCGGCAGCATCTGCGTCTGGCGGTCGGCGATGGCCTGGATAGCGTGCTCGGTATAACGCAGGAATTCGTAGCCTTCACGCAACTCGGCCACCACCGCAGGTGGCAGGTAACCTTGCCCTTCGAGGGTCGCCAGCACCTTGAGCAAGGGCCGTTGCTGCAGGCTCAGGTCTCGCCCGCCATGAATCAGCTGGAAGGCCTGGGCGATGAACTCCACCTCGCGGATGCCGCCAGCACCCAGCTTGATGTTCTCGGACATGCCCTTGCGCCGTACCTCCTGCTGGATCAGCTGCTTCATGGTGCGCAGGGCTTCGATGGCCGAGAAGTCCAGGTAACGGCGGTAGACGAACGGGCGCAGCATCTCTTGCAACTGAGCGCCTGCCGCCTGGTCACCGGCCACCACCCGCGCCTTGATCATGGCGTAGCGTTCCCAGTCGCGGCCTTGGTCCTGGTAGTACTGCTCCAGGGCATTGAAGCTCAGCACCAGCGAACCGGCCGAACCGTAAGGGCGCAGGCGCATGTCGACGCGGAACACGAAACCGTCGACGGTGACCGGGTCCAGGGCCTTGATCAGGCGCTGACCCAGGCGGGTGAAGAACTCCTGGTTGTCCAGCGAGCGCTTGACCCCTTCAGTCTCGCCGCCCTCGGGGAAGGCGAAGATCAGGTCAATGTCCGACGACAGGTTCAGCTCCACCGCACCCAGCTTGCCCATGCCCAGCACCACCATGTGCTGTGCGAGGCCGCTGCGGTGGCCGATGGGCGTGCCGAACTGCTGGCAATGGCGTGGGTACAGCCATTGATACGCTTCGTCGATGGCGGCGTCGGCAAGGTCGGACAGGTCACGGCAGGTTTCGCCCAGCTCGGCCTGGCGCGTAATGTCGCGCCAGATGATGCGCAACTGCTGGCGATTACGCTCGCGCCGCAGGTTACGCGCCAGCTCGTCTTCGCTTTGCGCTGCCTGGGCCACCGCCCCGATCTGCCCGCGCAACTCGCCGGGCGCATAGCGGCGGTCCAGTTCACCACTGGCCATCAGGGCGAGCAGCATGGCCGGTTCGCGCTGGGCCAGGCCAAGGACGAAGTCGCTGGCGGCAGCAACTTGGTCAAACTGTTGCCGATGGGCCGGGCTGCAACCGTTCAGGTCGAGTTCGGGGTGGCCAGCCACAGCTTCGCTGAGGAACTGCTGATTACGAGCGACCAGCGGTTGCAGGGTGGCGGGCAGATCGAGCGGCAAAGGCAGGCGCATGGACTATCCTTGATCGGCGTGAAAGAGAGGGGTAAAGGCGGCCAAATGGAAGGCGGACCACGGTTGGACTGTCATACAAAAGTTGGAAATAGCTGAAAAAAAGCAATCACTGGCAAAAAACATCAAGAATCACCCGTTCGCGACACATCGCCAACCAACATGAACGTTTTTCCCCACAAGCCGGGGTGCGACCAAAAGCCGCATTTGTGTAGTTTTACTACTACCCCGACTGTCTAAAAGCATGAAATGCGAATGCATTTGTAGTAAAACTACACGGCGCCGGATCACACTCCGGTAATCCAAGAATTCACGACGTCTGCCCATAAGGCCAGTCGCAAACTCAGGCAATCGATTCTGGTTGCCTTTCCGCCCTGGAGCAAGCCATGCAAGACCTCGATCCAATCGAAACCCAGGAATGGCTGGATGCCCTGGAGTCGGTCCTCGACAAAGAAGGCGAAGACCGCGCTCATTACCTGATGACCCGTATGGGCGAGCTGGCCACCCGCAGTGGCTCCCAGCTGCCGTATGCGATCACCACGCCATACCGCAACACCATCCCTGTCACCCACGAAGCACGCATGCCTGGCGACCTGTTCATGGAACGCCGCATTCGCTCGTTGGTGCGTTGGAACGCGCTGGCCATGGTGATGCGCACCAACCTGAAGGACTCGGACCTGGGCGGCCACATCTCCAGCTTCGCCTCCAGTGCCACCCTGTACGACATCGGCTTCAACTACTTCTTCCAGGCCCCGACCGAAGAACACGGCGGCGACCTGGTGTTCTTCCAGGGCCACGCTTCGCCAGGCGTTTACGCCCGTGCCTTCATGGAAGGCCGCATCAGCGAAGACCAGATGAACAACTTCCGTCAGGAAGTGGACGGCAACGGCCTGTCTTCGTACCCGCACCCATGGCTGATGCCTGACTTCTGGCAGTTCCCGACCGTTTCGATGGGTCTGGGCCCGATCCAGGCGATCTACCAAGCGCGCTTCATGAAGTACCTGGAAGCCCGTGGCTTCATCCCGGCCGGCAAGCAGAAGGTCTGGTGCTTCATGGGCGACGGCGAGTGCGACGAGCCGGAATCCCTGGGCGCAATCGCCCTGGCCGGCCGCGAGAAGCTGGACAACCTGATCTTCGTCATCAACTGCAACCTGCAGCGCCTCGACGGCCCGGTTCGCGGCAACGGCAAGATCATCCAGGAACTCGAAGGCGTGTTCCGTGGCGGTGGCTGGAACGTCAACAAAGTCGTCTGGGGCCGCTTCTGGGACCCACTGCTGGCCAAGGACACCAACGGTGCCCTGCAGCGCCGCATGGACGAAGTCATCGACGGCGAGTACCAGAACTACAAAGCCAAAGACGGCGCGTACGTGCGTGAGAACTTCTTCAACACCCCAGAGCTCAAGGCCATGGTCGAAGACCTGTCCGACGAAGAGATCTGGAAGCTCAACCGTGGCGGCCACGACCCGTACAAGGTCTACGCGGCTTATCACCAGGCGGTGAACCACAAAGAGCAGCCGACTGTCATCCTGGCCAAGACCATCAAGGGTTACGGCACCGGTGCAGGCGAAGCCAAGAACACCGCGCACAACACCAAGAAGGTCGACGTCGACAGCCTGCGTCACTTCCGTGACCGCTTCGACATCCCGGTCAAGGATGCTGACCTTGAGAACCTGCCGTTCTTCAAGCCGGAAGAAGGTTCTGCCGAAGCCAAGTACCTGGCCGAGCGCCGCGCTGCCCTGGGTGGCTTCGTGCCGCAACGTCGCGCCAAGAGCTTCAGCGTGCCGACCCCATCCCTGGAAACGCTGAAAGCGATCCTGGACGGCTCGGGCGACCGCGAAATCTCCACCACCATGGCCTTCGTGCGCATCCTGGCGCAACTGGTCAAGGACAAGGAAATCGGCCAGCGCATCGTCCCGATCATCCCGGACGAAGCCCGTACCTTCGGTATGGAAGGCATGTTCCGCCAGCTGGGCATCTACTCGTCCGTCGGCCAGCTCTACGAGCCAGTCGATAAAGACCAGGTGATGTTCTACCGCGAAGACAAGAAGGGCCAGATTCTCGAGGAAGGCATCAACGAAGCCGGCGCCATGTCGTCGTTCATCGCTGCCGGTACCTCGTACAGCTGCCACAACCAGCCGATGCTGCCGTTCTACATCTTCTACTCGATGTTCGGCTTCCAGCGTATCGGCGACCTGGCCTGGGCCGCTGGCGACAGCCGCACCCGTGGCTTCCTGATCGGCGGTACCGCCGGCCGTACCACCCTCAACGGTGAAGGCCTGCAGCACGAAGACGGTCACAGCCACATGATGGCGGGCACCATCCCGAACTGCCGCACCTACGATCCGACCTACGGCTACGAGCTGGCGGTGATCATCCAGGACGGCATGAAGAAGATGACCGAAGAGCAACAGGACATCTTCTACTACATCACCGTGATGAACGAATCCTACCAGCAGCCAGCCATGCCGGCCGGTGTCGAGGAAGGCATCATCAAGGGTATGTACCTGCTCGAAGAAGACACCCGCGAAGCCGCGCACCACGTTCAGCTGATGGGCTCCGGCACCATCCTGCGCGAAGTCCGCGAAGCAGCGAAGATCCTGCGTGAAGAGTTCAACGTCGGTGCCGACGTGTGGAGCGTCACCAGCTTCAACGAACTGCGTCGCGACGGCCTGGCCGTGGAACGCGCCAACCGCCTCAAGCCTGGCCAGAAGCCTCAGCTGACTTACGTCGAAGAGTGCCTGAACGGTCGCAAAGGCCCGGTCATCGCCTCCACCGACTACATGAAGCTGTTCGCCGAACAGATTCGCCAGTGGGTGCCGAGCAAAGAGTTCAAAGTCCTGGGTACCGACGGTTACGGTCGCAGCGACAGCCGCAAGAAGCTGCGTCACTTCTTCGAAGTTGACCGCCACTTCGTGGTGCTGGCTGCCCTGGAAGCCTTGGCTGACCGTGGCGAGATCGAACCGAAAGTGGTGGCTGACGCTATCGTCAAGTTCGGCATCGATCCGGACAAGCGCAACCCACTGGACTGCTGAGGAGTATTTTTAAGTGAGCGAACTCATTCGCGTACCTGACATCGGCAGCGGTGAAGGTGAAATCATCGAGCTGTTCGTCAAGGTCGGTGACCGTATCGAGGCTGACCAGAGCCTGCTGACCCTGGAGTCCGACAAGGCCTCCATGGAGATCCCGGCCCCTAAGGCCGGCGTGATCAAAGAGCTGAAGGTCAAGCTGGGCGATCGCCTGAAAGAAGGCGACGAGCTGCTGGTGCTGGAAGCCGAGGGCGCTGCGGCGTCCGAGGCGCCAGCCGCCGCACCTGCCCCTGCCGCTGCGCCGGCCGCCGCTGAAAAGCCGGCCGCCGAAGCCGCGCCTGCGCCTGCTGCAGCCCCGGCTGCCGCCAGCGTGCAAGACATCCACGTGCCGGACATCGGCTCGTCGGGCAAGGCCAAGATCATCGAAGTGCTGGTCAAGGTCGGCGACACCGTCGAAGCCGACCAGTCGCTGATCACTCTGGAGTCCGACAAGGCCTCCATGGAGATCCCATCGCCTGCTGCTGGCGTGGTCGAAGAAGTGCTGTGCAAGCTGGAAGATGAAGTCGGCACTGGCGACCTGATCTTCAAGCTGAAGGTTGCTGGCGCAGCGCCGGCTGCCGCACCGGCTCCGGCCGCTGCTGCACCGGCCAAGGCTGAGGCTGCGCCTGCTGCCGCACCTGCCGCTGCCGCCCCGGCTGCTGCCCCTGCTCCGGTCGCTACCGCGCCGGCTGCTGGCAACAACGCCAAGGTTCACGCTGGCCCAGCCGTTCGTCAGCTGGCCCGTGAATTCGGTGTCGAGCTGGGCGCTGTCGCGGCCACCGGCCCGCATGGCCGCATCCTGAAAGAAGACGTGCAGGTTTACGTCAAAGCGATGATGCAGAAGGCCAAGGAAGCCCCGGCAGCCGCCGGCGGCGCTGGCATCCCGCCAATCCCTGCCGTGGACTTCAGCAAGTTCGGTGAAGTGGAAGAAGTGGCCCTGACCCGCCTGATGCAGGTCGGTGCCGCCAACCTGCACCGCAGCTGGCTGAACGTGCCGCACGTGACTCAGTTCGACTCCGCCGACATCACCGAGCTGGAAGCCTTCCGCGTTGCGCAGAAGGCCGTGGCCGAGAAGGCTGGCGTCAAGCTGACCGTGCTGCCACTGTTGCTCAAGGCCAGCGCATTCCTGCTCAAGGAAATGCCGGACTTCAACAGCTCGCTGGCGCCAAGCGGCAAGGCGATCATCCGCAAGAAATACGTGAACATCGGCTTTGCCGTGGACACCCCGGATGGCCTGCTGGTCCCTGTGATCAAGAACGTCGACCAGAAGAGCCTGCTGCAACTGGCTGCCGAAGCCGCTGCACTGGCCGAGAAAGCGCGCACCAAAAAGCTGTCGGCCGACGACATGCAAGGCGCCTGCTTCACCATCTCCAGCCTCGGCCACATTGGCGGCACCGGCTTCACGCCGATCGTCAACGCGCCTGAGGTGGCGATCCTGGGCGTTTCGAAGGCAACCATGCAGCCAGTCTGGGATGGCAAAGCCTTCCAGCCGAAGCTGATGCTGCCGCTGTCGCTGTCCTACGATCACCGTGTGATCAACGGCGCTGCCGCCGCGCGCTTCACCAAGCGCCTGGGCGACGTGCTGGCGGATATCCGCACCCTGCTGCTGTAAAGCGGCACGCTGCCCCTCGCAAGAGGGGCAGTACCCTTTTCGAGCTGCCACGCTCGTACCTCAACCCCGTCATTTGGCGGGGCTTTTTTTTGCCTACAGCTCACACCGCACCCGTTTATTTGTAGGAGCAGCCTTGTGCTGCGAAAGGGCCGGTACCACCGCCAATATTTCCAGCGTTTGGCAGGCTCTCTTCGCAGCACAAGGCTGCTCCTACAAGGGGCGCGCCTATAGTTTGTGGTACCTCTGCCGATAACCCGTACACAGCATCACGCATGGCCGCTTGCCAGCCTTCGGGACATGATGCAACCTTGCCAGATACGCCGCCGACCAGGCCGTGTTTCCCTCTTCAAGCGAGTCTTCGATGAAAAGCCAACCCGATGCCGCCAGCCGTGTGGCGGCCGAGGTCGTCACGCAGCTACCCGTGCCCTCGCGGCTCGGCATGCTGCGCTTCGAAAGGCTCAACGAAGCCACCTGGGCCATGCTCTACCTCGACCCCACCTGCGAACGCCAGTTCGGCCTGCAGGCAGGCGAGCTGTGCGCCCTGGTCGATTCGCCCTATGCCAGCCTGATGGAGCCCGAAGCCCGTTACAGGCTGCACGACGAAATCCAGTCGCAGCTTGCCCGCCGTGGCTACTACCGCGTGCGCTACACCCTGCATGCCCCTGGCGCGTCACTGCGCCTGCTGGAGGCCGGAGAAGCCTACAGGCAACACAACCGGCAACTGCTGCGCGGCTACCTGAGCGTACTCGACGACCCGCCCGCAGACGCCGCCGACCCCGACGCCAGTGAGCTGGAGTCGCGCAACAACCGCCTGCAACTGGCCCTACAGCTCAACCAGCGCGCCCAGCAAGAACAGCTTGAACACCTGGAGCGTGTGCGTGGCCAGCAAGACCTGATCCTGCGCCTGGCCCGCCAGCGTTACAGCGCAGAGAACTCGCTGCTCGAAGCCGCCGAACTGATCACCCAGAGCGCCTGCGAAATCTACAAGGTCGACAGCGCCAGCATCTGGCATCTGGAAGACCAGCGCCTGGAGCCGATCAGTGCCTGGTACCGCCACGAGCAGGAGCATCGTCTGCCCGAAGCCATCGATGCCAGCCACTTTCCCGACTACCTCGACGCCCTGCACGCCAGCCGCGCCATCGACGCCCACAACGCCAACCACGACCCGCGCACCCGCGCCCTGACCCAGAGCCTGCGCCCCGACAACAAAGCCATGCTCGATGCCAGCGTGCGCGTCGATGGCCAGGTAATCGGGGTGTTGTGCCTGGAGCAGAGCGGCCAGCCGCGGGCCTGGCAGTCCGATGAAATCGCCTTTGCCGGTGAGCTGGCCGACCAGTTCGCCCAGGTCATCACCAACCACAACCGACGCACTGCGGCCAGCGCCCTGCACCTGTTCCAGCGCGCCGTGGAACAAAGCGCGAGTGCCTTTTTGCTGGTCAACCGCGACGGCGTGGTGGAATACGTCAACCCAAGCTTCACGGCGATCACCCAGTACAGCACCGATGAAGTGCAGGGGCGCCAACTGGCCGAGCTGCCAGCCCTGGAAAACCTCAGCGAGTTGCTGTTCGATTCGCCGTCGAGCCTGGCCATGGGCAACAGCTGGCAAGGCGAATTCAAGAGCCGGCGCAAAAACCTCGAGCCCTACTGGGGCCAACTGTCGATATCCAAGGTGTATGGCGACAACCGTGAGCTGACCCACTACATCGGCATCTACGAAGACGTCACCCAGACCAAGCTGGCCCAACAGCGCATCGAGCGCCTGGCCTACACCGACAACCTGACCAACCTGGGCAACCGCCCGGCGTTCATCCGCAGCCTCGACGAGCGCTTTGCCCGTAACAGCGAGAGCTCGATGTGCCTGCTGCTGGTGGACATCGACAACTTCAAGCGCATCAACGACAGCCTCGGCCACCAGACCGGCGACAAGCTGTTGGTGAGCCTGGCTCGCCGCCTGCGCAACAGCCTCAGCCCCGGTGGCATCCTGGCGCGTTTCGCCAGCAACGAGTTCGCTGTGCTGCTCGACGACACCCGCCTGGAAGACGGCCAGGACGTCGCCCAGCAGTTGCTGCACACCCTCGACAAGCCGATGTTCGTCGACAACCAGCTGATCAACGTCACCGCCTCGGTGGGCCTTGCCTGTGCGCCGCTGCATGGTATCGACCCGGCGAGCCTGATGAAAAACGCAGGCCTGGCGCTGCACAAGGCCAAGGCCAACGGCAAGCACCAGGTGCAGGTGTTCACCGAAGTGCTCAATGCCGAGGCCAGTTACAAGCTGTTCGTCGAGAACAACCTGCGCCGCGCCCTGACCCAGAACGAACTGGAAGTGTTCTACCAGCCCAAGCTGTGCCTGCGCAGCGGCCGCCTGCTGGGGTTGGAAGCACTGCTGCGCTGGAACCACCCCGAGCGCGGCATGATCCGCCCGGACCAGTTCATCAGCGTGGCCGAGGAAACCGGCCTGATCATCCCCATCGGCAAGTGGGTGGTGCGCCAGTCGTGCCGCATGAGCCAGCAACTGCGCGAGGCCGGCCTGGGCAACTTGCACGTGGCCATCAACCTGTCGCCCAAGCAATTCTCCGACCCGGACCTGGTAGCCTCGATCAGTTCGATCCTCAAGGAAGAAGCGCTGCCCTCGCACCTGCTGGAGCTGGAGCTGACCGAAGGCCTGCTGCTGGAAGCGACCGAAGACACCCACCGCCAGCTCGACGAGCTCAAGGCCCTGGGCCTGACCCTGGCAATGGACGATTTCGGCACGGGCTATTCGTCGTTGAGCTATTTGAAGAAGTTTCCGATCGACATCATCAAGATCGACCGCAGCTTCATCAACGAAATCCCGGATAACCAGGACGACATGGAAATCACCTCGGCGGTGGTGGCCATGGCCCACAACCTCAAGCTCAAGGTGGTTGCCGAAGGGATCGAGACCCCGGCGCAGCTGGCGTTTCTGCGCCGGCACCGGTGCGACGTGGGCCAGGGGTACCTGTTCGATCGGCCGATTCCGGGGCGTGAGCTGGCCGAGCGACTGAAGCGCTATCCGCGCGGTCCAATGGCCTGACAGCAGCGTTAACCTCGGGCACTATAGAGTCCATTCGGGCCCCTTCGCGGGGCAAGCCCGCTCCCACAGGGTTATACAACTTTGTAACCTGTGCTGTACCTGTGAGAGCGGGCTTGCCCCGCGAAGAGGCCAGCACCTATCTACCTGACATACAGAGGAACGGCCATGGTCCTGCGTTCGGAAATCCTGGTGAACAAAAACGTCATGCCAACCGCGGAGCAGGCCCTGCCTGGCCGTGAAACGCCAATGTCGCTGCCCGAGTTCCACTATGTGTTCGAAGGCACCCCCATGCTGGGCCCCTTCTTCGAAGGTGCCATCGACTTCGCCATCTTCGGCCTGGGCTGCTTCTGGGGCGCCGAGCGCCGCTTCTGGCAACGTGAAGGCGTGGTCAGCACGGTGGTCGGCTATGCCGGCGGCTTCACCCCCAACCCCACGTACGAAGAAGTCTGTTCCGGCCTGACCGGCCACACCGAAGTGGTGCTGGTGGTGTTCGACAAGGACAAGGTCAGCTACCGCGAGCTGCTGGCCATGTTCTGGGAACTGCACAACCCAACCCAGGGCATGCGCCAGGGCAACGACGTCGGCACCCAGTACCGCTCGGCCATCTACTGCACCTCGCCGCAGCAGCTCGAAGAAGCCAAGGCCAGCCGCGATGCCTTCCAGGCCGAGCTGAACAAGGCCGGTTTCGGTGAGATCACCACCGAGATCGACCAGGCCCCGACCGTGTACTTCGCCGAGGCCTACCACCAGCAGTACCTGGCCAAGAACCCGGACGGCTACTGCGGTATTGGCGGTACCGGTGTGTGCCTGCCACCCAGCCTGCAGGGCAACTGAACCATGGCCACGATGACCCTGTTCCACTCGCCGCTGTCGCCCTTCGTGCGCAAGGTCATGGTGGTGCTGCACGAGACCGGCCAGCTTGACCGCGTCACCCTGCAGCCGGTGAACATCAGCCCCGTGAGTGGTGATGACCAACTCAACCAGGGCAACCCGATCGGCAAGATCCCGGCCCTGCGCCTGGACGACGGCACGGTGCTGCACGACAGCCGGGTGATTTGCGAGTACCTCGACCTGCAGCACGTCGGCCTGCCATTGCTGCCGCGTGAGGGCTCGGCGCGCTGGCGGCGCATGACCTTGGCGTCGCAGGCCGATGCGATCATGGATGCGGCGGTGTCGAGCCGCTATGAGAGCTTCCTGCGGCCTGAGGACAAGCGCTGGGATGGCTGGCTCGAGGCGCAGGGCCACAAGATCCGCCGCAGCCTGGCCAACCTGGAGCAGGAACATCTGGCGGAGCTGATCTCGGGCTTTGATCTGGCTGCGATTGGCGTGGCCTGTGCGCTGGGTTATCTGGATTTGCGTCAGCCTGATTTTGGTTGGCGTGAGCGCCAGCCTGGGCTGGCGGCGTGGTATGCCGAGGTGATCAAGCGGCCGTCGATGGTTGCCACATCTCCGGTGGCCTGACGGGCCTCTTCGCGGGGCAAGCCCGCTCCCACAAATCCATCCCTGGACTGCCCCCAAGGGTTGGATTGGTGTCCAAATTCTTGGGGGCAGTCCATCCCTGTGGGAGCGGGCTTGCCCCGCGAATGGGCTGCACCGCAGCCCCAGGCTTCACCTCGGAATCACAGGAAATAACTCCCCGATCCTGCGCGCCAACCACCGCCCAAGCTCTCTGTCCTCCCTCATGCCGCCCTCCCCACCCGCGCCCAGTCCAGCCGCCGGGTCAGCACCATGAACACGCCCAACAAACCAAAGCACAGCAACGACCCCATCAACAGCGCGTAGTCCTCGGCGCTGAGCAGCCCATAAAGCATCCCGTACAACGCCGCTAACCCCGCCGCAAACCCAACCCCACGCCCCAGGCTGCGCAGCACGTGGCTCAGGTAGAAGCCAATCAGCAACACACAGGCTGAAGCCGATAGCCCATACGCCGGGCCAAAGCCGATGTGTTCGGACATCGACAGCAACAGCAGGTAGAAAAACGCCAAGGCCACACCCACCAGGATGTACTGCACCGGGTGCACGCTGAGGTTCTTCAGCACCTCGAACAGGAAGAAGCCGGCAAAGGTCAGGGCAATGAACAGCAGCGCGTATTTGATCGCCCGCTCGCTCTTCAGGTACTGATCAACCGGGTCGACAAAGCTGACGCCAAAGGTGCGCTCGCTGAAATCCTCACAATGCCCGGCCGTGGCGCACTGGCGCAGGGCATCTTCAAGGTTGGTGGCGAAGAACGACGTCTGCCAGTGGGCAGTGAAGCCTTGGGCATCGATGTCGCGACGGCTGGGCAGGTAACTGCCGATGAAGCTTGGGTGCGGCCAGTTGGCGCGCATATCCACACTGCTGGTACGGCCAACCGGCAACACCTGCAACTGGCCAGTGCCTTGCAGCGCCAGGTCGAAGCCGTAGCTGAGCTCCCGCGCTTGCAGGCCATCCAGCCCTGGCACGCTGGCATGCACGCCACCGCGCATCCAGTCGAGCCCAGTCCCCGCTTCGAACGGCAACTTGCGCTCGTCGAGCGTCAGCTCCAGGCCATTCTCGATGCCACGAATGTCGCTGATGCCCACCACCAGAAAGGGCTTGTCGAACCGGTAGTCTTCAAAATCCTTGTCGATGCCCCAGCGTTCGGGGAGCTTGAAGCGGCCACTGATGCGGCCCTTGGCGTGAAACAGCCGCGCCTGGTAGATGCCGCGAGAACGCAGCTCGGTATCGACACCCAGATCGGCCTCAAAGGTTTCCGGCAGGAAGTACAGGTGGCCGGCGATGCTGCTGGTCTCCTGGATACGCTCGCCGTCCTTGTCGATCCAGCGGCGCTGGTACTTGCGGTAAGGCACCACCAGCAGCGGGCCACTGACCTGCTGGTCGAAGCTGGCGCTCTGGGCGATGTCACGTACTACGCTGTCACGCAGGGTCTGGCGCTCGTCGATGAGGCCGTTGATCATCAGCAGCGGGATCAGCAACAGCACCATCAGCAGGGCAATCATGCCGAGCTTGAATCCAAGGGTCTTGTTCATAGGGCCTCCTTTGGCAGTGGGCGCAGTGTCTGCGCCTTGCGTGGAGGCCTTGCGGAGCTTGTGTGGAGATTGTGTGTACTTTCAAGGGCCCTATCGCCGGCAAGCCAGCTCCCACAGGTACAACATAAGGTCCCAAGCTGTGGAGTACCTGTGGGAGCTGGCTTGCCGGCGATGGGCCGCGCAGCGGACCCGGCAATCTCAGCTGATACGCCGCACCGGCAGCCACAACCGCACCCGCACCCCGCCATCGACGTTATCCACCGCCAACGCCCCGCCATGCAGCTGCATCACCTCGGCTACAAAATTCAGCCCCAGCCCGGTGCTCTTGCGCCCACTCCCCGGCCGCGGCAGCGAGTAAAAGCGCTCACTCACCCGCCCAATGGCATACGCCGGTATCGCCTGTCCCTGGTTGAACAGGCTCAACGCCACCCGCCCACCGTCGCGCTCAAGCTCGAACAACAACGCCCCACCGGTCGGGGTAAAGTCCAGCGCATTGTCGAGCAGGTTGGCCAACGCCTGGCGCATCAGAAACGGATCGCACAACAACCGCAAACCGGCCGGCACCCGCTGCCGCACCTGCAGGCCCGCCGCTTCGATGCGCGCCGCATGGGCCAACAGCAATTCGTCGACCAGTGCCGCCAGCGCCACCTGCTGTTCATCCTCCAGCGCCTGCATCTGCTCCACGCGGGCGAGGTTGAGCAGGCGTTCGATCATCTGCTGCAGGCGCTCGCTTTCGCGCTCGATGTTGCCGGCAAACCGCGCCCGCTGCTCGGCCGGCATATCGCCCTGCAGCAGCTCGGAGGCACCGCGGATGGCCGCCAGCGGGCTTTTCAGTTCGTGGGTCAGGGTGTGCACATAGCGCTCGACGTAGGCCTTGCCTTCCAGCTGCGTGCGCATGCGCTCCACTGCATTGGCCAGGTGCGCCAGCTCACCGCCCTTGTAATGCGGCAGCGCCGCCCGCTCACCTTCGCTGACCGCCTGGGCGTAACGGGCCAGCCTGCGCAGCGAGCGCGCCAGCCACCACGACAGCGCTGCGCCAATCAACAAGCCCAGGCCGATCAAGCCCAGGCCCAACGTGAGCAAACGCTGCTCGGAGCGGTCGATGTAGGGTTGCAGCGAACTGTTGGGCTTGGCCACAGTAACCACGCCGATGATCTGGCCGTCATCGATGATCGGCGCAGCCACATGCATCACCGATGTGCTTTCGTCATCGGCGACACTGCGCGTGGAGCGGGCGCCGTACTCGCCGCGCAGGGTGAGGTAAACGTCATTCCACTTCGAGTAATCCTTGCCCAGGTCCTCACCGCTGGAGTCGAGCAGCACGATGCCTTTGGCGTCGGTCACGTAGATGCGGTGGCTGACCTGGTTCTTCGCCAAGCCCCAGATCTGCGCGCCCGGGCTGCGCGAACCGTAAGCCTTGAGGACTTCGGGCAAGCGGCTTTGCCCGAGGGTGCCGGCCTTGACGTCATCGTGCAGGATCTCCGCCAGCAGGTTGGCGGTGTCGACCAAGGTTTCTTCGGACGATTGGCGCACCACCGGGCGGATCTGTTCACGCACCGTGTTAAGCAGGAAGTACCCTGCCAGCCCGACGAACAGGAAGTACACCAGGAAGATCCGGATGCCCAGGCGCATCAGGCGTGATCCGGGCTGTAGCTGTAGCCGAGGCCGCGGTGGGTCTGTATCGGTTCTGCCTCGCTTGCGACCAGGCGCAACTTGGCGCGCAGGCTCTTGATGTGGCTGTCGATGGTGCGCTCGTAGCCCACGTCAGACGCCACGCCCAGGGCATCGAGCAGTTGCTCGCGGCTGAACACCCGCTGGGGCTGTTCCAGCAGGCACTGCAGCAAACGAAACTCGTGGCGGGTCAGGCTCAGCGGCTGGTTACGGTAGCTGATCTGCATGCGCAGGGTATCGAGCTGGAACAGCGTTGCCGCGGCGGCGGGCTCAACACGTGGTGCCATGCGTTTAAGGATGGCCCGCACCCGTGCCGCCACCTCGCGGGGGCTGAAGGGTTTGACCACGTAGTCGTCGGCGCCGATCTCCAGGCCCACCACCCGGTCGATTTCGCCATCGCGGGCGCTGAGGAACATCACCGGCACCTCGCTGAAGCGGCGCAGTTGGCGGCAGGTTTCGAAACCACTGATATCGGGCAGGCCGATGTCGAGGATGATGAGGTCGGCCGGGCGCTGGCGCTGCTGGTCGAGGGCGGCGCTGCCCAGGGTCACCCACTCGGTGCTGTGGCCGTCGGCCTGCAGGGCGTAGACCAGGGTGTCGGCGATGGCAGCTTCGTCTTCGACGATGAGGATATGGGGCATGGTGTCCGGCCTGGCTGGGGGCGTAGCTGGACATTGTAGGAGCAGCCTTGTGCTGCGAAAAGGCCGGTATCGTCAGCACTTGTGCTGCGTCTGGCATGGACTCTTCGCAGCACAAGGCTGCTCCTACACGGAGGAACGGGTGAAATTTTGGTCAGCAGTCCGGCTTGCCGGCGGTGAACTTCTTGGCCGGGTTGACCGCTGCCTTGAACTCACG
Organism: Pseudomonas sp. SWRI50; assembly: GCF_014269095.1. Classification (NCBI taxonomy): domain Bacteria; kingdom Pseudomonadati; phylum Pseudomonadota; class Gammaproteobacteria; order Pseudomonadales; family Pseudomonadaceae; genus Pseudomonas; species Pseudomonas sp. SWRI50. The sequence continues at coordinate 14,342 of NZ_JABWRW010000015.1, read as the reverse complement.
CAACGCTTTGGAACCGATCAACAGCGGGTAGTTGAAACTGCTGCGGTCCACCAGGTTCACTTCAACCGTGCGCTTCACATCACCCAGGCACAGCTCCAGGTCGACCACCGGGCGCTTGGAGATTTCCGGCGCATCGCCCTCTTCCTCTTCGTCGGCACGGCCCTTGATCTTGCTGATGCGCGAGACCTTGTGCTCGTAGACCTTGCCGTCGGACTCTTTGGTCGCCAGGCGGAAGCGTACCCACTCATCGCCATCGCGGGTGAACAGCTCGATGTCTTTGGCCGACAGCGATGCGGTGAAGGCACCGGTGTCCATCTTGGCCTTCAAGGTCTCGCCAATCTCCGGCAGGGCAATGTTTTCGTAACGGCCATAAATCGTCGGCTCGGCGGCCATGACCGGCAAGGCGAACAGTGACAACAGGGCAAGCAGTGTTTTCACGGGTTACGCTTCCTTGAGTGCAGACAGTGCTTAGACTGCATGAGTTGAATAGGTTCGTCTGCACACGGTAATCAACACAATGTGAAACATTTGTCCTCGCCGCTGGGCATTGGACATTTGGCGTAGGCCGCATCGCTGCTTATCATTGCCGGCTGTTTTTATCTCACTACAAGAGTTCCTTTATGCGTCGCCTGCTGACCGGCATTCTCACAACCCTCCTGCTGCTGCTCAACACTGTGGTGTTGATCTGCCCGCTGCTGGTCTTTGCCCTGCTCAAGCTGGTGCTGCCGGGCCGTGGCCGTGACTATGCCTCAGCGGCGGTGATGTGGGTCGCCGAAACCTGGTCAGAGATCGACAAGGCGATTTTCGCCCTGTGCATCCCCACCCAGTGGGATATCCGCGGCGTCGACCGCCTTCGCAAGGACACCTCGTACCTGGCCGTGAGCAACCACCAGACCTGGGTCGACATCCCCGCGCTGATCGAAAGCCTCAACCGCCGCACGCCGTTCTTCAAGTTCTTCCTCAAGAAGGAGCTGATTTGGGTGCCACTGCTGGGCCTGGCCTGGTGGGGGCTGGATTACCCGTTCATGAAGCGCTACAGCAAGGCGTTTCTGGACAAGCACCCCGAGCTCAAGGGCAAGGACCTGGAGATCACCAAGGCCGCCTGTGAGCTGTTCAAACGCCAGCCGGTAACCGTGGTCAACTACCTGGAAGGCACGCGCTTCACCGAAGCCAAGCGCAAGGAGCAGCAATCGCCTTACCGCTACCTGCTCAAGCCCAAGGCCGGCGGCGTGGCATTCGTGCTGGCGGCGCTGGGCGAGCAGCTGGATGCGCTGCTGGACGTGACCATCGTTTACCCGGGCAACCAGGCGCCGGGGTTCTGGGATTTGCTCAATGGCAGCATTAGCCGGGTGATTATCGACATTCAGGTGCGTGAGTTGGACCCAGCGTTGTGGGATGGGGATTATGAAAATGACCCGGCCTTCCGGCAGACCGTGCAGGCTTGGGTGAACCAGCTGTGGTTGGAAAAAGACCAGCGTATCGAGGAGTTGCGCGCAGAATTGCGCTAGGCCATGTTGGCTGGTCCGGCCTCTTCGCGGGGCAAGCCCGCTCCCACAGTTCTACCACCGCTCTCAAGACCTGTAGTGAACCTGTGGGAGCGGGCTTGCCCGCGAAGAGGCCTGCACAGGCACAGCACAAATCTGATTAAAACCCAGGCTAATAATCAACATAAGGATTACTTCTTTGTCACCCTCCACCTAAGTGGATAAAAATCGATCAAAGCACAACTACAAAAAATTGCCTGGATCGATCGATGGCCAACCAACCTTGCTCCACCCCCGCCCAACTTCGTCGCGTCTTGGGCCTACCCGCCCTGGTCTTCTTCGGCCTGGTGTACATGGTTCCGCTGACCATCTTCACCACCTACGGCATCGTCACCGAACTCACCGGTGGCCGCACCGCTGGCGCCTACCTGGTTACGCTGGTGGCCATGCTGTTTACCGCCGCGTCCTACAGTTTCATGGTCAAACGCTTCCCGGTCGCGGGTTCGGCGTACTCCTACACCAACATGGCCTTCGGCCAGAACGTTGGTTTCCTGGCGGGTTGGTCGCTGCTGCTCGATTACTTGTTCCTGCCGATGATCAACTACCTGCTGATCGGCCTGTTCCTCAACATTGCCTTCCCGGCTGTGCCCGCCTGGGCCTTCGTGCTCGCCTCCATCGCCCTGGTGACCGTGCTCAACGTGGTCGGCATTAACTCGGTGGCTAAAACCAGCAACCTGATCGTCGGTGCGCAGATCGTGTTTATCGGGGTATTCGTGGCCTTGTCCTGCCAGACCCTGGCCGGCCAACCGCTAGACCTGCTCTCGCCGCTGATGGGTGACGGCACACAACCTGGCTTCGGCCCGCTGATGGCGGGCGCCGCAGTACTGTGCCTGTCGTTCCTCGGCTTCGATGCCGTCTCCACCCTGGCCGAAGAATGCCGCGATGCCCGCCGCGACGTGCCACGGGCGATCATCCTCACCACGCTCTTCGCCGGCGTACTGTTCACCGCGCTGGCCTACGTCAGCCAGCTGGTGCTGCCGGGCAGCACGTTTGCAAACGCCGATGCGGCGGCCAATGAAGTGATGTTCAAGGCAGGCGGGCAATTCCTGGCCAACTTCTTTACCGCCGCCTTCGTCGCCGGCAGCCTGGGTTCGGCACTGGCCTCGCAGGCCGCGGTGTCGCGAATCCTGTTCACCATGGGCCGTGACAAGGTGCTGCCGCAGCGCACGTTCGGTTACCTGTCGCCGCGTTTTGGCACGCCGGTGTTCGCCATTTTGCTGGTGTCGGCGTTTTCGCTGTTGGCGCTGGTGATCGACCTGTCCACCCTCGCCTCGCTGATCAGCTTTGGCGCGCTGGTGGCGTTCTCGGCGGTGAACCTGGCGGTGGTGAAGACCCACCTGATGGGTGACAGCGCACAGCGCAACCTCAAAGGCCTGCTGTGCTATGGCGTGGTGCCGCTGGTGGGATTGGGCCTGACGCTGTGGCTATGGACCAGCCTGTCGGCGCTGACGCTAGTGATTGGGCTGTGCTGGTTTGCGCTGGGCCTTGCGTACCTGGCCGTACTGACTAGCGGCTTCCGCCGCCCGGTCAGCCTGGTGGACTTCACAGAAGCCGCCTGATCTACGCAATTGTGCTTTGTGGGAGCGGCCTTGTGTCGCGAAAGGGTCGCGTAGCGGCCCCAGCAATCTTGACTGTGATGCTTAAATCCTGGGGCCGCTGCGCGCCCCTTTCGCTACACAAGGCCGCTCCCACAGAAATGGTGTTAGGCCTTCAGACCGAAGGCTGAGCCAACGGCGCGGGGGTTGTCCACAGGCTACCCAGGTTCTGCAGCAACGCCCCCGCAATCCCCTGCTGCCCCAGGTACTGCAGAATCAACGGCGCAAACTGCCCGATCATCCCGGTATCCATGCCCAGCGCCTTGAACGCGCTGTCCAGGTCGCTGCGGTTCTCCACGTTGTTGCCCAGCGCATTGTTCAACGCCGACTGGCTTTCGCTGTTCTTGCCGAGCAGCTCACCCAACCCACTCAACCCGCCCAGCGCATTGGCACCGGACAGCAAGTCCAGCCCAGGCACAGCTTTGGTCAGCTGACCGTAGTCGTCGGAACTCAGGTTATTGCGCGCCAAACCCAGCATCGCCCCCGCCCCGCCCACGGCCTGTTCCGGGGTGATCTTCAGTTCACTGCCCAAGGTATTGAGCAAATTGGCCTGCGCCTCGGGCGCCTGCACCTGGCCCTGTTGTTTTTGGTTCTGCATGGCCGACACGGCATTGGCGGCATCGCTGAGGTTGAAGGCGAACACCGGGCTTGCGGCCAGGGTCATCAGGGTTGCCAGGGTGAATGCTTTCATCGGGAGGGACCTCGTGGGCCGGGATGGCCGGGGAAACGAGGCATTCGACTGAAGGATTGGTGGTTTGTTCCAGGCCGCGTATCGGGGTATGTCGCGTACCCTCTGTTGTGTGCGGGCTTGCCCGCGAAGGGCGCACAGCGGCCCCGCTAACTGACAGGCCCAACCCTCACTGTCAGCACCCTCTCATTCCGGGACCGTACACCTAGCTCCCAGCCTAGTGGTGATCGCTCGACCTAAGCACCTATCATTTTTGCTAGTTGTTAAACCAATAACGCATAGCTACATTTATCAAAGCATTACATTTCTGACAAATTATTATGGATATCCCATGAAACGCGAAGGCACTGTCCATTACTTCTACCAAAGCGGCAAGCTCTCCAGCGTACAGCAAGGTGGCCAGATATCCAGGAGCATACAAACTCCTGACATTCCACTTGCACAACGAAATACCGATACAATATTGGGTACTGGACTGTTGGCAGTAGAAAATGGCGGCTCGGTGCTCAGGTTGAATGCCCCCCAAAAAACAGAAGTCCATACATTCACTACTTACGGTTACGATCCAACTCTCCCCTCGTCAAGCACTGTCTTAGGTTTTAATGCAGAACGGCTCGACACAGGGTCTGAAAGCTATGTACTGGGCAATGGCTACCGGGTGTTTAGCCCCATACTGATGCGATTTTTATCTCCTGATTCGCTAAGCCCCTTCGATGACGGAGGCATTAACGCATATGCCTATTGCTCCGGAGACCCAATTAATCACTTAGACCCCTCAGGTCATGCCCCCCCAGGGAAAAAAAACAATTCGGCAGGCGCTACCACCCACAAAGTAACCTCCGCACCTTCGCCGTCAGAAAGCCCTATGACGCTTCGGCTAAATCAATTAAAACAAGAGCGCGCCAAGCTGGAGCTGGATAACCCTAGCCTAAAAGAAGACAAACAAAAGGTTTTGAATTATTCATTCAACAACCCAGGCAAGCTTAAAGAAATGCATGACCTTATACACACCACTCAATCTAAAAATGAAAGAACAGCGCGCGGTCACTGGAACTCTGATGCCGCCTTCGCGCAAATCGTCGACGCACAAGTAGCTGAAACCAACTTAACAAGCTTTTACAACTCAAATCCTGGAATTCAGGAGATGTACAAACTCCACAACACCACCCATAAACTTGATCAAAAAATTACATCTCTAGATCGTGAAATAAATAGATTGGAGAATATGATTTATTTCATCAGAGGGAGTAACACATAGATTCGGCGATGCTGACCACAAAAACCCTTCTACGGTCAGGGTCCCGCTGGCGTGGAAACTATGCGCTTCGACCCAGTTCAAGACGAAGCGAAAGCTCAGCGTACCGATCTGATGCCGAGCAGGGGATGATGCGCTGAGTAATGGATTGGCAGGGCTGGCCTCTTCGCGGGCAAACCCCACAGGTTATGAGGCAGTGCTGGGGAAGCTGAAAAACTGTTATTTCTGCCAGTATCGAAATTCTTGCGGCTGTTCAGAATGGGCTTCTGGCACACCCCATACATCCAGAGCAGCAGAGACCTGAATCATGAGCAAAGGATCGAACCGTTTGCTTTTCTTCTACCAGGGTAACAAGCTGATCACCGTCAACCAAGGCGACCACCACCGCGCCATTTTTCGTAGTGCGGATACCCCACTGGGCGAGCAGAAAAAATCCCCTCTATTCAAATCGAGATTTATCACCCAAGAAAGCCATCAGAGCCAGCAGTTAATCTGCTAGAAAAACCCGGAAACACCAGAAATTATAAGCTGGAACCAAAAACACACAATTCGACATTCCACCGTGAAACGCTGTATATCATCGAAACAGCAGATACCAAAGAATATATTGCACAGTACAATTTATCCGAGTATGTGGCTAATGACATCGAGATCAGGCAGCTGAATGCGCATCTGAGTGCCAATGGACATAATCCGCCATTATCTCCTAGCGTGAGTAAATACCTCCGCACGGAAATCAAGAGCCGAACGGAACGACTTCATCGTTAAATTAGGTGAAAGTCTTTTCGCTAAAGCCCAAGCCCCCACAATTGAAGGTATATACATTCGTGGAAGCTACAGAAGTTCAAGGGGCATGACGCCTTAATAAGGCGTACCCCGCAGCAGCGGTAGAGAGTTGGGCCTTCTGGTTCATCAGCTCAAGCCTTGTAGGTTGTAGTCTAGAAAAAAGCCCCTCATTCGAAGGGCTTTTAGCTCAACTTTAATTACGCCGCGCCCCACATCTTGTGCGGGTCAATCACAAACTTCTTCGGCACGCCCGCATCGAACTCGCCATACCCTTCCGGCGCCTGGTCCAGGTTGATCACCTGCACACCAACCACCTCAGCAATGTTGATACGGTCCCACATGATCGCCTGCATCAGCTGGCGGTTGTACTTCATGGTCGGTGTCTGGCCGGTGTGGAAGCTGTGCGACTTGGCCCAACCCAGGCCGAAGCGGATGCTCAGGGCGCCGATCTTGGCAGCGGCATCCACGGCACCTGGGTCTTCGGTCACGTACAGGCCCGGGATACCGATGTTGCCGGCAACGCGGGTCACTTGCATCAGCGAGTTCAGCACGGTGGCCGGGGCTTCATGCTTGGCGCCTTCATGGCCGTGGCCGCGGGCCTCGAAGCCAACGGCGTCGACGGCACAGTCCACTTCCGGCTCACCGAGAATGTCGATGATCTGCTCGTGCAGCGGGGTGTCCTTGGACAGGTCGACCACTTCGAAGCCCTGCGACTTGGCGTGCGCCAGACGGGCTTGGTTGAGGTCACCAACGATCACGCAGGCAGCGCCCAGCAGGCGGGCAGACGCAGCAGCGGCCAGGCCGACCGGGCCGGCGCCCGCGACGTAAACGGTGCTGCCTGGGCCTACGCCCGCCGTCACTGCGCCGTGGTAGCCGGTGGGCAGAATGTCGGACAGGCAGGTCAGGTCACGGATTTTTTCCATGGCCTTGTCGCGGTCCGGTAGTTTCAGCAGGTTGAAGTCGGCATAAGGCACCAGCACGTACTCGGCCTGGCCACCGGTCCAGTCGCCCATGTCGACGTAGCCGTAGGCACCGCCGGCGCGGGCCGGGTTTACAGTGAGGCAGACGCCGGTGTGCATTTCTTTGCAGGAGCGGCAGCGGCCGCAGGCGACGTTGAACGGTACCGACACCAGGTCGCCTTTTTTAAGGCGTTCGACATCACGCCCCAACTCGACGATTTCACCGGTGATTTCGTGGCCCAGAACCAGGCCGACCTGGGCAGTGGTACGGCCGCGGACCATGTGCTGGTCGGAGCCGCAGATGTTGGTGGAGACCACCTTGAGAATGACGCCGTGTTCGATCTTCTTGCCGCGCGGGTCCTGCATTTTCGGGTAGTCGATCTTCTGCACCTCGACCTTGCCGGCGCCGAGATACACCACTCCACGATTGCCAGACATGCTCTTACCTCGCTTGATTTTTATTTATGCAGCGTTGGTTGAAGCGCCGCCATCCATGGGCGGCATGTGTTACTGGGATGAGGGGAATTGTGGGCCTGATACGGCGGTTTGCACTGACTGGAAACGACAGGGAGATGCCTTTTAACGGCAGGGAAAATTTGCTGAGCCCATTCGCGGGACAAGCCCGCTCCCACAGGTACAGCGCCGCCTTTGAAAGCGGCGCTGTACCTGTGGGAGCGGGCTTGTCCCGCGAAGAGGCCCTTACAGGCGTCAGAGAACGACAGTCCTGTTGGCGTTAAGGAACACCCGCCGCTCAATGTGATACCCCACAGCGCGCGCCAGGGTCAGGCATTCGATATCCCGCCCCTTGGCAATCAGGTCTTCCGGGTAATGGCTGTGGTCCACCACCTCGACCCCCTGGGCAATGATCGGCCCTTCATCGAGATCGTTGTTGATGTAGTGCGCGGTCGCACCCACCATCTTCACGCCCTTGTTGTACGCCTGGTGATAAGGCTTGGCGCCTTTGAACCCCGGCAACAACGAGTGGTGAATGTTGATCGCCCAGCCGTCCAGGCGCCGACACAGCTCGGGCGACAGCACCTGCATGTAGCGGGCAAGGATGACCAGTTCCGCGCCAGTCTCCTCAATCACCTGCAGCACCTTGCGCTCTTGCCCCGCCTTGTCGTTGGGGTCGAGTGCAAAGTGGTAGTAAGGAATCTTGTGCCAATGCGCCAGCGGTTCGAGGTCTGGGTGGTTGGACACCACTGCGACCACGTCCATGCCCAGTTGGCCAATACGCTGGCGATACAACAGGTCGTTCAGGCAGTGGTCAGCCTTGGACACCATGATCACCACCTTGGGGCGGTGATTAGGCGCGGTCAGCTCGAAGGCCATACCGAACGCTTCGCTACGTTCAGCGAGGCCGGCACGGAAGCCCGCCTCGTCAAAATCGTCCGGCTGGCGGAATTCGACGCGAATGAAGAAACGCCCCGACTGCCGGTCATCGAAGGAGTGGTGCTCCGTGACGTAGCAGCGCTGCTCGTAGAGGAAACGCGTCACCACGTCGACGGTACCGAGCATGCTCGGGCAGTCGGCGGTGAGAATCCAGGTATCCGGTGCCCGACTCATGTGCGGCTCTCCTTAGGCTTCGATGCTCAGGCCGTATTCGGCCGAAGCGTCCTGCAGCCACAGCCACCAGTAATCGGCGAAGCTGCGGCGAATCACCAGTTCCCAGGTGTCTTCGGCGGTGCGGCGGATCACCAGTTGCGACTTGGCGAACACGGTACCGACGGCCTTGCCCACCGGGAAGTTGTTTGGGTGAACATCATAGCTGGTGGACTTCATCAGCACTTCGCGCACGTGCGGGCCGCGCAGTTCCAGCAGGCTCTGCCCGCCGCTGACGTTGACCACCTGGATGTGCAGCCCGTCGAGGGCCGCGCGCAGTTTTTGCTCGATGGCAAACTCCTGGCCGCCCGGGACGATCAGCAGCCACTCGTCGGGGCCCATCCACTGCAGCGACATGTCGCTGTTGGCGACCACGGTCAGGGCCACCGGCAGCTCCAGGCCCAGGGCCTTGTGCACGCATGCGGCAAAGGCCGGGTCATGGCCGTCGCCACGCAGGGTCAGGTGGCCGAGGAATTTTTTCTCACGCAGGGTCACGCCTGCGTTCTTGCGGCCCTTGCCAACCAGGCTGGCCAGGTCGGCATGGTGCAGCGGCGACTGGGCCTTGGCGTCGGCGCCGGGGTTTTGCTGGAAGACGTTGATAGCGCTCATTTCTTACCTGCCTTGAATTCTGTTGTCCGTAAGACCGAAGGTCAGACGCAATGCCCGAATGCGAGTGGTGGTCTGTGGGAGCGGGCTTGTCCCGCGAAGTGGGCGGCATGGCCACCATTGCATTCGCGGGGCAAGCCCGCTCCCACAGGGCTTGCATTTCAAGCGGAGCTATCCATGGGCCTTAAACGTTCTGCCGCTCACCCTTCGGATCGAAGAACACCGAAGACACGATTTCCGCCTCGATCACGCTGCCGTCAGCCTGCGGCGAGTACACCCGCTCGCCCATGCGCTTGAGGCCGCCTTTGACCACACCCATGGCGAACGAATACCCCAGGGAGTTGGCCGCGTAGCTGGAGGTGACGTGGCCAACCATGTCCATCGGGATCGGTTGCTTGGGGTCGAACACCAGTTGCGCGCCTTCTGGCAGCCACTGGGTCGGGTCCACCGGCTTGAGGCCGACCAGCTGCTTGCGGTTGTCGCGCAGGCAGTCTTCGCGGTTCATGCCACGCAGGCCGATCCACGAGAATGGCTTGTTACGGCCGACGCACCAGCTCATGTTCAGGTCGTCTGGGTTCATCGAGCCGTCAGTGTCCTGGCCGACGATGATGAAGCCCTTCTCGGCACGCAGCACGTGCATGGTCTCGGTGCCATACGGGGTCAGGTTGTATTGCTTGCCCGCCTCGATGATCTTTTCCAGCACGCCCATGGCGTAGTTGGCCTGCACGTTCACTTCGTACGACAGCTCACCGGTGAACGAGATGCGGAACACACGGGCCGGTACGCCGGCGACGGTGCCTTCCTTCCAGGTCATGAACGGGAAGGCGTCCTTGTCCAGGTCGATGTCGTCGGTCAGCGCGCTCAGCAGCTTGCGGCTGTTGGGGCCGGACAGGGTCATGGTCGCCCAGTGGTCGGTGACCGAGGTGAAGTACACCTTCATCTCTGGCCATTCGGTCTGGTGGTACAGCTCCAGCCACTGCAGCACGCGTGCGGCGCCGCCGGTGGTGGTGGTCATGTAGAAGTGGTTGTCGCCAACGCAGGCGGTCACTCCGTCGTCGAAGACCATGCCGTCTTCCTTGCACATCAGGCCGTAGCGGGCCTTGCCCACGTCGAGCTTGGTCCAGGCGTTGCTGTAGATGCGGTTGAGGAACTCACGCGCGTCCGGGCCCTGGATGTCGATCTTGCCCAGGGTCGAGGCGTCGAGCAGGCCGACGCTGTCACGCACGGCCTTGCACTCGCGGGCCACGGCGGCGTGGATGTCTTCACCGGCTTTGGGGAAGTACCACGGGCGTTTCCACTGGCCAACGTCTTCGAACTCGGCGCCGTTCTTCACGTGCCAGCCATGCAGGGCGGTGAAGCGTACAGGTTCGAACAGGTGGCCACAGTGACGGCCCGCTACCGCACCGAAGGTGACCGGCGTGTAGTTGGGGCGGAACATGGTGGTGCCCATTTCCGGGATGGTGATGCCGATCGAACGGGCGGCGATGGCCAGGCCGTTGATGTTGCCCAGTTTGCCCTGATCGGTACCGAAGCCCAGCGCGGTGTAGCGCTTGACGTGTTCGACCGACTCGAAGCCTTCGCGGGTGGCCAGCTCGATACCGGCAGCGGTCACGTCGTTCTGTTGGTCGACGAACTGCTTAGGCCCTTTGCTGCCCTTGTCGTGCGGCACCTGGAACAGGGCCACGGTGGCCTCTTCCTTGCGTGCCACGGTTTTCGGCAAGGTGCCGGTGGTGGCCTTGAAGCCGGCTTCGGTGGCTGCGCGAGCGCCGCCTTCAAAGCCGTCGGCAATCACATCGCCCAGGGCGTAGACACCATGGATGCCGCCGACGCAAACGCGTTTTTGCGGTGCATCGCCCGGCACGAAGCCGAGGATGTCATCGCGCCAGACCGGGCGACCGCCCAGGTGCGACGCCAGGTGGACGATCGGGCTGTAACCGCCGGAGCTGGCGATCAGGTCGCACTCGAGGGTTTCGCCTGGGCTGGTGACTTTGTGGGCCTGCACGTCGATGGCGGCCACGCGGGCGCCGGTCACGTGCTTGCTGCCTTTGGCCTCGACCACGGCGCTGGAAGTGAGGATGCGGATGCCTTTTGCACGCGCTTCTTCAACCAGCGAGCCGCGTGGGTTGTGGCGGGCGTCGGCGATGGCGACCACTTGCAGGCCAGCGTCGTGCCAGTCCAGCGCGGCGCGGTAGGCGTGGTCGTTGTTGGTCGACAGCACCAGCTTGCGGCCCGGGGCCACACCGTAGCGGCGTACGTAGGTGGACACAGCGCCGGCCAGCATGTTGCCCGGCACGTCATTGTTGCCGTACACCAGCGGGCGCTCGTGGGCGCCAGCGGCCAGTACCACACGGCCGGCACGCACACGGTGCACGCGGTGACGCACCTGGCCGATCGGGGCGCGGTCGCCGAGGTGGTCGGTGAGGCGCTCGTGGATGGTCAGGAAGTTGTGGTCGTGGTAGCCGTTGACCGTGGCACGTGGCAGCAGGGTCACTTCCGGCAGGCTTTCCAGCTCTTTGACCACCGCATTGACCCAATCAGCGGCAGGCTTGCCGTCGAGGGTTTCGCGGGTGTCGAGCAGGCTGCCACCGAACTCTTCCTGTTCATCGGCGAGGATCACGCGGGCGCCACTGCGGGCAGCAGCCAAGGCGGCGGCCAGGCCAGCAGGGCCGGCACCGACGATCAGCACGTCGCAGTGCTGGTTCATGTAGTCGTAGCTGTCCGGGTCGTTCTGCAGCGGTGCACGGCCAAGGCCGGCCGCTTTACGGATGTACTTCTCGTACGTCATCCAGAACGATTTCGGGTACATGAAGGTTTTGTAGTAGAAGCCCGGCGGCATCATGCTGCCGCCCACCTTGCCAAGGATGCCCATGACGTCGTTGTTGACGTTAGGCCAGCCGTTGGTGCTGGTGGCGACCAGGCCGGCGTACAGCGCCTGCTGGGTGGCACGCACGTTAGGGATCTGGGTGGCTTCGCTGGAGCCGATCTGCAGGATGGCGTTCGGCTCTTCGGTACCGGCGGCGATGATGCCGCGCGGGCGCGAGTACTTGAAGCTACGGCCGACGATGTCGACGCCGTTGGCCAGCAGCGCAGCGGCCAGGCTGTCACCGGCATAACCCTGGTAGGTCTTGCCGTTGAAGGTGAAGTTCAGGACCTTGCTGCGATCGATACGGCCGCCGCTGGCGAGGCGATAGGTCTGGCTCATACTTTTTCCCCTTGGCCTTTGACGGTCGACGGTGCGCTGTTTTGCTTGCCGTTGGCGGTCACCTGCGGCTTCTCGCCAATCTTGTAGGTTTCCAGAATCTCGTAGGTCACGGTGTCGCGGGTGACGTTGAAGTACTGACGGCAGCCGGCAACGTGGTCCCACAGTTCGTGGTGAATACCGCGCGGGTTGTCACGGAAGAACATGTAGGTACCCCACTCCTCGTCGGAGCAGGCGGCAGGGTCCAGCGGGCGGGCGATGTGCGCCTGGCCAGAGGCGTGGAACTCTTCTTCGGAGCGCAGCTCGCCGCAGTGGGGACAGAAAATATGCAACATGACGGTGTCTCCGGTTAGTGGGCGACGGCGGCGGCGCCGTGTTCGTCGATCAGTGCGCCGTTGTAGAAACGGTCCATGGAGAACGGCGCGGCCAGTGGGTGCATCTCGCCTTTGGCCAGGCTGGCAGCGAAGACGTTGCCCGAACCCGGGGTCGCCTTGAAGCCACCGGTACCCCAACCGCAGTTGAAGAACATGTTCTTGACCGGGGTTTTGGAGATGATCGGGCAGGCGTCCGGCGAGGTGTCGACGATGCCGCCCCATTGGCGGTTCATGCGCACGCGCGAGAGGTTGGGGAACATCTCGACGATCGCTTGCAGGGTGTGCTCGATCACCGGGTACGAACCGCGCTGGCCGTAGCCGACCCAACCGTCGATACCGGCGCCGATCACCAGGTCGCCCTTGTCGGACTGGCTGATGTAGCCGTGCACGGCGTTGGACATGATCACGCTGTCGATGATCGGCTTGATCGGCTCGGACACCAGGGCTTGCAGCGGGTGCGATTCCAGCGGCAGGCGGAAGCCGGCCAGTTTGGCCATGTGCCCGGAGTTACCCGCGGTGACCACGCCGACACGCTTGGCGCCGATGAAGCCTTTGTTGGTTTCGACACCGATGACCGCGCCGTTTTCCTTGCGGAAACCGATGACTTCAGTCTGCTGGATCAGGTCCACGCCCAGGGCGTCGGCGGCACGGGCGTAACCCCAGGCCACGGCGTCGTGACGGGCAACGCCACCACGGCGCTGAACGGTCGCGCCGAGGATCGGGTAACGGGTGTTCTTCGAGCAGTCCAGGTACGGGATTTCGGCCGCGACCTGGGCGGTGTTCAGCAGTTCGCCATCGACACCGTTGAGGCGGTTGGCGCTGACGCGGCGCTCGGAGTCACGAATGTCCTGCAAGGTGTGGCACAGGTTGTAGACACCGCGCTGGGAGAACATCACGTTGTAGTTGATGTCCTGGGACAGGCCCTCCCACAGCTTCATGGCGTGCTCGTACAATTGCGCCGATTCGTCCCACAGGTAGTTGGAACGCACGATGGTGGTGTTACGGGCGGTGTTGCCGCCGCCCAGGTAACCCTTCTCGATCACTGCGACGTTGGTGATGCCGTGTTCCTTGGCCAGGTAGTAGGCCGTGGCCAGGCCATGGCCGCCACCGCCAACGATGACCACGTCGTAGACCTTTTTAGGGGTCGGCGTGCGCCACATGCGCTGCCAGTTTTCGTGGTGGCTGAGGGAGTGTTTGAAGAGGCCGAAGCCCGAGTAGCGTTGCATGGTCGTTTACTCCACTCAGCGGTAAACAGGGAAGTCTGCGCATAGCGCCGCGACGTTCTTCGCCACATCGGCTTCGACGTCAGCGTCACCGAGGTTGTCGAGGATGTCGCAGATCCAGCCGGCCAGGGCCACACACTGAGCGACCTTGAAGCCGCGGGTGGTGACGGCCGGGGTGCCGATGCGCAGGCCCGAGGTGACGAACGGCGACTGCGGGTCGTTCGGTACGGCGTTCTTGTTGACGGTGATGTGCGCGCGGCCCAGGGCGGCGTCGGCATCTTTACCGGTGAGGCCCTGGCGGATCAGGCTGACCAGGAACAGGTGGTTGTCAGTGCCGCCGGAAACCACGTCGTAGCCGCGGTCGATGAACACTTGGGCCATGGCCTGGGCGTTTTCGATGACTTGTTGCTGGTAGGCCTTGAAGCCTGGCTCCAGCGCTTCCTTGAAGCACACGGCCTTGGCGGCGATGACGTGCATCAGCGGGCCACCCTGGGCGCCGGGGAACACGGCA
>NZ_JABWRW010000014.1:0-161304 GCF_014269095.1 Pseudomonas sp. SWRI50 | reverse complement strand
TTCATTACTACAACCATGACCGCATCAAGCTAAGGCTTAACGGCCTGAGCCCTGTTGATTACAGGGCTCAGGCTGCTAGCTGAAACTGTCCAACTTTCTGGGGGCAGTCCAGGCGTCGTGTGCTATTTCAAGCAAGCAGAAATCCTGTGGGAGCGGGCTTGCCCCGCGAAGGGCCGCGCAGCGGCCCCGGCCTATTCAGCCTCAGCTCGCCTCGCGATAGGGGTTACGCGGATCCTGCGTCCAGTTCAGGTAAGGCTTGCCGGTATCCTGCGCCACCATGTCGATGCAGTTTTCCACCGGGCAGGTGATCTGGCACAGGTTGCAGCCCACGCATTCCTCCTCGATCACGCTGTAGACGTGGGTGCCGTCGGCCTTGGCCGTGCTGGCAATGGCCTGGTGCGAGGTGTCTTCGCAGGCGATATGGCAACGACCGCACCCAATGCAGGCGTCCTGGTCAATGTGCGCCACTGACTTGTAGTTGATGTCCAGGTACTTCCAGTCAGTGGTGTGCCCCACCGCCTGGCCTCTGAATGCTTCCAGGTTGCGGTGCCCATGCTGGTCCATCCAGCGCGCCAGGCCATCTTTCATGTCTTCGACAATGCGGAACCCGTGCAGCATCGCTGCCGTGCACACCTGCACGGCGCCACTGCCCAGGGCAATGAACTCGGCCGCGTCTCGCCAGTTGCCGATGCCGCCGATGCCACAGATGGGCAAGCCGCGTGTTTCCGGGTCGCGGGCGATTTCCGCGACCATGTTCAGCGCGATCGGCTTGACCGCCGAACCGCAATAGCCGCCATGGGTGCTCTGGTCGCCGACTATCGGGTGGGCCACCATGCGGTCCAGGTCCACGCTGGTGATCGAGTTGATGGTGTTGATCAACGACACCGCATCCGCCCCGCCACGGTGCGCGGCGCGGGCCGACTGGCGAATGTCGGTGATGTTGGGTGTGAGTTTCACGATCACCGGCAGGGCGCAATAGGTCTTGCACCAGCGGGTGACCATCTCCACATATTCCGGTACCTGGCCGACTGCTGCGCCCATGCCGCGCTCAGGCATGCCGTGGGGGCAGCCGAAGTTCAGCTCGATACCATCAGCGCCCGTGGCCTCCACCAGAGGTAGGATGAACTTCCAGGATTCTTCCTCGCACGGCACCATCAACGACACGATTAGCGCACGGTCGGGCCAGTCCTTCTTCACCTGGGTGATCTCGCGCAGGTTGATTTCCAGCGAGCGGTCGGTGATCAATTCGATGTTGTTGATCCCCTGCACCTGGCGGTTGGGGCCGTAGTGCGCCGAGTAGCGCGACGACACGTTGACCGCCGCCGGGTCTTCGCCCAGGGTTTTCCAGACCACACCGCCCCAGCCAGCCTCGAAGGCGCGGACCACGTTGTAGGCCTTGTCGGTGGGGGGCGCCGAGGCCAGCCAGAACGGGTTGGGTGCCTTGATGCCGGCAAATTCGATAGACAAGTCGGCCATTTACGCTGCCTCCACGTTGAGCATGAGTTGGGCATGGATGGCTTCAGCGGCCAGCTTGCCGTGCTGCACAGCCTGGACGGTGAGGTCCTGGCCCAATGCGGTACAGTCGCCGCCCGCGTAGACGCCCGCCAGGCTGGTGCGCATGTGCGCATCGACGCGGATGCGTTCACCCTCGCGGGCCAGCTGCGCCGCCACGGGGTCGGCGAGGCTGGCGTCATCGAAGCGTTGGCCGATGGCCTTGAAGATCGCATCGGCGGCCAGCTCGAAGGTTTCGCCGGTGTCGCGCAGGCGCCCGTCGGCAAGCTCGGTGCGGGCGAAGCGCATGCCGCGCACCTGGCCGGCATCGTCCAGCAGTACCGCCTCGGGGCGCGCCCAGGTGTGCAGGCGCACTTGGTTGGCCTTGGCGATGTCTTGCTCGTGATCGGTGGCGCCCATGTCGGCGTGGCCGCGGCGGTACACCAGGTTGACGTCATGGGCGCCCAGGCGGCTCATCTGCACGGCCATGTCGATGGCGGTGTTGCCGGCGCCAATCACCAGGCAGCGGTCGGCCAGCGGCAGTTGGCTCAGGTCATCGGCCTGGCGCAGTTCGCGGATGTACTGCGTGGCGGCGAGCACCCCAGGTGCCTCTTCATCGGCCAAGCCGAGCTGGCGCACCGCATTCAGGCCCAGGCCCAGGAACACCGCGTCGTATTGATCGCGCAGCTCGCCCAGGCCAAGGTTGTCCCCCAGGCGTTGGCCGTGGCGGATTTCGATGCCACCGATGCCCAGCAGGAATTCCACTTCGCGCTGGGCGTAGTCGTCTACCAGTTTGTAGCGGGCGATACCGTATTCGTTGAGGCCACCTGCTTTTTCGCAGGCTTCGAACACCACCACGTCATGCCCATGCATGGCCAGGCGATGCGCGCAGGACAACCCCGCAGGGCCGGCGCCGACCACGGCGATGCGCTTGCCGGTAGCGGGGGAGCGGGTGAAGGGGTGCTCGGTGAAGTGCGCGTTGTCCAGCGCATAGCGTTGCAACTGGCCGATCAGCACCGGTGCGCATTCTTGGGCGTTGTTGCGTACGCAGGCCTGTTGGCAGAGGATCTCGGTCGGGCAGACACGGGCGCAACTGCCGCCGAGAATATTGGCCGAGAGAATGCGTTCGGCGGCGCCTTGCAGGTTCTCGTCACTGATGCGGTGGATGAACGAGGGAATGTCGATTTCGCTGGGGCACGCATTGACGCAGGGCGCGTCGTAGCAATACAGGCAGCGTGCGCTCTCCACGGCGGCCTGGCGGGCGGTGAGGGGAGGGGCGAGATCGCCGAAGCGCTCGGCCAGCTGGTCGGCGCCGGCCCGGGGGCGCGGCAAGTGGTTCAGGGCATCGATCACGGTTGTAGCCTCTCTTTTCTTTTTTGGATGTGGCAGTCAACGGCAATACGGCGCCGCCCGGCCTCTTCAGGGCCGGTACGGCAGTGCAGGTGCAGTGCGGGTAATGCTCAGCGCTGAACGGGTGTCGGGCGCTGTTGCTCGGCGCGGCGGCCTAACACCTCGTACACCGAGGGGTAGGCCGGGCGCTCCACGTAACGACCGGCGCCAGGTTCGGCGCGCAAGTCGCCATCGGCCCACAGCACACGGCCCTGGCTGATGGTGTGGCTGGGGATGCCGCGAACGGTGCGGCCTTCGAAAATGTTGAAGTCCACGCGCTGGTGGTGGGTTTGCGCCGAAATCGTCCGCGTGCCCTGTGGGTCCCACAGCACCAGGTCAGCGTCGGCACCGACGCGTATCGCGCCCTTGCGCGGGAACAGGTTGAAGATCTTGGCCGTGTTGGTGGAGGTCAGCGCGACGAATTCCTGCATCGACAAGCGCCCACTGTTGACTCCGGCATCCCACAGCACCGCCATGCGGTCTTCGATGCCGGCGGTGCCATTGGGGATGCGGCTGAAGTCGTCGCGGCCCATGGCCTTTTGTTCGGCGCAGAAGCAGCAGTGGTCGGTGGCGGTGGTGTGCAGGTTGCCCGACTGCAGGCCGCGCCACAGGGCTTCCTGGTGTTCCCGCGGGCGGAAGGGCGGGCTCATTACATAGCCTGCGGCCGTGGCCCAATCCGGATTGCGGTAGACGCTGTCGTCGAGCAGCAGGTGGCCTGGCAGTACCTCACCATACACCGGCTGGCCTTTGGCCCGAGCGTAGGTGATCTCGTCCAGGGCTTCGCGGCTCGAGATGTGCACCACATACAGCGGCGTACCGATGGTTTCGGCAATACGGATAGCACGGCTGGCCGCCTCGCCTTCGACCTGCGAAGGGCGCGACAGCGGGTGTGCCTCTGGCCCGGTCAGGCCTTGGGCCAGCAGCTTGTTCTGCAGGTGGTAGACCAGCTCGCCGTTCTCGGCATGCACGGTTGGCACCGCGCCCAGTTGCAGGCAGCGCTCGAAGCTGGCGACCAAGGTATCGTCGGCCGCCATGATGGCGTTCTTGTACGCCATGAAGTGCTTGAAGCTGTTCACCCCATGGTTGGCCACCAGCTCGCCCATCTCTTCTGCGACCTGCTCGCTCCACCAGGTGATGGCGACGTGGAAGCCGTAGTCGCAGGCACTCTTTTGCGCCCAGCCACGCCAGGTGTGAAAGGCCTCCAGCAATGACTGCTGCGGGTTGGGGATGACGAAGTCGATGATGGAGGTGGTACCACCGGCCAGGCCGGCAGCGGTGCCGCTGAAGAAGTCTTCGCTGGCCACGGTGCCCATGAAGGGCAGTTGCATGTGGGTGTGCGGGTCGATGCCGCCGGGCATCAGGTACTGGCCACTGCCGTCGAGGATTTCGCAGTCGGTGGGCGGTTCGAGGTTTGCGCCTATGGCCGCTATCAGGCCATCGACACACAGGACATCGGCGGTGTAACGCTCTTCGTGGGTGATCACGGTGGCACCACGGATCAACAGGGACATGCCGTCTTCCTCGCAGGCTGACCGGTCTGGGCCGGTTCTTGAATTGTTATACGCCAGTGACTGCCGGTGATCGAAGGGTAGCCTACAATCCTGTCAGGCCTGACAAGAATGGAATCTAGATGGTGATTTGGGATTGTTCAAGAAAATAATTTATGAGCTTATAACTTTCGTAACTTATTGATATTTAGATAATTATTGTTTGAATCACCAAAATGGTGAGGCCTTTCACCATTTTGACGCACTTGACAAGAAGCCAAATTGGTCAAGATTTTCCATGCAAAATCAGCTGCTTGATAGCGGGCCAGAAGACGCCTGCCGCGTGGCTGAAAAAACAGGCTGCACCGGTTTGAAACACGCGCCGGACGCAAGCCTGGCTTGAGCGGGCGCAACAGGCAGGCGAAGGGATAACCGTGCTTTCGCTTTGCGTCGATAAATGCCTTGCAGTTCAGTTGATTACCTCCGGTCGGCGGCGGCCACCCGGGACGGCTCAGGCCAACCCGGCACGTAATTTGAGTACGGCCACAACCGCCAGGCCGGACCGGAGGAGCAGTACTGGTGGTGTGTGTACTCCGGCCATCGCTTTAGCCCGATGAGCAAACAATTAGAAAAACCTGGAGAAGGCCCCATGCAACAGAGCAGATCGCAAGTGATCGAGCAGGATGGCCTGTTCGAGCT
Organism: Pseudomonas sp. SWRI50; assembly: GCF_014269095.1. NCBI lineage: Bacteria > Pseudomonadati > Pseudomonadota > Gammaproteobacteria > Pseudomonadales > Pseudomonadaceae > Pseudomonas > Pseudomonas sp. SWRI50. Next base: position 156,238 of record NZ_JABWRW010000014.1, on the reverse strand, counting down.
GGAGGCAGGCACTGACGTGCTCGACAGCTCGCGCTACAACCACGACATCGCACCCACCAAGGTGCACCAACGCACCTGGAACAAATGGCACATCACCGCCCTGTGGGTGGGTATGTCCATCTGCGTGCCCACCTACACCCTCGGCGGCGTGCTCACGGCCTACTTTGGCCTGAGCGTGGGCGAGGCGCTGCTGGCCATTCTGCTGGCCAACCTCATCGTGCTGATCCCGCTGACCCTCAACGCGTTCCCTGGCACCAAGTACGGCATCCCGTTTCCGGTGCTGTTGCGTTCCTCGTTTGGCATCCTCGGCTCGAACGTGCCGTGCTTGATTCGCGCGGTGGTCGCTTGCGGCTGGTTCGGCATCCAGACGATGTTCGGCGGCCTGGCCATTCACCTGTTCCTCGGCTCGATGTTCGATGGCTGGAAGGCTCTGGAGGGCACCGGGGAGGTGATCGGCTTCATGATTTTCTGGGCGCTTAACTTGTGGGTGGTGTTGCGCGGGGCGGAGTCGATCAAATGGCTCGAAACGCTTTCGGCGCCGTTGCTGGTGGCGGTGGGCGTGGGCCTGCTGTTCTGGGCACTGCCGCACATGTCGATGACCGAGTTGCTGGCGCAGCCGCCCAAGCGGCCAGAGGGCGTCAGCGTGGTCAGCTACTTCTGTGCCGGGCTCACCGCCATGGTCGGTTTCTGGGCCACGCTCTCGCTGAACATTCCCGACTTCAGCCGGTACGCCAAAAGCCAGAAGGACCAGATACTGGGGCAGATCTTCGGCCTGCCGCTGACCATGTTCCTGTTCGCGGCATTGGGCGTGGTGCTGACCGCAGCCTCCGCGTCGCTGGTGGGTGAAACGGTGTCTGACCCGGTCAGCCTGATCGGCAAGATCCAAAGCCCGGGCTGGGTGGCGCTGGCCATGGCGTTGATCGTGATCGCCACGTTGTCGACCAACACGGCGGCGAACATCGTCTCGCCCACCAACGACTTCCAGAACATCGCGCCACGCCTGATCGGGCGAAGCCGCGCGGTGTGGCTGACCGGGTTTATCGGCTTGGCGCTGATGGGCCATGAACTGCTCAAGAAGCTGGGCTGGATCGTCTCGGACCTGAGCCTGGAAAGCGTTTATTCGAACTGGTTGCTGGGTTACTCGAGCCTGCTCGGGCCGATTGCCGGAATCATGGTGGTGGACTATTTCCTGATCCGTCGCCAGCGCCTGGATTTGGCTGGGTTGTACCGCGATGACGTGTATCCGGCCTGGAACTGGGCTGGATTCGCCGCCTTCGGCGTCCCGGTGGCGCTGACCGTGATGTCGATCGGCAACAGCAGCTTCAGCTGGTTCTACGACTATGGCTGGTTCACCGGCTCGCTGCTGGGTGGGGCGTTGTACTACGTCCTGGGTGGCTTGGCGGCGCGCAGCCCGGCGCGGTTGGCCAAGCCGTTGCCGTGATACCGAGTATGCCTCTTCGCGGGCAAGCCCCCACAGGCTACGGCACGTTCAATGTGGGAGCGGGCTTGCCCGCGAAGAGGCCCTGATAAACAACAAAAAAGCCTGAGGGGAAAACCCATGACTCCAGTCCACGATATCCTCAAGACCACCGCCCGCCATGTTGACAGCGCACGCCTGTGGCAATCGCTGATGGACCTTGCCCGCCTCGGCGCCACGGCCAAAGGCGGTGTCTGCCGGCTGGCGCTGACCGACCTTGACCGCCAGGCCCGCGACCTCTTCGTCGAGTGGTGCGAGGCAGCCGGTTGCACCGTGAGTGTCGATGCGGTCGGCAATATTTTCGCCCGCCGCCCGGGGCGCAACCCCAAGCTGCCACCGGTGATGACCGGCAGCCATATTGATACCCAGCCCACCGGCGGCAAGTTTGATGGCTGTTATGGGGTGATGGCCGGGCTGGAGGTGATCCGCACCCTCAACGACCTCGGCGTTGAAACCGAAGCGCCGTTGGAAGTGGTGGTGTGGACCAACGAGGAGGGCTCGCGCTTTGCCCCCTGCATGATGGGCTCTGGAGTGTTCGCCGGTAAGTTCACGCTGGAAGAGACGCTGGCCAAGCGTGATGCACAGGGGGTGAGTGTTGGCGAGGCGCTCGATGCCATCGGCTTCGCCGGCCAGCGCGCGGTACTCGGCCACCCGGTGGGGGCTTATTTTGAAGCGCATATCGAGCAGGGGCCGATCCTTGAAGACCAGGCCAAGACCATCGGCGTGGTGTTGGGTGCGCTGGGCCAGAAGTGGTTCGACCTGACCCTGCGCGGGGTCGAAGCCCATGCCGGCCCAACGCCCATGCACTTGCGCAAGGATGCCTTGGTGGGCGCTGCCGCCGTGGTCGAGGCAGTCAACCGTACGGCCCTTGGGCACCAGCCACATGCCTGTGGCACGGTGGGTTGCCTGCAGGCCTACCCGGGGTCACGCAACGTGATCCCGGGTGAGGTGCGCATGACCCTGGACTTCCGTCACCTTGAAGGCGAGCAACTGGACGCGATGATTGCCGAGGTGCGTGGGGTGATCGAGAGCACCTGCGCCAAGCATGGCCTGGCGCATGAGCTGATCCCTACGGCGGATTTCCCGGCCCTGTATTTCGACAAGGCCTGCGTCGATGCCGTGCGCGATTCGGCAGGTGCGCTGGGCCTGCCGCACATGGATATCGTCAGTGGAGCCGGGCATGACGCGATCTTCCTGGCCGAATTGGGGCCAGCAGGGATGATCTTCGTGCCTTGCGAGAATGGCATCAGCCACAACGAAATCGAGAACGCCACGCCGGAGGACCTGGCGGCGGGGTGTGCGGTGTTGTTGCGGGCGATGCTGGCAGCGTCGGAGGCGATTGCCAGTGGGCGGTTGGCGGCGTAGGGGGTGTATGTCTTGAAGGGGTGGTTCGGCTGACAGGTGCCTGGCGGGAGGTTTTCATCGCCTATGAGATCGAGCGCCGCCCGCGCGGCGCTCGATCTCATGGGCGCCACAGCCCTAACGGCATGCACCTATCAGCCGCAACCCTATCTACCCCACCACCACAAGACACCCATCCCGCCCAATATGATACCGCTGCAGGTCCTGCGCCAAGGTCAGATGCCCGCTGTAATGCGCCAGGGCCTCCACACGTACATCGTCGATGCACGGGTTGCGCCGCGGATCGCCCTGGTAGCGTGCGCTGAAATGCGTGAGCACCAGGTTGCGCACACCCGCCGCCTCGGCAAACCGTGCCACTTGCGCCGCTGTGCTGTGGCCGAACGTAGCCCCCGTGCGCTCGACGACCGCCTGGGTAAAGGTCGCTTCGTGCACCATCACATCCGCGCCCTTGGCCGCCTCCGCCAACAGCTCGGGGTTGTCGTTGTCACCGCACACGATCACCCGTCGCGCCGGCCGCGATGCGCGCAGGTAGTCCCGGCCGTGCAGGGTCCGCCCCTCATACTCGACCGACAGCCCTTTGGCCAGGTCGCCCCACAACGGCCCGCGTGGAATGCCTTCGGCATCCAGGCGCTGCACGTCCAGGCGCGGCTCAGGGTTGAGCTCTGTGAACACGAAGCCCACGCTCGGCACCCGGTGCGACAGCTGCACGGTACTGACCTGCAGCGTCTCGCTACGCCAGTCAGTCAGGCTTTCAACGGCCAGCAGGCGCACCTCGAAAGGCAGGTAAGTGTCGCTGGCGGTCAAGCCCAGGCGCACCCAGTCATGCAGGGCGGCGGGCAGGATGATATCCAGCGGCTGGGTACGCCCGCTCATCCCGGCGCTGGCCAGCAGGCCCGGCAGGCCGAAGCAATGGTCGCCGTGTACATGGGTGATGAAGATGCCGCGCAGGTCGCGTATCGACAGCGGCGTCTGTAGCAGCCGATGCTGCGTGCCTTCGCCGCAATCGATCAGGTACCAGTGGCTGCCGCTGGCCTCGATGAGGGCCGTGGCACTGACGTTGCGGGCCTTGGTCGGCACCCCAGCACTGGTACCTAGAAACAGCAGGTCCATGATCAGGCTCCTTTGCTTCAGCCCAGCAGCGACAGGTCGCGCAACAACGCTTGCAGGCCCTGCGGCACAAGCGGGCCGATGCGGTCGAAGTCGGCGCTGTCGCACCACCGGGCGCGGAAGGGGCTGCCGTCGGACTCGCGGCCTTCTACCCAGGTCTGCTGGTAAAGGCTGGCGTCGTCGAAGCGTGCATCGAATACCTGCACAATCTCATGCCCCGGCGTATCGGCATAGTGGAACAAGCTCTCCAGCGTGCCGAGCAACCGCACATCGCTGATCGACTGCCCCAATTCTTCTTCGATTTCCCGGGCGATGGCGTCACGGCCCCGCTCACCAAACTCGATGCCACCCCCGAGTGGGCGGCACAGCGTCTGCTGCGTCACCGGGTCGTCGAAGACGTTGACCAGAATCTTCCCTTGGTGATGGAAAACGCACAGCGCCAGCGAGCGAATGCGCGGTTCGAGCAACGGCTTGAGGAAGCTGCGTTCATAGCTGTGGATGAACCGTTGCTCAGTGGCCAGGGCGACTGCAGCGATGCATTCCGGGTTGGTCTCTGCCTGCTTGCGGTACTGCTCGTAGGCGGCCAGGCTGGAAAAACTGAACAGGCAGTAGGCGATGTTGTTGGCACCTTCGGCAGGCAGGAAATAGCCATGGTGCTTGCCGCCCATGCGCGTGACCAGGCGCATCCACAGGCGCGAATAGGCTTCGAAGGCCGGTAGCTGGTAAGGGTCGACGGTGTATTTGACGTGGCAGGTGATCAACGGCTCGTTCCTTCGAGGGGAGGCGGGGCGCACACCTTAGCCTGCTTGCCCCGCGTCGTCGACATGCCAGCCGCGCGGCGGGCTAGCCCTCCTGGCGCCAGATCAGCTTGCTGGTGTCGTAGCCTTGCTTGCGGGCAATCGACAGCAGTTCCTCGCGTTCCTGGTCGGTGATTGCCGGCGTGCGTGAGAGCAACCATAGGTACTCGCGGTTCGGGTGCCCGACCAGGGCCACGCGGTAGTCCTTGTCGTGGTAAAGCACCCAGTACTCACCCTTGGTCAGGCCTGGAGCCAGCCGGCTGAACCAATTGTCGAACTGCACCCAGAGCTTGTCGGTCTTGCCCGGTTGCTGGGCTTCGGCGATGCCCTTGGCCTCGTTCCACTGGCCGTCCTTTTCCTTGCAGCGGTTGTTGACGTCGATGCGCCCGTCCTCACGCAAGCCGTAACGCGCTTCGGATTGCACGCAGTTGCGCTGAAAGAACATTGGCAGGCGCGCCAGCTCATACCAGGTGCCCTGGTAGCGTTGCAGGTCGACCTGCTGGGTGGTCGGCGGCGTGCGGTGTTCATCGTTCGAACCCGCGCAGCCGACCAGGGCAAGGGTCATGCAGGAAAGCATCAGTGCCGTGCGCATCGCCATAGCGAACCTCCTTGAAGCGGATGTGGATTTACCTTTGCTTCGATGCGGGCGTGCGGGAAAAGTTGTATCGAATATCCCCACGCCGCCAGGTTTTACAGCCAGTAAGTCACCGCCCACCAGCCCAGCCCACCCATGACCACGGTATAGGGCAACGCCATCCACACCATGCGCCCGTACGACAGGCGGATCAGCGGTGCAATCGCCGAGGTCAGCAGGAACAGGAACGCCGCTTGCCCATTCGGCGTTGCCACGCTCGGCAAGTTGGTGCCGGTATTGATCGCCACCGCCAGCGTCTCGAAATGCTCGCGGCTCATGCCACCGTTCATGAAGGCCTGCTTGACCTCGGTAATGTAGATAGTGGCGACGAACACGTTGTCGCTGATCGCCGACAGCAAACCGTTGGCCAGGTACAGCATGCCCGGTTGTTGTTCGGCGGGCAGCGCCAGTACCCAGGCGATCAGCGGGCTGAACAACTGCTGCTGATGGATCACCGCGACCACGGCGAAGAACACCACCAACAGCGCGGTGAACGGCATGGCATCCTGGAAGGCGCGGCCCAGGCGGTGTTCGTCGGTGATGCCGGTGAACGCAGTGATCAACACGATTACCAGCAGGCCGATCAGGCCCACTTCGGCAATGTGCAGGCCCAGGCAGATGATCAGGATCAGCGCGGCGCTGCCTTGTACCCACAGCGCGGCGCGCTGTGCCGGCGTACGGGCGGCGTCATCTTCGGCGGCGTAGGCAGCCAGCACCTGGCGCACGCGTTCAGGCATCAGTGTGCCGTAGCCGAACAGGCGTAGTTTTTCCAGCGCTACGCAGGTCAACAGCCCGGCGCCGAGCACCGGCAACGACACCGGGGCGACCTTGAGGAAGAAGTCGGCGAAGTGCCAGCCCATTTCATGGCCTATCAGCAGGTTTTGCGGTTCGCCCACCAGCGTGCACACGCCGCCCAATGCAGTGCCCACCGCACCGTGCATCAACAGGCTGCGCAGGAAGGCGCGGAACTGGTCGAGGTCTTCACGGTGCAGTTGCGGGATCTGCTGGTCGCTGTCGAGCGCGCTTTCTTCACGCGGGTTGGCACCCGAAGCAACGCGGTGAAAGACCGCGTAGAAGCCCACGGCAGCGCTGATGATCACCGCCGTGACTGTCAGCGCATCGAGAAAGGCCGAGAGGAACGCTGACAGCACGCAGAACAGCAGCGACAGGGCCGCCTTCGAGCGCACACCGAGCAAGATCCGCGAGAACAGGAACAGCAGCAGCTCTTTCATGAAGTGAATGCCGGCGACCATGAACATCAGCAGCAGGATCACCGGGAAGTTGTGCAGCAGCTCTTCGTACAGGGCCTGTGGGGTGGTCATCTCGAGCAGCAGTGCTTCGACCAGCAACAAGCCGCCAGGCATCAACGGGTAGCACTTGAGCGCCATGCCCAGGGTGAAGATGAATTCGATCACCAGCACCCAGCCCGCCGTGACCGGGCCCGCAGTCAGCAACAGCAAGGGGTTGAGCACCAGGAACAGGCCGATGACAGCCTTATACCAAAGCGGTGACTGGCCCAGGAAGTTGTGGGCGAGCGCACCGGGCAGGGAGCGGGGCATGAATATGTATCCTTATGATTCAGCGATGGCGCACGGTGCCGGATCGAGCCGACTTAGGCAAGATTTGCCGTCCTGCTTTTGGCACAAGTGCGGCCTCCTGGCTGGGTTAACATCCTGCGTCATGACCCTTTCCCAGCAGGAGTGCCGCCCGTGACCGAGTACAGCGCGTTCAAGGTTGAACTGACTGATAGCATCGCCCACGTCCAGATCAACCGCCCCGAGAAAGTCAACGCGATGAACGCTGCCTTCTGGGAGGAGATCATCGACATCTTCCAGTGGGTCGACGACACCGATGCGGTGCGCGCCGTCGTCATTAGCGGTGCGGGCAAGCATTTCTCTGCCGGCATCGACCTGATGATGCTGGCCTCGCTGGCCGGCCAGTTGGGCAAGGACGTTGGCCGTAATGCGCGCTTGTTGCGCAGCACCATCCTGCGCCTGCAGGCGTCGTTCAATGCCGTCGACAAATGCCGCAAGCCGGTGCTGGCGGCAGTCCAGGGCTACTGCATTGGGGGCGCCATCGACCTCATCTCGGCGTGCGACATGCGCTACTGCAGCCAAGATGCGCAGTTCTCGATCAAGGAAATCGACATGGGCATGGCCGCCGATGTCGGCACGCTGCAACGTTTGCCACGTATCATTGGCGACGGCATCATGCGCGAGCTGGCATTCACCGGGCGCAACGTCGAGGCCGATGAGGCGCTGCGCATCGGCCTGGTCAACCGGGTCTATGATGATCAGGCCGCGCTGCTTGACGGGGTCTTTGCCATCGCCCGTGAGATTGCCGCAAAATCGCCGATCGCCGTGGCCGGCACCAAGGAAATGCTCAGCTACATGCGTGACCATCGCATTGACGATGGCCTTGAATACATCGCCACCTGGAACGCCGCGATGCTGCAGTCTGAAGACCTGCGCGTGGCCGTGGCGGCGCACATGAGCAAACAGAAACCGACGTTCGCCGACTGACTGGGTCGGGGGGCGCGCAGCAAGGAACCCCGACATGTCAGCACGCTGGACTACCGCAGTACTCGACCCGCAGATCACCGGGGGCTTGGCCGTCGCCCGCAGCCCGGAAGGGTTCCTGGTGGACGACAACGGCGCGCTGTTCCCCCGCGAATGGCTCAAGCGCCAGGACCTGGACGTGCTGTGCGAGCATGGCATCGGTCACTTCGATGGCGAGCCGGTGTTCCTGCTTGCACTGCGCGGCGCCACCGACCTGCCAGGTTGCAGCTGGCGTGGCCTGCGCGCGTTCATGCTCGAAGGCGACTTCGACCTGTACAAGGTGCTGGGTTATGCCGCGCAGATTGGTACCTGGGCCCGCGAGCACCGTTTTTGCGGTAGCTGCGGTCAGGCGATGACGCAAATCCGTTGGGAGCGGGCGATGTACTGCCAGCCCTGCGACCTGCGCAGCTACCCGCGCATTTCGCCGAGCATGATCGTGCTGGTCACCCGCGGTGACGAGATTCTGCTGGCGCGCTCGCCGCGTTTCGTCACCGGTGTCTACAGCACCTTGGCGGGTTTTGCCGAGCCCGGCGAGTCGGCCGAGGATTGCCTGGTGCGCGAAGTGCGTGAAGAGGTAGCGGTCGAGGTGCAGAACATCCGTTACGTCGGCAGCCAGTGCTGGCCGTTCCCGCATTCGATGATGCTGGGGTTCCATGCCGAGTACGCGGGCGGCGAGATCGTCATGCAGCCCGACGAGATCGAGGATGCCCAGTGGTTCAGCGTGCATGACCTGCCGCCGCTGCCGGCCGGGCGTTCCATCGCCCGGTACCTGATCGATTTGTACGTGGCTGAACGCTTAGGCCTGCCCGAACCAGTGCTGCCACGCTAGGCGCACGGTAAGCGCCAGCACCACGGTGATGAAGACCGGGCGGATGAACTTGCTGCCGCCGCTGATCGCCGTGCGTGCGCCGAAGAACGCACCCACCATCACCGACAGGCCCATGCACAGGCCGACGACATAATCCACCTGCCCGGAAATGATGAACACCGTCAGCGCCGCGATGTTGCTGACGAAGTTCATGCTGCGCGCCACACCGCTGGCGCGCACCAGGTCGATCGGGTACAGCAGCAGGGTGCTCACGGTCCAGAACGCGCCAGTGCCGGGGCCCGCTACGCCATCGTAGAAGCCCAGGGTGAAGCCTTGGGGGGCCTGCCATTTTTTCTTGATCGGTGCGTCGGCATCCAGCGGCGCCTTGGGCGTGCCGCCGAACAGCAAGTAGACGCCGCAGGCGAAGACCACGACCGGGAGCATCTTGTTCAGCCATTCGGCGGGCAGGTAGTGGGCGATCACCGCACCCAGCGAGGCGCCTACCAGGGTAGCGAACAACGCCGGGCGCCACTGCGCGGGGTGGAACAGTTTGCGCTTGTAGTAAGTGAAGCCGGCCGTGGCCGAGCCGAAGGTAGAGCTGAGCTTGTTGGTGCCCAGCACCAGGTGTGGCGGCATGCCGGCGGTGAGCAGGGCCGGGGTGGTGAGCAGGCCGCCGCCGCCGGCGATGGCGTCGATGAAGCCGGCGACGAAGGCGACCAGGGCCAGGATGAGTAGGGTGAGGGGTTCTACGGTGAGTTCGAAGGGCATTGGTTTTTTGTGCACACAGGAAGGCAAGGGCGCGGCAAACAGCCGCGCTAGAAGTGCCACATGTTAGTCCTGGCGGCTGTATGTTGCCAATGCGGGCCCTTTCGCGGGCAAGCCCGCTCCCACAGGTTTTCACTGGTTCGAAGGCAGTGAAAGTCGTGTGGGAGCGGGCTTGCCCGCGAAAAGGCCGCTACAGGGGGTTACATCAACTCCGTATAAACGCCAGCAAATCCGCATTGATCACATCGGCATGGGTGGTCGGCATGCCGTGCGGATACCCTTTGTAGGTCTTCAACGTGCCATTAGGCAGCAACTTGGCCGACAACGGGCCCGCGTTCTCGTAAGGCACGATCTGGTCATCGTCACCGTGCATGACCAGCACCGGCTGGGTGATGCGCTTGAGGTCCTCGGTGAAGTCGGTCTGCGAAAACGCCACGATGCCGTCGTAGTGCGCCTTGGCACTGCCGATCATGCCTTGGCGCCACCAGTTGCCGATGATGCCTTCCGACGGTTTGGCCCCGGGCCGGTTATAACCGTAGAAAGGCCCCGTGGGCACGTCGCGGTAGAACTGCGCCCGGTTACTCGCGACCTGGGCCTGGAAGCCGTCGAAGACCGACTTGGGCAGGCCGCCTGGGTTGGCCGGTGTCTGCACCATCAGTGGCGGCACTGCGGCAATCAGTACCGCCTTGGCCACCTTGTCGCCGGGGTAGCGTGCCATGTAGCGCACCACTTCGCCGCCACCCGTGGAATGGCCGACATGCACCGCACCCTGGATGCCCAGGTGGTCGACCACGGCGGCTACGTCATCGGCGTAGTGGTCCATGTCATGGCCATCCCACACCTGGCTAGAGCGCCCGTGGCCGCGGCGGTCGTGGGCGACCACGCGAAAGCCTTGGGCCAGGAAGAACAGCAACTGGGCATCCCAGTCATCGGCACTGAGCGGCCAGCCGTGGTGGAAGTGTATGACCGGCGCATCGCGCGGGCCCCAGTCTTTGTAGAAGATCTGAACGCCATCCTTCGTGGTTACGTAGCTCATGGTCGCGTCTCCTCTGTGCAGGGGATTGCCAAGTGAGCTATTGAGAATAGGAGAGATTTCTGAGTTGTCAGTACTGGCCTCTTCGCGGGGCAAGCCCGCTCCCACAGGAATACCACCGTCTCTAACCGGGTAGTAAACCTGTGGGAGTGAGCTATTGAGAATAGGAGAGATTTCTGTGTTGTCAGTACTGGCCTTTTCGCGGGGCAAGCCCGCTCCCACAGGTATATCACCGTCTTTAACCTGGTAGTAAACCTGTGGGAGCGGGCTCGCCCCGCGAAAGGGCCGGCACCGGCAATCGAGCCATTACAGGAACCAGCGGTACTCCCTGGCGCTGACTTCTTGCATGAATGCCAAGTGGTCTTGCCGCTTGTTCTCGCAATACACCATCACGAATTCTTCCCCCAGCCCCTCATTCACTGCGGGGTGGCTGCGCATCGCGGTGACTGCGCTGAGCATGTCCTTGGGGAAGTCGATGCCGCTGCCGCGGTCTTCGTTCAGCGGTGTGATCGGCTCCTGCGCCGCATCCAGCCCATGCTCCATCCCGCACAGGATTGCCGCCAGCACCAGGTAAGGGTTGGCGTCCGCGCCAGCCAGACGATGCTCGATGCGCAAATTGCGTACATCGGACTCGGGAATGCGTATGCACGCATCGCGGTCTTCATAGCCCCAACTCGCACGGCTGGCGGCGTTGACCATGGCGCCGTAGCGACGGAACGCATTGTGGTTGGCTGCAAAGATCGGCATGCAGTGCGGCAGGACCGCCAGGCAGCCCGCCACCGCATGGCGCAGCGGGCGTTGCCCATCGGCAGCCAGCAGGTTGTTGCCGTCGTTGTCGTACAGGCTGACGTGTACATGCATGCCGCTACCAGGGGCGTGCAGGTAGGGTTTGCTCATGAACGAAGCACGCAGCCCGTGCTTGAGCGCCACGCCACGGGTGCTGCGGCAGAACAGGGCAGCCCAGTCGGCGGCGCGCAGGCCGTCGTCGCAGTGGCCGAAATTGATCTCGAACTGGCCCGGCCCCAGTTCGGCCGTGATGACATTGGCATCCACCCCTTGGGCATTGGCCGTTTCGACCATGTCGCGCAGCACGTCGCTGAAGCGCGACAGGCGCTCGATGTGCATGTTGGGCTGATCGTCCGGGTCATCGCTGAACGGGTCGCGGGGGAACTGCGGCAGCCCTTCCTTCAGTGCCCGTTCGAACAGGTAAAACTCCAGCTCGAACGCCACCACCGGGCGAATGCCACGCCGCGCCAGGCGTTGCAGTACGCGGGCGAGCACTTCCCGGGGCTCGAACTCGATGGGCGCGGCGGTGCCGTCGGAGCTGATCAACATCTGCCCCAGCGGCTCGCGCTCCCAGGTGACTGGCTTGAGGGTGCCGGGGATCAGGCGCCGCACGGCATCCGGGTCGCCGTCGCTGAAACAGTAGTCACCAATCGGGAACAGCCCGCCCTGTACCCCTAGCAACACGCAGTTCTGCGGCAGTTTCAGCGGGCTGCCGGCGGCGACCTTTTCCAGCATGTCGACGGGGTAGCGCTTGCCGTAGAAATGCCCGGGGATGTCCAGGCTCAGCAGGTCGACTTGGCGTACTTCGGGGTAGCGGGCACGGAAGGCGCGTACTTCACTGAGCAGATCGGGAAAACCTGTTGTGATGGTCATGCTGTGCTCTCATCGGAAGACCCAGAGAACCCGGGTCGTCTGGTCGGTCAGGTTGGCGTAGCGGAACTGGCTGTGCGGCGGCAGCTGAAAGCTGTCGTTGCGCCGGAGCGTGACGGCCTCGGCGTGGCCATCGCGCCACAGCGTCAGCTCACCTTCCAGGACGAAACCGCCTTGCTCGGAACTGTCGTTCAGGTGCCCCTCGCCACTGCTGGCGCCGGGCGCCAAGTGGCTTTCGAGCATGGAAAAGCCGCCATTCAAGGTAGGCGACACCAGCACATCGCTGATGCCTTCGGCGTAGTAAATGGTGCGCCGCTCACCTGGTCGGGTAACCCAGTCCAGCGGCCGGGGTTGGCCGGCCTGGTAGAAGTAGGTGGTCGGTACGTGCAGCGCTTCGCTGATTGCGGTCAGGTCGGCCACGGTCGGCCGTGACAAGCCGCGCTCGACCTGTGACAGAAACCCCAGTGAGCGCTTGACCTTACCGGCCAACTCGTCGAGCGTCAGCCCGCGGTGCTTGCGCAGGTCGCGAATCAGCAGCGCCAGTGTTTGAACTTCATCAGACATGGTCGCGCAACCTGTACCAGGCTTTGGCTGCGGCTTCCAGCGGTGCGGCCATCAAGTCGCCGCCTGGGAAGCGGCCGTTATCGATACCTTGGTACAGCGCCAGCAGGTCGTCGTTGCCAAGGATCGCATCGCTGACCGCCCGCGCCCCGGCCAGGGTCGGCAGCACGCCGTGGCCCGAGAAGCCTTGTAACCAATAGCGCTCGCCGTCCCGGCCGATGTCGGGGGTGCGCTGGATGCTGCAGTCGATGTGGCCGCCCCAGGCATAGTCGATGGCCACGCCGGCCAACTGCGGGAACACCCGTTCAAGGTAAGGGCGGGTGGCGCTGGCCACATCCTTGGGGATGCCGCCCAGGTAGGTGCAGCCGCCGCCAAACAGCAGGCGGTTGTCGGGGGTAAGGCGGAAATAGTCGGGTACGAACTGGTTGTCGATCACGCAGCTGTTGCGCGGCAACAATGACTTGGCGAAGTCGGCTTCCAGAGGCGCGGTGGCGACCTGGTAGGAGCCGACGGGCAGCAAGCGGCGCGACAGGGCCGGGTCGAGGCGGTCGATGTACGCGTTGCAGGCCAGTACCAGGATTTGGCTGTGTACCTCGCCATGCTCAGTGCGGGTCACATAACCGTTGCCAGTCTGCTGGTAACCGAGCACCTGGCTTTGCTCGAAAATATGGCCACCGGCTGCCTCGATATTGCTGGCAAGGCCTTGGGCGAGCTTGAGGGGGTTGAGGTGGGCGCCTTTGGCGTCATACAGCGCGGCTTGGTAGCGTGGGCTGTCGATCCACTGGGGTAGCTCGTCGCGCCCTATCAGGCGCAGGGCGTCATAGCCCCATTTGGTTTCGGCGTCGTGCAGGGCTTCTTCAAGCATTTTTACGCGGCGCGGCAGCACGGCTGTCCACAAGCTGCCAAGCCGGTAGTCGATATCGAAGCCATGGCGCTGTGGCAGCTCACGCATTTCATCGGCCGCCCAGCACATGCTGTCCCACAAGCGCCGGGTGCGTTCTACGCCAAGGGCCTTCTCCAGCGGTGGCATGTCGCACGACCAGCCCAGCAACGCTTGGCCGCCGTTGCGCCCGGAAGCGGCCCACGCCACACGGCTTGCTTCCAGCAGCGTGACACGCTTGCCGGCCATGGTCAGTCTCAGGGCGGTGTGCAGGCCGCTGAAACCTGCGCCGACGATGAGGATGTCGGTGTCGTGGCGGCCTTGCAGGGTGGGGCGCAGGGGAATGCGGGTGGGGTAGGTCTGGGCGTAATAGCTGGCGATGTGTTGCGCGGATTGCTTGAACATGCCGGTGCCTCATGAAAATTATTGTGATTATTTTCATGAAAATTTAGCAGGTAAATTTCACGGCGCCAGTGCGTTGGTCGGGTTTTATGGTTTACCTGTGTTTTGGTGGTGCCTGTGCTGGTCCTTTCGCGGGCAAGCCCGCTCCTACAGATACACCTCAGGCTTCAGGTCGCTGCCTTTTTACGAGGCTGCCTTGGCTTGCCTGCGGTCGGTTTGCTTCCGGTGGCTTTACTTTTGCCGCCGCCCCGGCGCTTCTTTTTCCAAGGTGGCGCTGCGCCGGCCGCTGGCGCGGTAATGGTCATGCGCATGCTGCTGCAGCGTTCGACCAGCTTACCCATCCAGGCCGACTGCCGGGCGACGAACTCTTCCAGGCTCATTTCGCCGCTCTGCACCATGTCCAGGGCCTGCTCCCAGATGGCCGTCGTCCCGGGGTCGGCAATGGCCCTGGGTACGGCGTCGATGAGGCTGAAGGCTGCGGGCGTCGCGGATAAGGCCTTGCCGTTCTTGACCAGATAACCACGGTCGAGCAGGCCCTGGATGATGCTGGCGCGTGTCGCTTCGGTGCCGATGCCCGTGGTTTCCTTGAGCTTCTGCTTCAACCGCGGGTCATCTACCAGTTTGGCGACGTTTTTCATGGCCTTGATCAGGTCGCCTTCGGTAAAGGGCTTGGGTGGCTGGGTCCACATGTCCTTGAGTTGCAGCCCTTGCACGTTGCAGTCCTGGCCTTCGCGCAGGGCTGGCAGAACCTGGGCCGGCGGCGCCTCGCGGCCTTTGGCCGGGGTCAGCGCCTCGGGCAAGGCACGGCGCCAGCCAGGCTCGACGATCTGCTTACCCACAGCACGCAAGGCATGGCCTGCACAGTCGAAATCGGCCTGGGTGCGGTCGTACTCGTGGTTGGGCAGGAACTGCGCCAGGTAACGGGCGCGGATGAGGGTGTAGACCGCCTTGTACTTAGCGGGCAGGCGCGAGGGGTCGCTGGCCGCGGCAGTGGGGATGATGCCGTGGTGGGCGCTGACCTTGGCGTCGTTCCAGGCGCGGGAGCGACGCTGGGGCTCCAGGTGAGCCTGCAGCGGCGCCAGGCTGGCATCGGCGCGCTGCAGGGCGGCAAGGATGGCGGGGGCCTCGGCGTGCTGGCTCAGCGGCAGGTAACCACAGTCGCTGCGCGGGTAGGTGATCAGTTTGTGGGTTTCGTACAGGGCCTGGGCGATGTCGAGGGTTTCCTGGGCGCCGAAGCCGAACTTCTTTGAGCACAGCTCCTGCAGGGTGCCCAGGTCGAAGGGTAGGGGGGCGGCTTCGCGTACGCGTTCAGTCGCCACCTTGGCCACGCGGGCAGTGCCCGCATTGCCCATGTCGGCGGCAGCCTGTTGCGCCAGCACCTGGTTGAGGCACCGGCCCTGGTCGTCACAAGCATCTTCTGGTGCTCGCCACTGAGCGTTGAAGCCCTGGCCAGCCTGTTCGAGTTGCACGTCGATGGCCCAAAACGGTACCGGGACGAAGTCGGCGATGCTGCGATCACGGTCCACCACCAGGCGCAGGGTCGGGGTCTGTACCCGGCCTACCGGCAGTACGCCCTGGTAGCCGGATTGGCGCCCGAGCAAGGTGAATAGCCGGCTCATGTTCATGCCGATCAGCCAGTCGGCGCGGGAGCGGCCCAGCGCCGAGTGATAAAGGCTGAAGGTTTCCTGGCCCGGCAGCAGGCGTGCCAGGGCCTTGCGGATGGAAGCGTCATCGAGGGCCGACAGCCACAGGCGCTGGATCGGCCCGCGGTAACGGCAGTGCTCGACCAGTTCGCGGGCGATCATTTCGCCTTCGCGGTCGGCGTCGGTGGCGATGACCAGCTCGCGCGCCTCGCCTAGCAGGCGTTTGACGGCCTTGAACTGGCTGGCGGTCTTGGGCTTGACCAGCATCTTCCATTTTTCGGGAATGATCGGCAGGTCGGCGAGGTTCCAGCGCTTGTAGCGTTCGTCATAACTGTCGGGCGGGGCGGTTTCGAGCAGGTGGCCGATGCACCAAGTGACGCAGACGTCGGTGCCTTGCCAGCAGCCGTCGGCCTTGCGGTTGGCGCCGAGCACTTTGGCGATGTCTTTTGCCTGGGAGGGTTTTTCGCAGAGGAACAGGCGCATGGCCGAGCACGCTTCATCGGGGGTGATGGGCACTAGGATGCGCAAGCAGGGGCGCAGAGGCAAGTTTTATCTGGATGGATGTACAGGTTTTTGGCAGTGGAGATGTATTTGGCTGTGCTGGCCTCTTCGCGGGGCAAGCCCGCTCCCACAAGTCTTGCACTGATGCTGAATGCAGTGGAGGACCTGTGGGAGCGGGCTTGCCCCGCGAAGGGGTCAGTGAAACCACGGCTTATGGATCAGGCGCGCGAGTCGCGCACCATGTCCACATGCGGGATGCCGGCTTCAAGGAACTCTTCGCTGACGACGCGAAAGCCCAAGCGCTCGTAGAACGGCGTGGCGTGTACCTGGGCACTGAGCATCTGCTGCTTCAGGTCGCTGTTCTGGGCCTCGACGATGACCGCATTCATCAGTGCATCGCCAACCTTCAGGCCGCGCCAGTCCTTGAGCACCGAGACCCGGCCAATGGTGCCGTCAGGCAGCAGGCGGGCGGTACCGATCGGGTAGTCACCCTCCAGGGCCAGGAAGTGCACCGCGGTCGGATCGTCCGAATCCCACTCAAGCTCCGGTGGTACGTGCTGTTCGGCAATGAACACCGCCTCACGGATGCGGCGGATGTCGGCGTTGTCCTTATGCCAGTCGGCGAGGCGCACACGAATCTTATTCATTGGCGAATCCCAGGCTTCCTTGTTTGATCAGCTGCTGTACCAGCATAAGGCCATCTTCATCCTGCAGCCACTCTGCAAGGTTTTCGATGTGTAACGCATCGGCAGCACAGACCAGCTTCAGCAGCTCACGCAGTTTGGCCGGCAACGGGCAGCTGCGGCCGCTGGCGAACAGCATCAGGTCATCGTTGAGCTCGGACCAGGCCATGCGCGCGCTTGGGTTGCGGATCAGGATGGCGCCATCTTCCAGCGCTTCGATCAGCTGTTCCTCAGTGAGCTCTTCACCCACGACCTGCTCCGGGTAGCGCGGCTCGGTCATGAACTGGCCGAACCAGGTCAGCAGCAGGTCTTTGTCACCCATGTGCTTGTCGAGCAGGCCTTTGAGGCGGTCGAGGGCGTCGTGCTGGATCTGGTGCGGGTCGCTGACCGGCTGGGCGTCGGCGTCGCTGTAGCGCTCTTCGTCCGGCAGGAACTGGCCGAGGAAGTCGGTGAAGTGGGTCAGCACTTCAGCAGCGCTTGGCGCGCGGAAGCCGACCGAGTAGGTCAGGCAGTCGTCTTCGGCTACGCCGTAGTGGGCCAGGCGCGGCGGCAGGTAGAGCATGTCGCCAGGTTCCAGGGTCCACTCACCGCTCTGTTCGAAGTCGGCGAGGATGCGCAGGTCGGCGTGCTCGATCAGCGGGCTCTCGCTGTTGCACATCTGGCCGATCTTCCAGTTGCGCTTGCCGTGGCCTTGCAGCAGGAACACGTCGTAGTTGTCGAAGTGCGGGCCGACGCTGCCACCTGGGGCGGCGAAGCTGACCATCACGTCGTCGATGCGCCAGCTGGGCAGGAAGCGGAACTCTTCCAGCAGTTCGGCCACTTCCGGGACGAACTGGTCCACGGCCTGTACCAGCAAGGTCCAGTCACGCTCGGGCAGGGTGGCGAAGACTTCTTCTTCGAACGGGCCGCGGCGCAGCTCCCACGGGCGCTCGCCGTGTTCGAGCACCAGGCGCGATTCGACTTCTTCTTCCAGCGCCAGGCCGGCCAGTTCGTCGGGCTCGATCGGGCTGATGAAGTCGGGGAAGGCCTGGCGTACCAGCAGGGGCTTCTTCTGCCAGTAGTCGCGCATGAATTCGCGGGCCGAGATGCCGCCCAGCAGCTGCAGTGGAATATCAGGATTCATGTTCAACCTATTGAAAAAACGTAATTTTCGTACGGGAATAAAAACGCCCGGCTAAGCCGGGCGTTGAACGCGACGGTCAGCTTAGATGCGTTTGGCCTGTGCTGCCGCGTTACCGATGTAAGTGGCAGGGGTCAGCTGCTTGAGCTCGGCCTTGGCGTCGGCTGGCATGTCCAGGCCGTCGATGAAGGTCAGCAGCGCCTCAGGGGTGATGCCCTTGCCACGGGTCAGCTCTTTGAGCTTCTCGTACGGGTTCTCGATGTTGAAGCGGCGCATGACCGTCTGGATCGGCTCGGCCAGGACTTCCCAGCAGGCGTCCAGGTCGGCGGCGATACGCGCGGTGTTGACTTCCAGCTTGCCGATGCCCTTCAGGCTGGCTTCGTAGGCGATGACGCTGTGAGCAAAGCCCACGCCCAGGTTGCGCAGCACGGTGGAGTCGGTCAGGTCGCGCTGCCAGCGCGAGATCGGCAGCTTGCTGGCCAGGTGCTGGAACAGCGCGTTGGCGATACCCAGGTTGCCTTCGGAGTTTTCGAAGTCGATCGGGTTGACCTTGTGCGGCATGGTCGACGAGCCGATTTCACCGGCGACGGTCTTCTGCTTGAAGTAGCCCAGGGAGATGTAGCCCCAGACGTCGCGGTCGAAGTCGATGAGGATGGTGTTGAAGCGGGCAATCGCGTCGAACAGCTCGGCGATGTAGTCGTGCGGCTCGATCTGCGTGGTGTACGGGTTGAACTGCAGGCCCAGCTCGTCTTCGATGAAGGCGCGGGCGTTGGCTTCCCAGTCGATCTGCGAGTAGGCCGACAGGTGGGCGTTGTAGTTGCCCACGGCGCCGTTGATCTTGCCCAGCAGTGGCACGGCGGCTACCTGGGCGATCTGACGCTCCAGGCGGTACACGACGTTGGCCAGCTCTTTACCCAGGGTGGTCGGCGAAGCCGGTTGGCCGTGGGTGCGCGACAGCATCGGCACGTCGGCCAAGGCGTGGGCCTGGGCGCGGATGGCGTCGGCGATCTGGCGCATCAGCGGCAGCAACACGTCGTCACGGCCAGCGCGCAGCATCAGGGCGTGGGACAGGTTGTTGATGTCCTCGCTGGTGCAGGCGAAGTGGATGAACTCGCTGACCTTGGCCAGTTCAGGCAGCTGGGCAGCCTGCTCTTTGAGCAGGTACTCGATGGCCTTGACGTCGTGGTTGGTGGTGCGCTCGATTTCCTTGACGCGTTCGGCGTGCTCGAGCTTGAAGTCGGTGGCCAGAGTGTCCAGCAGGGCGTTGGCTTCGGCGGAGAACGCCGGTACTTCGCCGATCTGCGGGTGGGCGGCCAGGCGCTGCAGCCAGCGCACTTCGACCAGGGCGCGGAAACGGATCAGGCCGTATTCGCTGAAAATGGGGCGCAAGGCCTGGGTTTTGCCGGCATAACGGCCGTCTACAGGGGAAACCGCAGTGAGCGAGGAAAGCTGCATGGGGTGTTCTCGGACAGTCAGGCTTTTGGAAGGGCGCATATCATACATGAAAAAAGCGCCCGGGTCGGGTGGCTGACCAAAGGTCGGGCCTATAAAAACATCTCGCAGTGCCTTTGTGGGAGCGGCCTTGTGTCGCGAAAGGGTTGCGCAGCAGCCCCGTCAATCTTGAGTCAGGCCTGAGAGGCTGGGGCTGCTGGGCAGCCCATTCGCAGCACAAGGCTGCTCCTACAAGGGTCGGCGTTGCCTTCAGGAAGGCGTACGCATCATGTCGTACAGTTCGTTGAGCAGCTTGCGACGGCTGAACACCAGCTGCCAGCGATGGCCGCCCAGCTGGCGCCACAGGCGCGCGGCGCGGATGCCGGCCAGCAGCAGGGCGCGGATTTTGGAGGCGTTGCTGGCCTGCTGCAGGAAGCGCATGTCGCCGTGTACCTGGATACGCTGGCGCAAGGTGCTCAGGGTGTCCTGGTACAAGGCGCCACTGGAAGCGATGACGTTTTCATGAACCAGGCCGAAATGGTCAGCCTGTGACTGGATTTGCGGCAGGCGGTTGCCGATGGTGTCGAGCAGGTCGCCGCGCTTGGCCAGTTGGCGTTCCAGGCCCAGCATGGACAGGGCATAGCGCAAGGGCTCGCGCTGCAGGCTGCTGGGGTCGCGCTCCAGGGCGCCGACCAGGGCGCGGTAGCCGTCCCGCAGGTTGAGGTCGTCACCGCCGAACACCTCCAGGGTGTCCTTGGGGTCGCGCACCAGCAGGCTACCCAGCATGCAGCCGATGTTGGCCTCGCTGGCCTGGCCGGTGCGGGCGATGCGGTCGACCAGCACGGCGGCTTGGAATACGCCGCCCAGGGCAATCAATTGCTCCTGCAGGTTGCTCATGCGCGCGGGCTCCAGGGCTCGGCAGTCTCGATCACACCGCCACCCAGGCACACCTCACCGTCATAGAACACCACCGACTGGCCTGGGGTGACCGCGCGTTGCGGTTCGTCGAACACGGCGCGGTAACCGCTCTCGGTCAGTTCCAGGGTGCAGTGCTGGTCGCTCTGGCGGTAGCGCACCTTAGCGGTGAGCTTGCGCGGGCTGCTGAGGTCGATCGGGTTGACCCAGTAGATTTCCGAGGCGAGCAGGGCGCGGGAGAACAGCCAAGGGTGTTCATTGCCCTGGCCGACCACCAGCACATTGCGGGCCAGGTCCTTGTGCAGCACGTACCACGGCTCGTCGCCGGCGTCCTTCAGGCCGCCAATACCCAGGCCTTGGCGCTGGCCGATGGTGTGGTACATCAGGCCATGGTGGCGGCCGATGACTTCGCCGTCGGTGGTCTGGATTTCACCGGGCTGGGCTGGCAAGTACTGCTTGAGGAAGTCGCTGAAACGGCGCTCGCCGATGAAGCAGATACCGGTGGAGTCTTTCTTCTTGGCGGTGGCCAGGCCATGCTTTTCGGCAATGGCGCGCACCTCTGGTTTTTCCAGCTCGCCGACCGGGAACAGGGTGCGGGCGATTTCTTTGCCGCCAACCGCATGCAGGAAGTAGCTCTGGTCCTTGTTCGGGTCCAGGCCCTTTAGCAGCTCGGTGAGCGCGCCGGTGTCGCGTCGGCGCACGTAGTGGCCGGTGGCGATCAGGTCGGCGCCCAGCGACAGGGCGTAGTCAAGGAACGCCTTGAACTTGATTTCGCGGTTGCAGAGGATGTCTGGGTTAGGCGTGCGGCCGGCTTTGTACTCTTCGAGGAAGTGCTCGAACACGTGATCCCAGTACTCGGCGGCGAAGTTGGCGGTGTGCAGCTTGATACCGATGCGGTCGCACACGGCCTGAGCGTCGGCCAGGTCTTCACGGGCTGTGCAGTATTCGGTGCCGTCGTCCTCTTCCCAGTTCTTCATGAACAGCCCTTCCACCTGGTAGCCCTGCTCCATGAGCAGAAGGGCGGAGACGGAGGAGTCCACGCCGCCGGACATGCCGACGATGACGCGGGTCTTGGCGGGGTCTTTGAGTGCTGGGCTGGTCATGGCTACCGATGTGTATCAGAGGGGAAAAACGCCGATTCTATCAAACCCGAGGCTGCACGTCAGTCGCGCAGCAGCGTGAGGCTGTGCAGCGGGCCGGCGAGGTAGTCGTCAAGGCAGCGCGGCACCAGCTCGCTGCGCCAGCGGGTGGGGTCGGCCAGCAGTTCGTCGCGGGTCAGCCAGACGGCACGGACGATGTCGGTGTCCAGTGCCAGGTCAGCATGATGGCGCACGGTGCGGGCGGCGAAGCAGATGCGCTGATAAGTCACGCCATTGCTGGGGGCGGTGTACAGGTAGATGCCGACCACGCCGGTCAGTTCGACTTCCCAGGCGGTTTCTTCGAGGGTTTCGCGCAGGGCGGCCTGGGGCAAGGTTTCGTTGGGTTCGAGGTGGCCGGCGGGTTGGTTGAAGACGTGCTGGCCGGCTTTGAATTCTTCGACGAACAGGAATTTACCTTCGTGCTCGACGAGGGTGGCGACGGTGATGTGGGGTTGCCAGGTCATTGAAGTGTCCTTGTCGATTGCCGGGACCGCGTTGCGGTCCATCGCCGGCAAGCCAGCTCCCACAGGTGGTGCATAAATCTCAGGGTATGCACATTGCCTGTGGGAGCTGGCTTGCCGGCGATGGGCTGCAAAGCAGCCCCCAAGATCCAGAAAGCACAAACCCCGGTGCGTGGCCGGGGTTTGTGGGGTTACTTCAAGCGGACCTTACAGGGCGGCAATGGCGCTGTTGAAGGTCTGGCTTGGGCGCATCACCTTGGCGGTCAGCTCGGCATTCGGGGCGTAGTAGCCGCCGATGTCGGCCGGCTTGCCTTGAACGGCGTTGAGCTCGGCGACGATGGTCGCTTCGTTCTCGGCCAGGGCTTTTGCCAGCGGTGCGAAGCGTGCCTGCAGGGCGGCGTCGTCAGTCTGAGCAGCCAGGGCCTCGGCCCAGTACAGGGTCAGGTAGAAGTGGCTGCCGCGGTTGTCGATACCACCGACTTTGCGCGAAGGCGACTTGTTGGTGTCGAGGAACTTGCCGGTGGCCTGGTCCAGGGTATTGGCCAGGACTTTGGCGCGCGGGTTGTCGTAAGTGTTGCCCAGGTGCTCCAGGGAAGCGGCCAGGGCCAGGAATTCACCCAGCGAGTCCCAACGCAGGAAGTTCTCT
The DNA here is from genome assembly GCF_014269095.1 of Pseudomonas sp. SWRI50. Taxonomy (NCBI): domain Bacteria; kingdom Pseudomonadati; phylum Pseudomonadota; class Gammaproteobacteria; order Pseudomonadales; family Pseudomonadaceae; genus Pseudomonas; species Pseudomonas sp. SWRI50. The sequence goes on along the minus strand of NZ_JABWRW010000014.1, from coordinate 133,659 downwards.
TCAACCAACTGCTGCACGTGCTTCGGTGCCGAACCGCCAGCGCCGGTTTCGAACAGGCCACCGCCGTTCATCAGTGGGACGATCGACAGCATCTTGGCGCTGGTGCCCAGCTCCATGATCGGGAACAGGTCGGTCAGGTAGTCGCGCAGCACGTTGCCGGTCACCGAGATGGTGTCCTTGCCTTCGCGGATGCGAGCCAGGGAGAACTTGATGGCATCGACCGGTGCCAGGACACGGATGTCCAGGCCAGCGGTGTCGTGATCCTTCAGGTACTTCTGGACTTTCTCGATCATCACGCCGTCGTGGGCGCGAGCCGGGTCCAGCCAGAACACCGCCGGGGTGTTGCTCAGGCGGGCACGGTTGACGGCCAGCTTGACCCAGTCTTGGATCGGCGCGTCTTTGGTCTGGCACATGCGGAAGATGTCACCAGCTTCGACGTTCTGCTGCAGCACGACTTGGCCTTTGCCATCGACCACACGAACCACGCCATCGGCCTGGATCTGGAAGGTCTTGTCGTGGGAGCCGTACTCTTCGGCTTTCTGCGCCATCAGGCCAACGTTCGGCACGCTGCCCATGGTGGTCGGGTCGAAGGCACCGTTGACTTTGCAGTCTTCGATGGTGGCCTGGTAGATGCCGGCGTAGCAGCGGTCCGGGATGATCGCCTTGGCGTCTTGCAGCTCACCGGCGGTGTTCCACATCTTGCCCGAGTCACGGATCATGGCCGGCATCGAGGCGTCGACGATGACGTCGCTCGGCACGTGCAGGTTGGTGATGCCTTTGTCGGAGTTGACCATGGCCAGGGCCGGGCGAACGGCGTACAGGGCCTGGATGTCGGCTTCGATCTCGGCCTGCTTGTCAGCTGGCAGGTCTTTGATGCGGGCGTACAGGTCGCCGATGCCGTTGTTGGCGTTGAAGCCTACTTCAGCCAGTGCAGTGGCGTGCTTGGCCAGCACGTCGTTATAAAACTCTTCGACGATGACGCCGAACATGATCGGGTCGGAGACCTTCATCATGGTGGCTTTCAGGTGCACCGACAGCAGCACGCCGGAGGCCTTGGCATCGGCGATCTGCTCGGCGATGAAGGCTTTCAGGGCTTTGCGGCTCATGGTCGCGCAGTCGACGATTTCGGCAGCCTTGACCGCGGTCTTGGCTTTCAGGACGGTGGTGGTGCCGTCTTTGGCGACCAGCTCGATGCGCAGGCTGTCGTCAGCCTCGATCAGGGCGGCCTTTTCGCTGCCGTAGAAGTCGCCTTGGGTCATGTGGGCAACGTGCGACTGCGAGTCGGCAGCCCAGGCGCCCATCTTGTGCGGGTGCTTGCGTGCGTAGTTCTTGACCGACAGCGGCGCGCGGCGGTCAGAGTTGCCTTCGCGCAGTACCGGGTTAACGGCGCTACCTTTGATGCGGTCGTAACGGGCGCGAGATTCTTTTTCGGCCTCGGTGGACGGCTCATCGGCGTAGTCAGGGATGTTGAAGCCCTTGCCTTGCAGTTCCTTGATCGCGGCCTTGAGCTGCGGTACCGAGGCGCTGATGTTCGGCAGCTTGATGATGTTCGCTTCAGGCGTGGTAGCCAGTTGGCCCAGTTCCGCCAGGTGATCGCCTACTTGCTTCTCGGCGCCCAGTTGCTCCGGGAATGCCGCGAGGATACGGCCGGCCAGGGAGATGTCGCGAGTTTCGACGGCGATGTCAGCGGAAGCGGTGAAGGCTTCGACGATCGGCAGCAGCGAGTAGGTGGCGAGGGCGGGGGCTTCGTCGGTGAAGGTATAGATGATCTTGGAACGGGTGGGCATGCGGGTTAACTCTCTATGTGCTGAGCGTACTCGAGTCTCGAGGTGCGCAGGGTAGGCGCTTCGCCCTGGCGACGCCATGAGCGGAAAGTCGAGAGGCTGCGAGCGGTGATGGTGGATGCATCAGTCGAGCGTCAAGTGCTGAACTGCGGTAACAGCCCAGGCTTTGTGGCCGTTCTTGGCCAAGGGCGAGCCGCATTTTCCTAGGGATCGCCCCAATGACCCTTCGGTCGCGGCGGAGTATATCAAACCCTTTGGGCTAATCAGCAAGGCCAAGTGACATCGGCGCCATTTATAAGACCAAAGACGTAGGGGCAATGTGGCGCGATGTCGCAGCCCTTGCAGGTCAGCAGATGTGGTTTAGGCTCATTGGATTGCAGGATGTCCAATCACACCCGAAAGCGGAGTAGTGCAAGCATGGGATACCAGAAAATCAAGGTTCCGACCGACGGCACCAAGATCACCGTCAATGCAGACCATTCGCTCAATGTGCCCGATAACCCCATCATTCCTTATATCGAAGGCGATGGGATTGGCGTCGATGTCTCGCCGGTGATGATCAAGGTCGTGGACGCCGCCGTGCAGAAGGCCTACGGCGGCAAGCGCAAGATTGCCTGGATGGAGGTGTACGCGGGTGAGAAGGCCACCCAGGTCTACGACCAGGACACCTGGCTGCCGCAGGAAACCCTCGATGCGGTGCGCGAGTACGTGGTGTCGATCAAGGGCCCGCTGACCACGCCGGTCGGGGGCGGTATCCGCTCGCTGAACGTGGCGTTGCGCCAGCAGCTTGACCTGTACGTGTGCCTGCGCCCGGTGGTGTGGTTCCAGGGCGTACCGAGCCCGGTGAAAAAACCGGGCGATGTCGACATGGTGATCTTCCGCGAGAACTCCGAAGACATCTACGCCGGCATCGAATGGAAAGCCGGCTCGCCCGAGGCGAACAAGGTGATCAAGTTCCTCAAGGAGGAAATGGGCGTCACTAAGATCCGTTTCGACCAGGACTGCGGTATCGGCGTCAAACCCGTTTCCCGCGAGGGCACCAAGCGCCTGGTGCGCAAGGCCCTGCAATACGTGGTGGACAACGACCGCGAGTCGCTGACCCTGGTGCACAAGGGCAACATCATGAAGTTCACCGAAGGGGCCTTCAAGGATTGGGGCTACGAGGTGGCCCGTGACGAGTTTGCTGCCGAGCTGCTCGACGGCGGCCCCTGGATGACGTTCAAAAATCCCAAGACTGGGCGTGAGGTCATCGTCAAGGATGCCATCGCCGACGCCATGCTCCAGCAGATCCTGCTGCGCCCCGCTGAATACGACGTGATCGCCACCCTCAACCTCAACGGTGACTACCTGTCCGACGCCCTGGCAGCAGAGGTGGGTGGTATCGGCATTGCGCCGGGTGCCAACCTGTCGGATACCGTGGCCATGTTCGAGGCCACCCACGGCACCGCGCCCAAGTACGCCGGGCAGGACAAGGTCAACCCGGGGTCAGTGATTCTGTCTGCAGAGATGATGCTGCGCCACATGGGCTGGACCGAGGCGGCCGACCTGATCATCAAGGGCACCAATGGCGCGATTGCCGCCAAGACCGTGACCTATGACTTCGAACGCCTGATGGACGGGGCGACGTTGGTGGGCAGCTCGGGCTTTGGCGATGAGATGATCAAGCATATGTGAGGCAAGAGAAAACCGGTCGCCTGGCTAAAGAGGCGACCGGTTTTTTCATATACCCACACGGAGCAGTGGTCAGGCTCTGGCGGTTTCGCTTGCAGTCTGGCCTTGGGCCTTGGCAGCCGCAGCGGCAGCGGCGTCCTTTATGTTGACCGCGTGCAGGCCTTTGGGGCCCTGGATGATGTCGAACTCCACGGACTGGCCAGCCTTCAGCGTCTTGTATCCGTCCATCTGGATGGCCGAGTAATGAGCGAAAAGGTCATCGGATTTACCTTCCTCGTTGATGAATCCGTAGCCCTTGGCATTGTTGAACCACTTGACTTTACCGCTTGCCATCCCTATGTCCCTCTGCAAAGGACTCCATCACTGGAGTATCATCCACTTCATCCGCATACGAACCATGCGAAAAATCTGGTTGACTGCGCGGATCTTTATCGACCACGGTGGGTTCTTATTGGTTGTAACACCGTTTTGCCGATAGTCAAGGTCATGCGGCGCGTGCGCCGGAGGCTGACTTTGCGCTCAACCCACAACTTTAACCTGTCGATCATGATGAAATTCTTTCCATGCATGCACCTAGTGAGATTCGACTAACATTCAATCAGGATCGCCCGCAATCGAATGAGGACGACGGCTCAGGTCTTGCTGTCCAGGAAGCCAAGCCGATCCTGCAGGCGCCACCGATGTACAAGGTGGTTTTGTTCAACGATGACTACACACCAATGGATTTCGTCGTCGAAGTGCTCGAGACGTTCTTCAGTCTGAACCGCGAGCTGGCGACCAAGATCATGCTGACCGTCCATACCGAGGGGCGGGCAGTGTGCGGATTGTTTACCCGTGACATCGCCGAAACAAAGGCCATGCAGGTCAACCAATACGCCAGGGAAAGCCAGCATCCGCTACTCTGTGAAATCGAGAAGGACGGTTAATCGCCGACCACTTGGGTATGAGGTGAAGCTATGTTAAACCGCGAGCTCGAAGTCACCCTCAATCTGGCCTTCAAGGAGGCTCGTTCGAAGCGTCATGAGTTCATGACCGTCGAACATCTGTTGCTGGCACTCCTTGACAATGAGGCTGCTGCGACCGTTCTGCGCGCCTGTGGCGCCAATCTCGACAAACTCAAGCACGACCTGCAAGAGTTCATCGATTCCACCACACCCCTGATTCCGGTCAACGACGAAGACCGCGAAACCCAGCCGACCCTGGGCTTCCAGCGTGTGCTGCAGCGTGCCGTGTTCCATGTGCAGAGCTCCGGCAAGCGCGAAGTGACCGGCGCCAATGTGCTGGTGGCGATCTTCAGTGAACAGGAAAGCCAGGCCGTGTTCCTGCTCAAGCAGCAGAGCGTGGCCCGTATCGACGTGGTCAACTACATCGCTCACGGTATTTCCAAGGTGCCGGGCCATGGCCCCAACACCGAAGGCGACCAGGAGATGCAGGACGAGGACGGTGGCGAAACGTCATCGTCGAGCAACCCACTGGACGCCTATGCCAGCAACCTGAACGAACTGGCACGTGCCGGGCGTATTGACCCGCTGGTGGGCCGTGAGCAGGAAGTCGAGCGTGTTGCGCAGATCCTGGCGCGCCGGCGCAAGAACAACCCGCTGCTGGTCGGTGAGGCCGGGGTGGGCAAGACGGCCATCGCCGAAGGCCTGGCCAAGCGTATCGTCGACGGCCAGGTACCTGACCTGCTGGCCCAGAGCGTGGTGTATTCCCTCGACCTGGGTGCACTGCTGGCCGGTACCAAGTACCGCGGCGACTTCGAGAAGCGCTTCAAGGCGCTGCTCGGCGAACTGCGCAAACGCCCGCAGGCGATCCTGTTTATTGACGAGATCCACACCATCATCGGCGCCGGTGCGGCTTCCGGTGGGGTCATGGATGCGTCCAACCTGCTCAAGCCGCTGCTGTCGTCTGGCGACATTCGCTGCATCGGTTCGACTACCTTCCAGGAATTCCGCGGCATCTTCGAGAAGGACCGTGCCCTGGCGCGGCGTTTCCAGAAGGTTGATGTCAGCGAGCCTTCGGTGGAAGACACCGTGGGGATCCTGCGCGGGCTCAAGGGCCGGTTCGAGAGCCACCACAACATCGAGTACAGCGACGAAGCCCTGCGCGCCGCTGCAGAGCTGGCCTCGCGTTACATCAACGACCGGCACATGCCGGACAAGGCCATCGACGTGATCGACGAGGCGGGTGCCTACCAGCGCCTGCAGCCTGAGGCAAACCGAGTCAAGCGTATCGAGGTGCCACAAGTCGAAGACATCGTCGCCAAGATCGCGCGGATTCCGCCGAAGCATGTCACCAGTTCCGACAAGGAGCTGCTGCGCAACCTTGAGCGTGACCTGAAGCTGACCGTGTTCGGGCAGGACGCGGCCATCGACTCGCTGGCGACGGCGATCAAGCTGTCCCGTGCGGGGCTCAAGGCGCCCGACAAGCCGGTGGGTTCGTTCCTGTTCGCCGGGCCAACCGGTGTCGGCAAGACCGAAGCGGCGCGGCAGTTGGCCAAGGCGCTGGGTGTGGAGCTGGTGCGCTTCGACATGTCCGAGTACATGGAGCGGCATACCGTTTCGCGCTTGATCGGTGCACCGCCTGGCTACGTCGGGTTCGACCAGGGTGGCCTGTTGACCGAGGCGATCACCAAGCAGCCGCATTGCGTGTTGTTGCTGGACGAAATCGAGAAGGCGCACCCTGAAGTCTTCAACCTGCTGCTGCAGGTGATGGACCACGGCACGCTGACCGACAACAACGGGCGCAAGGCGGACTTCCGTAACGTGATCCTGATCATGACCACCAACGCCGGGGCTGAGACTGCGGCGCGGGCTTCGATCGGGTTTACCCATCAGGATCATGCGTCCGATGCCATGGAAGTCATTCGCAAGAGCTTCACGCCGGAGTTCCGCAACCGCCTGGACACCATCATCCAGTTTGGCCGCCTGAGCCACGAAACCATCAAGAGCATCGTCGACAAGTTCCTTATCGAACTGCAGGCGCAGCTGGAAGATAAACGTGTGCTGTTGGAGGTCAGTGATGACGCACGAGGCTGGCTGGCGGCGTCGGGCTACGACGTGCAGATGGGTGCACGGCCGATGGCGCGGCTGATCCAGGACAAGATCAAGCGGCCGCTGGCTGAAGAGATCCTGTTCGGTGAGCTGGCCGAGCATGGCGGCGTGGTGCACGTCGACTTGCGCGATGGCGAGTTGGTGTTCGACTTCGAGACCACGGCTGAGGTGGCGTGATAGCGGGGGCCGCTTTGCGGCCCATTCGCAGCGCAAGGCTGATCCTACAGGGTGTCACATTCCCAGGTAGGAGCAGCCTTACGCTGCGAATGCGCTGCAAAGCAGCCCAACCACTCTTGCAGGCACAAAAAAGCCCGGCACTTGGCCGGGCTTTTTCATGGCTTGGGCTTAGCGCGCACGATACGTGATGCGGCCTTTGCTCAGGTCGTAAGGTGTCAGTTCGACGCGGACCTTGTCGCCAGTGAGAATACGGATGTAGTTCTTGCGCATCTTTCCGGAGATGTGCGCGGTTACGACGTGCCCGTTTTCCAACTCCACGCGGAACATGGTGTTGGGCAGGGTGTCGACGACAGTACCTTCCATTTCGAAGCTGTCTTCTTTCGACATGCAGTTGAGCCCTCGGTGTCCAGTGTTGGCCCGACGCATAACCGCACCGGGCAAAAAAGTGGCGTGGATTATGCCGGAAAATAGTATTTCAAGCCAATGCTTTCAGTTGAGGGTGACCCAGCGCTGGTTGATCAGCAGCTCGATGGGGCGATACTGGGTCTTGTAGTTCATCTTCTTGCAGTTCTTGATCCAGTACCCGAGGTAAACCGCCTCCAGGTTCTGCCGAAGGGCTTCGGTGATCTGCCAGAGGATGGCGAAACGGCCCAGGCTCCGGCGCTCTTCATCGGGCTCGTAGAAGGTGTAGACCGCCGACAAGCCGTTGGGCAGCAGGTCGCATACCGCCACCGCCAGCAGGCGCCCTGCCAGGCGGAACTCGTAGAACCAGCAGAAGGGCAGGTCACGTACCAGGAAGGTGGAAAACTGATCACGGCTGGGCGGGTACATGTCGCCGTCGGCGTGGCGTGTCTCGATGTAGCGCCGGTACAGGTCGAAATACTCTTCCTTGAACGCCGGGCGTGCGGCGGTCACGGTCAAGTCGGCGTTGCGCTTGAGAATGCGCCGTTGCTGGCGGTTGGGGATGAAGCGCGCCGCCGGAATGCGTGCTGGCACACAGGCGTTGCAGTTTTGGCAATGGGGGCGGTACAGGTGATCGCCACTGCGCCGAAAACCCATCTCCGACAGGTCGGCGTACACGTTCACGTCCATTGGCTGGCTGGGGTCGAGAAACAGCGTGGTTGCCTGCTCCTCGGGCAGGTAGCTGCAGGAGTGGGGTTGAGTGGCATAAAACTTCAACCGCGCCAACTCTGTCATGATCAACCCCTTCGGTGAGACTTTGCCTTAAGTGTAAGCCAGCTCTGAGAACTCGCCTAGGGAACCCAGGTGGCGCTGTTGGGCTGGTCGAGGTAGCGCGCGAGGTAGTCGGCAAAGTCGGCGCGGCTGATGGCGCGCGCGCCAAGGCTGTGCAGGTGGTTGGTCGGCATCTGGCAGTCGATCAGCACAAAACCGGCCTGGCGCAGGTGTGTGACCAGGGTCACGAAGCCGACCTTGGAGGCATTGTCGGCGCGGCTGAACATCGATTCGCCGAAGAACAGGCGGCCCATGGCCAGGCCGTACAGGCCGCCGATCAGCTCACCGTCCTGGCGCACCTCCACCGAATGGGCGTAGCCGAGCCGGTGCAGCTCGCAGTAGGCCGCGCGCAGGGTGTCGGTGATCCATGTACCGTCGGCGTAGTCACGTGGCGCGGCGCAGGCGGCGATCACGCCGGCGAAGTCGGTGTCGAAACTGACCTGGTAGTGGCCCTGGCGCATGAACTTGGCCAGCGAGCGCGAGACGTGCAGTTCGTCTGGCAGCAGCACGGTGCGAGGGTTGGGTGACCACCAAAGGATCGGCTGGCCGTCCTGGTACCAGGGGAAGCAGCCGTGGCGATAGGCCTGCACCAGGCGCTCGGGGCTCAGGTCGCCGCCGGCGGCGAGCAAGCCGTTGGGTTCGTGCAGGGCCTTTTCCAGGGGCGGAAAGGTCAGCGAGTCGCGGGTCAGCCAGGTAAGCATGGTCTATCGTGCGGTGGGGGAGGGGAGTGGTCAGCATGGCGTGGCTGAAAAGCAGGGTCAATCACTGCGGTTCATTCGCCGTAGTGCAGGCAGCCCTTTAGGCATTTTCTTACACATTCATGAGGCCTCAGGCACCATCCGAGACATTTGCTGTCACACCTGTGCAAAAACACAGCATAAGCCTTTGTCACAAAAGAAAATGCATGCTCAAATTGCAGCTAAGTGAAAGCAGCCCCCTCAAGCCCATGTGCGGCGCGCCGCCATGGCGGCTGGCGGGCAGTAATGTTAAAAGTAGTGGTTCATTGGCCAGACACCGGCCGATCACTATTGGACGCGCAGCACGCGCAGGAATAGACGCGTTTTGAAGAAATCCACCGCAACTCCAGCTCCCTTGCCAGTGCCTATGTGGCGGCAGCAGCTGCACTATCGTCTCAAGGAAGGTGCGTTGATCGCTGTCGGCGCCCTGTGCCTGTACCTGTGGATGGCGCTGCTGACCTACGACACTTCCGACCCTGGCTTCAGCCACACCAGCAACATTGACCAGGTGCAAAACGCCGCCGGGCGAGCAGGGGCCTACTTCGCCGACATCCTGTTCATGGTGCTGGGCTATTTCGCCTACATCTTCCCGCTGCTGCTGGCGATCAAGACCTGGCAGATCTTCCGCGAGCGCCACCAACCCTGGGAGTGGAGCGGCTGGCTGTTCTCCTGGCGCCTGATCGGGCTGGTGTTCCTGGTGCTGTCGGGCGCAGCCCTGGCGCATATCCATTTTCACCCGCCGGCGAGCATTCCGTTCTCCGCGGGCGGTGCCCTCGGCGAAAGCCTGGGCGAACTGGCGCGCAGCCTGCTGAACGTGCAGGGCAGCACGTTGATGTTCATTGCCCTGTTCCTGTTTGGCCTGACGGTGTTCACCGACCTGTCCTGGTTCAAAGTGATGGACCTTACCGGCAAGATCACCCTCGACCTGTTCGAGCTGGTGCAAGGCGCCGCCAACCGCTGGTGGGAAGCCCGCAACGAGCGCAAGCGCCTGGAAGCGCAGTTGCGTGAGGTGGATGAGCCGAGTTTCAACACCGCGCCAGCGGCTGCGCAGAAGCGCGAGCCGGTCAAACCTCAGCTGCGTGAGCGTAGCGTCGAGCGCGAAGAGGCGCCCGCCCGGCCTGCCCCACCACGCGAACCCGTGGTGGCGCGCGAGACAGTGGTGCCCCGCGAGCAACCTGCGGCGCCAGTGATCATCCCGCCAGCCCCGGCCAGGGCGCCAGAGCCGAGCAAGCGGGTGATGAAGGAAAAACAGACCCCGCTGTTCGTCGACAGCGCTGTGGAAGGCACGTTGCCGTCGATCTCCATTCTCGATCCGGCCGAGCAGAAAAAGATCGAGTACTCGCCAGAATCCCTGGCCGGTGTTGGCCAGCTGCTGGAAATCAAGCTCAAGGAATTCGGCGTGGAAGTCTCGGTGGACTCCATCCACCCAGGCCCGGTCATTACCCGCTACGAAATCCAGCCCGCGGCAGGGGTCAAGGTCAGCCGTATCGCCAACCTGGCCAAGGACCTGGCGCGCTCGCTGGCGGTGACCAGCGTGCGCGTGGTCGAGGTAATCCCGGGCAAGACCACCGTGGGTATCGAGATCCCTAACGAAAACCGGCAGATGGTGCGTTTCTCTGAAGTGCTGTCGTCGCCGCAGTTCGACGAGTCTAAGTCGCCGGTTGCGTTGGCCTTGGGCCATGACATCGGTGGCAAACCGGTGATCACCGACCTGGCCAAGATGCCGCACCTGCTGGTGGCCGGTACTACCGGTTCTGGTAAGTCGGTGGGTGTGAACGCGATGATCTTGTCGATTCTGTTCAAGTCCGGCCCGGAAGACGCGCGGCTGATCATGATCGACCCGAAGATGCTCGAACTGTCGATCTACGAAGGCATCCCGCACCTGTTGTGCCCGGTGGTCACCGACATGAAGGACGCCGCCAACGCGCTGCGCTGGAGCGTCGCCGAGATGGAGCGGCGCTACAAGCTGATGGCCGCGATGGGCGTGCGTAACTTGGGCGGCTTCAACCGCAAGATCAAGGACGCTCAGGAGGCCGGCGAGGTCATCCACGACCCGCTGTACCGTCGCGAGAGCATGGACGACGAGCCACCCGCGCTGAAGACCCTGCCGACCATCGTGGTGGTGGTCGACGAATTCGCCGACATGATGATGATCGTCGGCAAGAAGGTCGAAGAACTGATCGCCCGTATCGCTCAGAAAGCGCGGGCCGCCGGTATTCACCTGATCCTCGCCACCCAGCGCCCGTCGGTTGACGTGATCACCGGCCTGATCAAGGCCAACATCCCGACGCGCATGGCGTTCCAGGTGTCGAGCAAGATCGACTCCCGCACCATCATCGACCAGGGTGGCGCCGAGCAGTTGCTCGGTCACGGTGACATGCTGTACATGCCACCCGGCACCAGCCTGCCGATCCGCGTGCACGGTGCGTTCGTTTCCGATGACGAAGTGCACCGCGTGGTGGAAGCCTGGAAGCTGCGTGGCGCGCCGGACTACAACGATGACATCCTCAACGGCGTCGAAGAGGCCGGTAGCGGCTTCGAAGGTGGCGGCGGTGGTGGTGACGGCGACGATTCGGAAAGCGATGCACTGTATGATGAAGCCGTGCAGTTCGTGCTCGAGAGCCGCCGTGCCTCCATTTCCGCTGTGCAGCGCAAGCTGAAGATCGGCTACAACCGTGCCGCACGCATGATCGAGGCAATGGAGATGGCCGGCGTGGTCACCCCGATGAACAGCAACGGCTCGCGGGAAGTGATAGCCCCAGGCGGCCCGCGCGATTGATGAACACCTTGCCGGGCGCCTGCTGGGCGCCTGGCTCATTTACTGTCCTACGAGGATTTCCATGCGCGCGATTCGCATGCTGTTGGTTTCTGCCCTGGCCATGGGCTCTGTGTCGGCCCATGCCGGCGAGTTGGACGTGAAGCGCCTGACCCAGTTGCTGGAAAAGTCGCAGACGATCGATGCCAATTTCTCTCAGCTGACGCTGGGTGCCGACGGCACCAGCCTGCAGGAGACCAAGGGCCAGATGACCGTCAAGCGTCCGGGCCTGTTCTACTGGCACACCGATGCCCCGCAGGAGCAGGTGGTGGTGTCTGATGGCAAGATGGTCACCCTGTGGGACCCGGACCTTGAGCAGGCCACCATCAAGAAGCTTGATGTACGCCTGAACCAGACCCCGGCGCTGCTGCTGTCCGGTGACGTGTCGAAGATCAGCCAGAGCTTCGACATCGCGTCCAAGGAGCAGGGCGAAGTCATGGATTTCACCTTGAAGCCGAAAACCAAGGACACCTTGTTCGACTCCCTGCGCGTGTCGTTCCGCAAGGGCCTGATCAATGACATGCAGCTGATTGACAGTGTCGGCCAGCGGACCAACATCCTGTTCAGTGGGGTGAAGGCCAACCAGGCAGTGCCTGACAGCAAGTTCAAGTTCGATGTCCCGAAAGGCGCGGATATCATCCAGGAGTAACCGGAGCCCGTGATGGACCTGTTTCGAAGCGAACCCGTCGCCCAGCCCCTGGCTGCTCGCCTGCGCCCGTCCAACCTGGACGAGTACGTTGGCCAAGAGCACCTGCTGGCGCGCGGCAAGCCGCTGCGCGAGGCGCTGGAGCAGGGGGCGTTGCACTCGATGATCTTCTGGGGGCCGCCCGGGGTGGGCAAAACCACCCTGGCGCGGCTGCTGGCGCAGTTCTGTGATGCGCACTTCGAAACGGTCTCGGCGGTACTGGCAGGGGTCAAGGAGATCCGCCAGGCGGTCGAGGTGGCCAAGCAGCAGGCGGCCCAGTATGGCCGCCGGACCATCCTGTTCGTCGACGAAGTGCACCGCTTCAACAAGTCGCAGCAGGACGCCTTTTTGCCCTACGTGGAAGACGGCACGCTGATCTTCATTGGCGCCACCACCGAAAACCCGTCCTTCGAGCTGAACAATGCGTTGCTTTCCCGCGCGCGGGTGTATGTGCTCAAGAGCCTGGACGAGCCGGCGCTGCGCAAGCTCGTCGACCGAGCCTTGAGCGAAGAGCGCGGCCTGGGCAAGCACAACCTGCAGGTGGGCGACGAGGCCTTCAAGATGCTCATGGCGGCCGCCGACGGCGATGGCCGGCGCATGCTCAACTTTCTGGAAAACGCCTCGGACCTGGCTGAAGATGGCAGCGAAATTGGCGTCGAGCTGCTGCAAAGCCTGCTCGGTGACAGCCGTCGGCGCTTCGATAAGGGCGGCGAGGCGTTCTATGACCAGATCTCGGCGTTGCACAAATCGGTGCGTGGCTCCAACCCCGATGCCGCGCTGTACTGGTTCGCGCGTATGCTCGACGGGGGGTGCGACCCGCTGTACATCGCCCGCCGCGTGGTGCGCATGGCCAGCGAAGACATCGGCAATGCCGACCCTCGTGCCCTGAGCCTGTGCCTGTCGGCGTGGGACGTGCAAGAGCGCCTGGGCAGCCCCGAGGGTGAGCTGGCCGTGGCCCAGGCCATTACCTACATCGCCTGTGCGCCAAAGAGCAATGCGGTGTACATGGGCTTCAAGACTGCCCTGCGCGAGGCGGCCGAGCATGGTTCGCTGGAAGTGCCGCTGCACCTGCGTAACGCCCCGACCAAGTTGATGAAGCAATTGGGCTACGGCGACGAATACCGCTATGCCCATGACGAGCCCGATGCCTACGCGGCAGGTGAAGACTACTTCCCTGACCAACTCGAGCCTCGCCAGTATTACCAACCCGTGCCCCGCGGCCTGGAGCTGAAAATCGGCGAGAAGCTACGGCACCTGGCCGAGCTGGATCGCAGCAGCCCCCGGCAACGGAGAAAACCATGATTGCACTGATCGCTGCCGTCAGTGCAGGCGGTATCGCGGGTACTTTGCTGCGCTTTGCGACCACCAACTGGGTGGTCGCCCACTGGCCACGGCACTTCTATCTCGGTACGCTGGCCGTCAATCTGATCGGCTGCTTGTTGATCGGCCTGCTGTATGGCCTGTTTTTGCACAAGCCCATGGTGCCGGTCGAGCTGCGCGCGGGCCTGATCGTCGGCTTCCTGGGCGGCTTAACCACGTTTTCCTCCTTTTCGCTCGATACCGTACGCCTCATGGAAAGCGGGCAGATGCCCCTGGCTTTGGGCTATACCGGTATCAGCGTGGTGGGCGGGCTGCTCGCGACTTGGGCCGGCCTGTCCTTGACCCGATTCTGAACCAACACCTACACATAACGAGAGAACGATATGCTCGATTCCAAACTGTTACGCGGCCAACTTCAGGAAGTGGCGGATCGCCTGGCCTCCCGTGGCTTCAGCCTGGATGTCGCGCGCATCGAATCACTGGAAGAGCGCCGCAAGGCCGTGCAGACGCGCACCGAGCAACTGCAGGCGGAGCGTAACGCCCGTTCCAAGTCCATCGGCCAGGCCAAGGCCAAGGGCGAAGATATTGCGCCGCTGATGGCCGACGTCGAGCGCATGGCCAATGAGCTGGCCGCAGGCAAAGTCGAGTTGGACGGCATCCAGGCTGAGCTGGATGGCATCCTGCTGACCATTCCTAACCTGCCGGACGCCAGCGTGCCGGTTGGTGCCAGCGAAGACGACAACGTTGAAGTGCGCCGCTGGGGCACCCCTAAAGCCTTCGACTTCGAAATCAAAGACCACGTCGCCCTGGGCGAAATCAGCGGTGGCCTGGACTTCGAAGCGGCAGCCAAGCTGTCTGGCGCCCGCTTTGCCGTGCTGCGTGGCCCGATCGCCCGCCTGCACCGCGCCCTGGCGCAGTTCATGATCAACCTGCACACCGGCGAGCACGGCTACGAAGAGCACTACACCCCGTACCTGGTACAAGCGCCGGCCCTGCAGGGCACCGGCCAACTGCCGAAGTTCGAGGAAGACCTGTTCAAGATCAGCCGCGAAGGCGAAGCTGACTTCTACCTGATCCCAACCGCCGAGGTTTCGCTGACCAACCTGGTTGCCGGCGAAATCCTCGATGCCAAGCAACTGCCGCTCAAGCTGGTCGCCCACACGCCTTGCTTCCGCAGTGAAGCCGGCGCATCGGGCCGTGACACCCGTGGCATGATCCGCCAGCACCAGTTCGACAAGGTCGAAATGGTCCAGGTAGTCGAGCCATCCAAGTCGATGGAAGCCCTCGAAGGCCTGACCGCCAATGCCGAGCGCGTGCTGCAGTTGTTGGAACTGCCCTACCGGGTACTGGCGCTGTGCACCGGCGACATGGGCTTCGGTGCGGTGAAAACCTACGACCTGGAAGTGTGGGTACCGAGCCAGGACAAGTACCGCGAGATCAGCTCCTGCTCCAACTGCGGTGATTTCCAGGCGCGTCGCATGCAAGCCCGCTGGCGCAACCCGGAAACCGGCAAACCAGAGCTGGTACATACCCTCAACGGTTCTGGCCTGGCAGTCGGCCGCACCCTGGTGGCGGTATTGGAGAACTACCAGCAGGCCGACGGTTCGATCCGTGTGCCTGAGGTGCTCAAGCCGTACATGGGTGGTGTCGAGGTCATCCGCTAAATGGATTACCTGCCACTGTTCCACAAGCTGCAGGGCGGCCGGGTACTGGTCGTCGGCGGCGGTGAAATTGCCTTGCGCAAAGCGCGCCTGCTGGCGGATGCCGGCGCCGCGCTGCGCGTGGTGGCGCCCGAGGTTGACGGCCAACTGGCCGCACTGGCCCGGGAAGGTGGCGGTGAGGTCTTGGTACGCGGCTATCAGGCGCCCGACCTGGTCGGTTGCCGGCTGGTGATCGCGGCCACTGATGACGCTGGGCTGAACGCCCAGGTGTCGGCCGATGCCCAGGCGCTCAACCTGCCGGTCAATGTGGTGGACGCGCCGGCCCTGTGCACGGTGATCTTCCCGGCCATCGTCGACCGCTCGCCGTTGGTGGTGGCAGTCTCCAGTGGGGGTGATGCGCCCGTGCTGGCGCGTTTGATTCGCGCCAAGCTGGAAGCGTGGATCCCTTCGGCCTATGGCGAACTCGCCGGGCTGGCGGCGCGGTTCCGGCACCAGGTCAAACGCCTGTACCCAGACGTCAACCAGCGTCGCGGCTTTTGGGAAAATGTCTTCCAGGGCCCGATTGCCGAGCGTCAGCTGGCCGGGCAGGGTGCCGAGGCCGAACGCCTGTTGCAGGCCATGGTCGACGGCGCGCCGGTGCAGCAGGGCGGTGAGGTGTATCTGGTGGGGGCAGGGCCGGGCGATCCGGACTTGTTGACTTTCCGCGCGTTGCGCCTGATGCAGCAGGCCGATGTGGTGCTGTACGACCGCCTGGTGGCCCCGGCCATCATCGACATGTGCCGGCGTGATGCCGAGCGTATCTACGTCGGCAAGCGCCGCGCTGACCATGCCGTGCCGCAGGACCAGATCAACCGCCTGTTGGTCGACTTGGCCAAGCAGGGCAAGCGCGTGCTGCGGCTCAAGGGTGGCGATCCGTTCATCTTTGGCCGTGGTGGCGAGGAGATCGAACAGCTGGCCGAGCAGGGCATCCCCTTCCAGGTGGTGCCCGGCATTACCGCGGCCAGTGGTTGTTCAGCCTATGGCGGCATCCCGCTGACCCATCGCGACTACGCCCAATCGGTGCGCTTTGTGACCGGGCATCTCAAGGATGGCACCAGCAATTTGCCTTGGGATGACCTGGTGGCACCGGCGCAAACCCTGGTGTTCTACATGGGGTTGGTAGGCTTGCCGACCATTTGCGCCGAACTGATTCGTCATGGGCGTGCGGCCAGTACGCCCGCGGCGCTGGTGCAGCAAGGCACTACGCGCAATCAACGGGTGTTTACGGGCACCCTGGCGGATTTGCCGGCGCTTGTGGCCCAGCATGAAGTGCATGCGCCGACCCTGGTGATTGTGGGGGAAGTGGTGCAGTTGCGTGAGAAGCTGGCGTGGTTTGAAGGTTCGCAACATAGCTGAAACGGGTGGGGCCGTTTGCGGCCCTTCGCAGCACAAGGCTGCTCCTACACAGGCGTGCGCCGGAGCTGTGGGAGCAGCCTTGTGCTGCGAAGGGCTGCAAAGCAGCCCCGCTGTGTCACCGGTTAACCCAGATCCCCTGGCCCACCAACCGCTCCCGATCATGCGCCAGACCAAAGTCCTGCAATGGCCCTTTAGGCACGATCCCATTCGGGTTGATGGTCTTGTGGCTCATGTAGTAATGCTTCTGGATATGCTCCATATCCACCGTCTGCGCTACCCCCGGCCACTGGTACACTTCGCGCAGCCAGTTTGACAGGTTGTGGTAGTCGCTCAGGCGTCGCAGGTTGCACTTGAAGTGCCCGTGGTACACCGCATCAAAGCGCACCAGCGTAGTGAACAGTCGTACATCCGCCTCGGTGAGGTACTCGCCAGCAAGGTAGCGATTGCGGCTTAGCACGTCTTCCAGGTAATCCAGCTCATTGAACACGTCGTCAAACGCGGCCTCGTAGGCCTCTTGCGTGGTGGCGAAGCCTGCGCGGTAGACGCCATTGTTCACTGCGGGGTAGATCCGTTCGTTCAGCGCTTCGATCGCCGGGCGCAAGGGCTCGGGGTAGAGGTCCAGGCGGTTGCCGGTCAGCTCGTCGAAGGCACTGTTGAAGATGCGGATGATCTCGGCCGATTCGTTGTTGACGATACGCTTCTCTTTTTTGTCCCACAGCACCGGCACGGTAACGCGCCCGGTGTAGTGCGGGTCATCCTGGGTGTAGCGTTGGTGCAGGAATTCGAGTGCATCGAGGTGGTCGCCGGTGGAGCCCTGCTGCTGGTCGAAGGTCCAGCCATTCTCTTGCATCAGCCAGCTCACCACCGACACATCGATGAGCGGCGACAGGCCCTTGAGGGCACGGAAAATCAGGGTGCGGTGCGCCCATGGGCAAGCCAGTGACACGTACAGGTGATAACGGCCGGCCTCGGGTGCGGGCAACGCGTTGCGGCGCTGGGCGTTTTCGCGTTTGAAGGCCCCGTCTTTGCCTGTTTCATACCACTGGTCGTGCCAGCGGCCGTCGATCAAAAGGCCCATGTTGAGCTCCTGGAGCAAAGTTGTTTGTCGTTGGAGCCCAGTCTAGGGAATATCGTTCGAATAAATAGCGCAAAGACTCGGGGTCTTTAATCGATTAAATCGATGCGTTGCGTTCGCTCCAGTAGCGACGCGCTGTGGCGAAGGCGTCGTCACGGTTCTGCCCCAGCCCGCGCAAGGCCAGGGCCATGGTGGCGACCACGGCCATTTCGCCGTAGCTGTCTTCGGCTTCGTCCTGCCACACGGCGAGCAGTTGCTGCGGCTGCAGGCTCGGTGGTTTGACATGGCGGCGTTCGCTCAGGGCTGGCCACTCTTCATCCCAGGCCTCGCCCGCTGTAGTGCCATAGAGATGGCTGATGACATCGGGATTGACCTCGATCTCGCCGCCATCACCCTTGATCACCACGGCATGGTCGCCGAGCAGACGGCTAGCTTCACGGTGCACCGCCTGGTAGCCAGGGTGGAAGATGCTCTGCAGGCCGCAGCGCGCACCCAGCGGGTTCAGTACCCGAGCCAAGGAGTGAATTGGCGAGCGCAGGCCCAAGGTGTTGCGCAGGTCAATCATGCGTTGCAACTGGGGTGCCCAGTCCTGCAGCGGGAAAAACGCCAGCCGCTGCTGGTCGAGCGCGGTGCTGACAGCCGCCCAGTCGCGGCACAGCGGAATCTGCAGCTGTTCGAGCAGTTGTTCAGTGAACATGCGCCCGGCGGTGTGGGCGCCGCCGCCATGCATCAGGATGCGCACCCCGTTGTTGGCCAGGCACTTGGCCGCCAGCAGGTACCAGGGCAGGTGGCGCTTCTTGCCCGCGTACGTGGGCCAGTCCAGGTCCACGGCAATGTGCGGCGCTTGCAAGTGCGCGCGTAGGGCCTCGGTGAAACCGGCCAGTTCATCGGCGCTTTCTTCCTTGTGCCGCAGCAGCATGAGGAAGGCGCCGAGCTGGGTGTCCTCGACTTTGTCTTCCAGCAGCAAGGTCATGGCCGCGCGGGCTTCTTCGCGGGTCAGGCCGCGCGCGCCGCGCTTGCCTTTGCCAAGGATGCGCACGAATTCGGCGAACGGGTGTTCGGCGGGTGTTTCAAGGGTGAGCGGGCGTGGTTCGATCATATGCAGTTGGTCGGCTTGGGCAGGCCCGCCAGCTTGGCGGCAAGTTTGGCAGGAGTGCCGTTGAACAGGCGGTTCAGGTGCGGGCTGTTGCCCTTTTCAGGGCCCAGCTTCAGCGCGGTGTACTTGATCAGCGGGCGTGTGGCCGGCGAAAGCTGGAATTCCTGGTAGAACTGGCGCAGCAGCTCGAGGATTTCCCAGTGGTCAGCGGTCAGCGGGATGCCTTCACGTGTGGCGAGGGCATCGGCGACGGCAGGGGACCAGTCGTGCAGGTCGACCAGGAAGCCGTCCTTGTCCAGGGCAATCGTTTGATCGCCAACGTTCAGCGTACTCATAGCCAGCTGTTGACCTTGTCGTAATGCAGCGACAGCTCGACGAATGCAGCGTAGTCCACAGGCGTGGCCAGGTCGTTGGCAACCGCGCGGGCGTGCAGGTCTTCGTCGAGGGCGAACAAGCGCTGATCGAGCGCGGCGGCTTGCAGCAGCTGCTGGGGCTCGCTGCCGGCGTGCAGTGCATAGACCGCATCACCGCACAGCAGCAGTGCATCGTCGGCACCGAGCAGGCGCAGGCAACTGGCCAGGCGGTCGTCGCCGAAGGGCGAGTGGGCAATTACATGCAGGGTTGTCATCACAGCGTTACCACCTGGTCAAAACGGGCGATCAATGCGGTCAGTGCCGCGTCGTCCAACACCTGCACCGGTAGCGCCAGGGTGTCGGCGGCAAGGCCGCGCTGGCGCAGGCTATGGCTGCAGGCGAAGAGCGCTTCTACGCCGAACATCGGCAAGGCCTGCAGGTTGGCCGCCAGGTTCTTCTGTTGCAAAGTTGAAGGTTGCTGGCCCGGGGCGAGCTGGAACACGCCATCGTCCAGGAACAGCATGCCCAGCGGCAGGTCGAACGCGCCACCGGCCAGTGCGATGTCCAGCGCCTCACGGGCCGATGGGCCGTTCCAGGGTGCCTGGCGGCTGATGATCAACAATGACTTGGCCATTTCAATCGCCTCCGAAGCAGATCAGCCGATCGGCACTCTGCGCCGCCTCGTGCAGTTGGCCGAGCCCGGACAGCTCCCAGGGCTTGGGCAGGTTCGCGGCTGGCCGTTGATAGCGGCTGGCTTCGGCCTCGTCGAGCACGCCACGGCGCAATGCAGCGGCAATGCACACCACCGCGTCCAGCTGGTGGTGGTCGATGAAGGTGCGCCATTGGGCGGCGACATCCAGCTCATCCTGGGGCGTGACCACGTTGGCCGAGGCACTGTGTACCCCGTCCTGATAGAAGAACAACCGGGCAATCTCATGCCCGCCGGCCAGCACCGCCTCGGCAAAGCGCAGGGCGCGGCGCGAGGAGGGCGCATGGGCCGGGGAAAAAACCGCGATAGCGAATTTCATGGACAACTCATGCAAAGGAATGCCGCCATGATAAAGCAAAAAAGCCCAACCCCGCTCATACAAGGACCTCGTGGCCTTGTGCAGAGGGGCTGGGCTTTTCAGCGAGGCGCTGAAGGGTCAGGCGCGCTCTTTGCTCTCTGGCAGGAACCAGTTCAGCACCAGGGCGCAGATACCGCCGGTGGCGACGCCCGACTCCAGCACATTGCGGATTGCCGCCGGCATGTGGGCCAGGAACTCAGGCACTTGGGCCACGCCCAGGCCCAAG
This sequence comes from Pseudomonas sp. SWRI50, assembly GCF_014269095.1. Classification (NCBI taxonomy): domain Bacteria; kingdom Pseudomonadati; phylum Pseudomonadota; class Gammaproteobacteria; order Pseudomonadales; family Pseudomonadaceae; genus Pseudomonas; species Pseudomonas sp. SWRI50. The sequence goes on along the minus strand of NZ_JABWRW010000014.1, from coordinate 113,314 downwards.
GCCAGCGACACAGCAATGATCAGCAGGGCGCGACGGTCCAGCTGCGTGCTGGCCAGGATGTTGATACCCGAGGCCGCTACCGCGCCGAACATCACCATGGCCGCGCCACCCAGTACCGGCTCCGGTACCGCCTGGATCACTCCAGCAACCGTCGGGAACAGGCCCAACAGCACCAGCATCACAGCGATCCAGATGCCGATATGGCGGCTGGCGATGCCGGTCAGCTGAATAACGCCGTTGTTCTGGGCGAAGATTGAGCTTGGGAAGGTGTTGAACAAGCCGGCCAGCAGCGAGTTGGCGCCGTTGACCAGCACGCCGCCTTTGATCCGCTGCATCCACACCGGGCCTTCGACCGGTTGGCGCGAGACCTTGCTGGTGGCGGTAACGTCACCAATGGCTTCCAGCGATGTCACCAGGTAGATCACCAGCATCGGAATGAACAGCGCCCACGAGAAGCTGAGGCCAAAGTGCAGCGGTGTGGGCACCTGGAACAGCGCAGCCTCGTGCATGCCGGTGAAGTCCAGGCGGCCCAGGTAGCCGGCCAGCGCATAGCCCACCGCCAAGGCGATGACGATAGCGCAGCTGCGCATCCATACCACCGGGATGCGGTTGAGAATGACGATGATCGCCAGCACCACGCCCGACAGCAGCAGGTTTTCGCCATTGGCGAAGGTGCCGTTGGCCATCGCGCCAAAGCCACCGCCCATGCTGATCAGGCCGACCTTGATCAGGGTCAGGCCAATCATCAGCACGACGATGCCGGTCACCAGTGGCGTGATCAGGCGTTTGACGAACGGCAGGATGCGCGACACGCCCATCTCCACGAAGGAGCCTGCGATCACCACGCCAAAAATGGCAGCCATCACGCCTTCTACCGGCGTGCCTTGTTTGACCATCAGCGCACCGCCAGCGATCAGCGGCCCGACGAAGTTGAAGCTGGTGCCTTGAACGATCAGCAACCCCGCGCCAAACGGCCCGAAGCGCTTGCACTGGACGAAGGTGGCGATGCCGGAGATCACCAGCGACATGGATACGATCAGGTTGGTGTCCCGCGCCGAAACACCCAATGCCTGACAAATCAGCAGGCCCGGTGTCACGATCGGCACGATGATCGCCAGCAGGTGCTGCAGCGCCGCCAGCAGGCCGATCAGCAGCCGTGGCTTGTCCTCAAGACCCAGCACCAGTTCATTGGCAGGCGCCGATGCGCCTGGGCTGTGTTCGTGTGAGCTCATTGCAGAAAGCCGCCCCGGAAGAAAAAAGGAGCGCATTCTACGGGCTGAAGCGCAATTGGGGTAGGGGCAAGCACGATGGCGGCATGATCGGTGTTTGTTCGCTCAATAAGCTGACTTTTAAGTCAGTCTTTGGCGCACAAAAAGCCCGCCGAAGCGGGCTTTTTAATGAGGCGCGATATCAGTCGTCGCGGCCCATGATGCCGAACAGCTGCAGCAGGCTGACGAACAGGTTGTAGATCGATACATACAGGCTGATGGTCGCCATGATGTAGTTGCGCTCGCCGCCATGGATGATCGCGCTGGTCTGGAACAGAATGCAGACCGACGAGAACAGCACGAAGCCAGCGCTGATCGCCAATTGCAGGCCGCTGATCTGGAAGAAGAAGCTGGCAACCACTGCACCCAGCAGCACGAAGAAGCCTGCCGTGATGAAGCCGCTGAGGAAGCTCATGTCCTTGCGGGTGATCAGCACATAGGCCGACAGGCCACCGAACACCAGTGCGGTCATGGCGAATGCCGAGCTGACCACTTCAGCGCCACCGGCCATGCCCAGGTAACGGTTGAGGATAGGGCCGAGGATGAAGCCCATGAAGCCAGTGAGGGCAAAGGTGGACACCAGGCCCCAGGCCGAATCACGCAGTTTGTTGGTGAGGAAGAACAACCCGTAGAAGCCGATCAGCACCACGAACACGTTCGGGTAGCCGACGCGCATCTGCTGGGCCACAAAGGCCATGACACCGCTGAAGGCGAGGGTGAGTGCCAGCAGGCTGTACGTGTTGCGCAGGACTTTGCTGATCTCCTGCTGCTCGACCTGCTGGCCGTGGTGTACGGCGTAATCCTGTTCGCGCATGGCGAGGCTCCTTGGTAAACCTGTGGTTTCAGACGTTCAGATGCTAGGAGTCTATCAGACGTCCTGCAACCCGCGACACAGAGAGTTTGACAGCGTGTTTCATTACGGTATTATGGCGGCCGCAAAACGAGCTGGAAGCGTGGCCGAGTGGTTTAAGGCAACGGTCTTGAAAACCGTCGATGGGCAACTATCCTAGAGTTCGAATCTCTACGCTTCCGCCATATTCAAAGCCCTGATTATTCAGGGCTTTTTGCGTTTTTGGGGCGTAGAAAAACTACCCATGGGCACTTTATTTCGGAAGCGCTTCCGATACGTCCGTAGTTCTGAGCCCGTCGATTGGCGCCTTCTCGAAGATGTCGCGCAACTGCCTACCTCGGCCCCAACATGCTAGGTCCTTAGCTGCTCGCCTTCGCTTCGAGTTCGCCTCACTTCAGTCAAGCCAAGCTCAGATCGCTGCCTAAGGGTCTCGGCTTAGCTGACTTGTTCAGGAAGAAATAGCTGATTCATTCCTTGCCGGGGTTCTTCCTGCGCTTGCTGGTGCGCTTGTGTCGGTAGTAGGTGACCGTTTCAGCGAGTCGATGAGCTCGTTTTGTAGCTCGCCCTCGGCCTGGCCGATAGCTCAGAGGTGCTGACCCCATCGCCCCTCGTCGGTGGGTTGATGCTTTGTTTGCCGACCACCATCCAGCCCACTGCTGCGCCGCAGATCAGCTGCTTGTAGATATTGTCGCCATCGATGCTAAGTTCGCCTCGCCCGAGTAGGTCGGCGGGCTTGAGTTTTAGGGGAGGGGTTTAAATGGCCAAGGCGCAGGTAGGTGCGAATAGAAGCTCGCGAGGATACAGCTTCGGTCGAAGCCGCACGACACAATGCAAGGTCGCACGGCCCCATTTTAGTGTCTTGTAGAGGGTTTGGATTTAAGTCTTTCTGTATAGGCTCAATCCCCAGCCGTGATAATCATTTGGAGCTTGGTCGACCTGGAATATGGCTAAGGATCGATTTGGAGAATCCGCCATCGACACAGATATCCTGTCCCGTGACATAGCCCGCTAGCGGGCTAATGAGAAATTCGATCACGTTTGCGATGTCTAGCGGTTCGCCGATTCTGGCCAGTGGGATGATCGCTTCTCGTGCTTTCTTGATCTGCGGATCAGCGTACATTTTTTCAGACATGGGTGTATGTGTCATGCCTGGGGACACGATATTGACCCGAATGCCTTCAGGTGCCCACTCCAGGGCGAGAGTTTGCGCCAGCATTGTTAATGCTGCCTTGGTGGGGCTGTAGGCGCCAGAGCCGGCGTGCGGAAGCTGGCCAGACATCGACGAGGTAAAGCACGCTGAGCCTCGGCTTTCGCGAAGATGCGGGTAGCTTGCTTTGGCAAGCAACCAGGCGCCGCGAAGATTGACGGCGAACATGTCGTCCCAATCCTCAATGGACAAATTGCAGATCGCGCCGGGGCTGGCGACGCCGGCATTCGCAACCAGCGTGTCAAGCCCGCCGAATTCGGCCACTGCAGCTGCTACCAGTTGGTCAGGCACTGCAGGATCGCCGAGATCACCAGACAATGATATCGCGACGCCACCCATGGCTATGATTTTTCGAACGATTTCATCCTGGGTTGAGTTTGGGGCTTGCCCACAAACGGCAATTTTCGGCTGCGAGCCCCGGGCAAGCGCAGCCTCCGCGATCCTGAGGCATACCGAAGCACCGATGCCGCTACTACCGCCACTCACCAAAGCTCTCATTTAACAACCCTCACACATAGATTTTGTTGTAGGTGGGAGCCCTAACCTACAAAACCAAGTGTGACTTTGCAACCAAATTGACAATGGAATTCGATTACGTTATGTTTTTTTCATCATCAGGATTTCCTTAGCAGCGCATTGGCTGTCGCCATTTATCTGCATCCATGGTCGCGTCTTGCTGCAAGCGATAGTGGTCAGCCTACAAAATTCATAATATGAATGGCCCGTTTCACTCCGGTGAATACTCAACTGAAAGGATGTTTCGATATGATCATCAGCACGTTTTCTTATCTGTGGTCATCCACGGCAATCGATGCAATTGCGCAGCTCTCTGAGCATGGGCACCGTGTGTTCGAGGTGCCCGTAAGTTCGCCACATTGCTGGCCGGTGGAAATGTCGACTGCAGAGCGTTCTGCTGCAAGCGTGCGTCTACGTCAGTACGATGCCAAGATCAGGTCGCTCAATGCCGGCGGCTATGACGTCAACTTGGCAAGTCCCGCCGCCAACATGCGTCAGAAGAGCATTGATCACATTAAGGCGGTGATTGACCTGGCTGTCGCTTGGGGTACCCAGGAGGTGGTGATATCTCCTGGCACGCGGCGCCCGATGATTTCTCCACCGCTCGAAAAGACTTATGATTGGATGTACGAGAGCCTGGCGGCTTTGACGCCGCTGGCGAAACAGGCTGGTGTGCGCTTGCTGCTAGAAAATACCCCGTATTGCTTCACACCTACGATGCGGGAGTTGGCTGAGGTTGTTGATACTGTCAATGATGATGTCGTCAGAGTCGTTTATGACATCGCCAACGCTGCTTACATAGGTGAGGACCCAGTAGCGAGTTTGCTGGCCTACCAGAGTGCTATCGACTTTGTGCATGTGTCCGACACCGGCACGGATGTGTGGGGGCATGATCCAGTTGGTACCGGAGTGGTAGACTTCATCGGATTGGGTGAAGCCGTTCACGCGACCTGCGGTATTGAAAACTGCGTGCTCGAAATCATCCGCGAAGACAACGCCTTATATGAACTGAACAAAGGTGTGCAGGATCTGCGTGAGAAGGGGTGGAACATTCGGTAGTTGCCTTTCTATCGCTCGTCGCCCCAGTAGCCCTGAGGCCCGCAATGGGCCCAGGTGCAAGTTAGAGCATTAGCGCGCAGCTTACGAGTCTCCCCCGCTGACAGATGTCCACAGAGACCAGCACTCTCCCACCCTGGTGGCCGAACGTTTCAAGTGTTCAATATGAGCATCCAAGGTTTCCTCGCGCATGCGTGCAATGGGGCCGGCGATGCTAAGAGTTGCCACCGGGGCTGAGTTGCTTGATCGTGAGGGGTCGAATACAGGCACTGCCACGACGCACACGCCCACTTCGCCTTCTTCTCGTACTACCGCATGCCCCTCTTTGCGAATCAGTGCGATGTCATCAAAAATGTCGCGAATCGAAACGCGTGCGTTGGGCCCTGCATATTCTCGGCTATTCTCGATATCCCAGGCGGCGAGAATGCGCATGGCGCGCTCATCACGCATAGTGGAGAGCCATGCTTTGCCTGCCGCAGTGGTATGGGGAATGATTTTTTCGTCTAGGGCGCGGCGGTATTGAAGGCCCCTGTTATTTTTCGTGGCCTGCAATACCCAAGTCAGATGATCCTCTGCAACTTCCGCCAGGCGAACATGCTCGCCGGTTTCGCTGGCTAGTTCGTTGAGCAAAGGTTGCATGATCCTGGCAAACCCAGTTTCAGTGATGTAGTTCACGCCCATGCTGGGGATTTTCAGCGTCAGGCAGTAATGGTCCTGCTCGTCCTGGTAAACGTAGCCTCTTTCCCGCAGGGCGCTCAATATACGGTGAGCCGTGGCCATCGCCACTTGAGTCTGTTCACTGATTTCAGACAGGGCGAGGCCGCCTGGATGGGAAAGGAGCAGTTCCAGAGTATTGAAGTAGCGGCCTATATGTGACAATTTTTAGTCCTTTGTTTCGCGTCAGGGCATTATAGGGTGATGGGGGCGCCACCCAGGCGATCTGACTCATAGGCCGCCTCGATGATGCGCATGACGCGGTGCATGGTTGCTAACCTGGCGCCTGTATAAGCAACGTCTCGGTCAGGCGCGAGGATGTCGGTTACGAAGTTGTCGTAATACACGTCAGAGTTCAAGCTCATGTGCAGGTCACTTGCCTGCCCGGACGCGTCGACCAGTCGCAAGCCGTCAGCGGTAGAGCGCGCATAGAACTGATCAGTTGACATTGAAAATGAATACTCCCGCTGCTCGGGTGTATTGGCGGGATAATTGTACCCCGTTTCGATAGTGCAGATGCAGCCACTCTCGGTCACCAAAGTCATCAACGAGCCGATCTCTACTGCTGTCAGTAACGAATCGCGATACATCACTGCCGACACGCTGCGAATCGCCTCTCCGGAGATTTCCTCAACCAGATCGACGAAATGAGGGGCGAGATTGATCGTGCATCCGCCCCCCGATCGTTTTGGCTCAAGCATCCAAGAGCAACTGTTAGCCAGGTAGCGTCCAGGCGGGCCAGCGTTGAATCGAAACGCCAGGGTTCTCCACTTGGCTTCACTCTGCCTGGCTTCTTGTTTTAGGCGGTTCAGTAATTCACTGTGCCTCCATATCAACGGCACCGCCACGAACAGACCGTTGGCTTCGGTGCGTTGGTAAAGGTCCAGCACCTCATGCTGGGTTAGCCCGCAAGGCTTTTCCATCGCGAAGGGGACCTTTTGCTCGATCAATGCCTCGCCCATGGCATACAGCTCATCATGCGGGCCAAAGGCGAAGGCAAAATCAGCTTCCTCGTTTTCCAGCAGGGTTTCCCAGTGATCGTAAAGTTGCGCTCCGAAACGCTGGGCGAGAGCGGGACCCCGCGACCCCGTTGCGTCGGACACCGCCGTGACCGTTACATCAGGCAAGCGCTCAAGCGCATCGAGATAGAGCGGGGTGTGCCAGTGGCTGACTTCTAGGAGAACGACTTTCAAACATCCACCTTTATAAATAAGTATGTTTGACAAACCTGCGGTGCCATGGAAGTTACGGATCGAACCGCGAAAGAATAGCGCGCAAGCGACATTTTTGAGGTTGCAAAACAGCCTATCACGACCCTGTTATGAACGGAAGTAAGTTACGTTTTGGTAGGGTGCTGAGCGCTGTGCCGGCGCTGTGGAGCAATAGCAGTCGGCGTGAGGGGTGCGCGCATGCCGAAAGCATGCGCATCGTGGAATGTTCTGATTGGAGTGATGAAGAGGGTGCGGGCTGGCAGTCAGGGGAGGGGTATGGGAGGCTACAATCCCGTCGAGTAACGGCGCTCGATGTCTTCAAAACCCAAGAAACTAAGAGCCAGCAAGGCCTGGCCTACGTGCATGGGCTGGCCGTCAAGGGTTTTGCATCCGCGTGTTTGTGCCTCAATTAATAAAGCGGTCGGCTCGGCTCGAGTGATGATGTCGACCACCACCGTGGCTGGGTTCAGCAGCGTTGCTTCTATTGGCATCGGATCATCAGGGTTCATGCCAAGCGGGGTAGCATTGATAACGATGTCATGACCTGTAGGGTCTGGAGGCCCTGCTTGTACGTTGCACGCCCCTTCTTTGCCAGCGATTTGCGCCAAGTCAGCGGCGCGGAGCGGATCCAAATCTGAAATGGTCAGTGAGCGGGCGCCAGCAGCGGCAACGGCGAAAGCGATGGCCCTTCCCGAGCCCCCTGCTCCGACCAGGAGAACTGATTTCCCGTGTAGAGAAACACCCTGACGCTGCATGCCCAGTACGCAGCCGAGCCCATCGAACACGGCTCCCTCCCAGCGACCGTCCTTGTCGCAGCGAACCACATTGATTGCGCCGATCTGGCGCGCGGTAGGGTGAAGAATGTCTACGACTTCAAGCATGGTTTGCTTGTGCGGCATGGTGACCAGTAGTCCGGCGAGGTTGCGGATTGTGCGCGCGCCTTTTACGAACTCGGCCAGGCCCTGCGTACCGACCTCCAATGGAATGCAGACGGCGTCAGACTGTGCTTCGGCGAATAGCCTATTCAGCAGCATTGGCGATTTGGCGCTCTTGAGCGGATCACCTATCAATCCATAGATGCGCGTTTTGCCGGTGATGAGTGGATGCATGTGAACCTACTGTAGTTGACGGGGGCACGCCAATTGCCAGCTCGCAGCTGTTGGACTTTCTTGCTGGCGGCGCACACGTTTATCGCCGGGGTGCTTAACGTGCTGCGCAGAGCAACTGCGCAACACGTTGAGAGTGATGAGTCTGGTTGTCAGTCGGGCATCACTGGAGTTGATTTTTGAGCGCTTGATTCGGGGTGCTAGTGCTCGATCTGGGATTGGATTTTTCCCGCAGCAGTTCGTACTCCTCCTTCGACATTGGCACAGCGTCGGGGTCACCCAGTTCGCTCAGGCGAATACGGAACGTTTCGCGGGTAGTAAACGCCGCAATGGCGCAGATGGCACAGATACCGAAAGTCAGCGCTCCAATTTTCAGAGGGATATTTTCGGTGCCAGGCGGCGCAACCGATACGAACAGGGCTGGCAGAAACGCAGTGCATGCCACGCCGATGTTTTGACCGATGGCCATACCAGTGACGCGTACCCGTGTGCGGAACAACTCAGGGAACATGCTTGGGAAAACACCATTGAAACCTTGGTAGGCCACGCCCCACATGAGAAGCGAGAGAATCAGAGACAGCCAGAGATTGTGGATGCTGATTGCATAGAGGTACCCAAACGACAAGAGACCGCCGCAGAGCACGCCCACGATCACCGGGGGGCGACGGCCAATTCTGTCAGAGAGTTTACCGACGAATGGGATAAGTATCACAGCGCACAAATTGCCCAGGACAGGAATCCACATGAACAAGCCGGAGGGAAAACCAATACCGTAAGCAGGCTGGACTGCATAGGTGGCGCCGAACACGGAGGCGAGGATTGCAAGTACTGCAGAGAGTGCCATGCAGATGACGCGCAACACATCCTTCCAGCTTTCGGTGAGTACCTCGACTACTGGCAATTTACGAGGTTTGTCCTGTGCTCGCGCCTCAGCGAAGACTGGGGCCTCATGTACTTCGCGGCGGATGATCCATCCGACCACAAGCACCACAGCGCTGAGCAAGAAGGGAATTCGCCAGCCCCATGACGCAAACTCATCCGCAGGCATGAATTGGGCGAGTGGCAGGAAAACCCCCGCCGCGAGCAGTTGCCCAGCTTGCACGCCTTGAAGGGTAAAGCTTGCGAAGTAACCACGGCGCCCGTCAGGTGCATGCTCCATGGTCATAGAGCTTGCGCAAGACACTTCACCGGCAACCGCGAACCCTTGGATCAGACGCAAGATAATCAGTATTGCGGGAGCCCACACGCCGATCTGCTGGTAGGTCGGGAGTAAGCCAATGCACATGGTCGAGAAGCCCATCAAGAACATGCAGTAGACCAATACTGTCTTGCGGCCATGGCGGTCACCCAAGTGCCCTAGCACCACTGCTCCTATAGGTCGTGCGATATACCCAACGCCGAAGCTAGCGAGTGAAACGATGATTCCTACGGTTGGATCGTCCGTTGGAAAAAACAGTTGCGGGAAAAGCAGGGCAGCGGCAGTCGCATAAATGAAAAAGTCGTAGTACTCCAACGCCGAGCCGATCCAGCCGCTAGCTGCGGCCTTCCTTGACTGACGCTTGGGGTGTGGATCGCTCGGGATGCCATGGCTCATGAAGTGTCTCCGGTGCCGTAATTTTGTTATTGTAACGTCGTTCCATTTGTAATGTTGTTCCCGAGCATTGCCTTTGTCAAGCGTGCTGGCACGGTTCAGGTTCATGAGTCGGCCGCCCTTAGGCCGGCTGTTTACGAGCCATTCATGGTTTGAGGGAGTGGAAGGCCCGCCAGCGTGAATGCAGCCTCATCGCTGTACTTCTAGTGAGTCGGGTATAGATAAGCAGTTGGGGAGGGGGCAAGCGACTGAACGTATTTGCGTTGACTTGACGATCGCGTGATGATTACTATTGTAACTGTGTTCCAGATAGAACTGCGTGACATTTTCGTCGGCGCTGCTCAAAACCAGCTGAGAATAATTCCATGAGAGTCGTTAAAGGTGCTGTTGATCGTTGCCTTGAGGCTATCGAGCTGCTGGCTCGTGAGGCCCGCTGGATGCGAATGTCCGATATTGCAGGTGAATTGGGGATGGAAAAGGGGCCTGCGCACCGTGTGCTTGCACAATTGGTGGAGCAAGGGTGGGCCGAGCAGGATGAGGCGACATCCCAATACCGTCTGACACTCAAATTGGCGCTTTTGGGGCAGCGTTATCTGAACGGCATCGGCTTGCCGGAGCTTGTTCAGCCGATCATTGAGAATGTAGCGTCTTTATCCCATGAGCTGGTACGCCTAACGGTCGTCTGCGAGGGCAGTTTGTCCTGGCTGGCCTCGGCTCAAGGCGCTGCACCTGGGTTGATGTACTCGCCCGCCATGGATCAGCCTATCAATCTGTACACCACCGCTAATGGCAAAGCCTGGCTTGCATCTATGCCTGACGAGCAAGCTGTCGAGATTGCTATCCGCGACGGTTTGGGCAAAGACCAGGGTACAGGCAAGGGTCCTCGGGCTATCAATACTGTCGAACGCTTACTTTCCGACTTGGCGGCGACCAGAGCACGGGGCTACGGACTCGTTGTGGAAGAGGCTGAGGCCGGCGTGTGGGCAATCGCGGTTCCGGTGAGGCTCATTCCATCTGGAATTGTGGTCGGGACCATGAGTATCGCCGGTCCGGTGTTGCGCATGCATCCAGACCGCTACGAGGATTTGCATGCATTGCTCGAGGATGCTGCGAACAAGCTCGGTACGGTATGGCCTCGGCAATCCGGTGTGCAGGGATGAAGTGCATGGATAAGTTCAGTCAATCAGCCGATGCGCCTGAATCCATCCTTCTGCAAGCCGCCGCGCACCTCGTGAACGCACGCCAAACGGGTAATAAATTAGATGCCCTGCCATGCAATGAGATGTCACTGAGCCTAGAGCAAGGCTTCGAGATACAGCAGCATGTCGGTGTGCTGGCCGGGAAAAAAGTGGGCGGATGGAAATGCGCATTGCCCAAGCCCGGCAAGTGGATAGTCGCGCCTATCTACACCGATAGCATCGTGAGCTGCGACCAATACTCCCTGGGCTCCGCAACTTCCAAGGTGCGAATCGAACCTGAGCTTGCATGCGTGTTAGGGGCCGGCCTTCCTGCCCGCGCGGCGCCTTACACGGCCGACGACATAACGCGCTCTATCAGCCAGGTACACCTTGCGCTGGAGGTGATCGACAGTCGGTACACCGATCCGCAAAAAGTTACGTTTGAGCAGTTGCTGGCTGACGGGTTGTTCAACCAGGGGCTAGTCCTGGGGGCACGTGCCGTTTCACTAACCTCGACCAATTTGCCCACTCACCTTGATGTAACGCTTAGTCATCCGGGTGGCGAGCCTGTGAGCGTTGCCGGCACTCACCCGGATCATGACCCCGTCGCACCGATCGTCTGGCTTGCAAATTTTCTTTCTGCACGGGGCATTGATCTGCAAGCGGGTCAGGTCGTGATCACCGGCTCCTATGCAGGGGTACTCGAAGTTCCCACTCACCAGCCGCTGGACATCCAGTTCGGCGAGGCAGGTTCACTGTCTGTCTTTTTTTCAACGCTTGAGGAGTAACGTATGCGCTTGGTTCGTTTCGGTTTGCCTGGACAAGAACTGCCTGGAATTTTGGATGCTCAAGGACAGGTCAGGGATCTCACTGGCATTGTCGATGACATCGATGCAGCGGCGCTGTCGCCGTCCAGCATCGAGAAGCTGCGCGGTGTCGACATTGAGCGTCTGCCGTTCGCGCCTGCTGGATCGCGTCTGGGGCCGTGTGTGGGCAGTGTGCCGAACCTGATCTGCATCGGCCTCAATTATTCTGACCACGCCGCCGAGACCAACACGCCTATTCCGAGCCAGCCTGTTGTATTCAATAAACACACAGGCTCTATCAGCGGTGCAAACGACCCTGTGATTCTGCCGGGTGATGCGAAGAAGCTCGACTGGGAAGTTGAACTGGCCATCGTGATTGGTTCACCCGCCTGGCACGTAGAAGAAAGCAAGGCGCTGGATCATATCGCCGGATACTGCCTGGCTAACGATGTCTCCGAACGCGCCTATCAGCTTGAGTACGAAGGGCAATGGACCAAGGGTAAGAGCAGCTTTTCCTTCGCGCCACTTGGCCCTTGGTTGGTGACTCGCGATGAAATCGCCGATCCGCAGAACCTCGACCTCTGGCTGGAAGTGAACGGCAAGCGTTATCAGAACGGTAACACTCGGACCATGATTTTCAGTGTCGCGCACATCGTTTCTTACCTGAGCCGTTTCATGCCGCTCATGCCGGGTGATGTGATTATCACCGGGACACCACCAGGTGTTGGGCTTGGACAGAAACCAAATGTGTTTCTCAAGGCGGGTGACGTCATGCGCGTAGGGGGCACAGGGCTGGGCGAACAGTCTCAGGCGGTAGTGCCGTATGTGGCGGAAATGGGAGCTGCCTGGGTTGCGGGCCGTCATCCAAACGTTGATTAATGCCGGAGAATAAGACATGAGCTTTGCAGGAACAGGCGTAGTTGCAATTTGGCATGATCTTATGCCCGACGCGCGGGATGAGTTCTACGAATGGCATAACCGTGAACACATGCCAGAGCGCGCGGCGATTCCGGGATTTCAGCGGGGGCGACGATACATCGCGCTCGATGCTGGGCCTGCCTATTTCAATCTGTACGAGGCTGATTCTGTCGAGGTGCTGGGGGGGCCAGATTATCTGGCTCGCCTAAATGCGCCGACGCCATGGACACAGAAAGTCGTGCAGTCATACCGTAATGTCGCCCGATCAATTTGCGACGTTCATTACACGGCCGGTGTGGGTAATGGCGCTTATTTGGTGACCCTGCGCTTCAATGTCGCCGTCGAGCGCTACACGGACGTTCTGCAAGCATTGCGCGATCGAATGTTGCCCCCGCTGGTCGACGCACAAGGGATCACCGGTGTCCACTTCTGCACCGCTGATGAAGCCGTCAGCAAGGTTGAGACTGCGGAGAAGAAGGCCCGATCAGAGGGCACTGAAATTCCATCCTGGATCATCATGATCGAAGGTTGCGCCGCTGACTATGTCGGGCATATCAGAGAGCGACTGGTCGCGGAGTTGAGCAACCTGCTGGACGACCCTGAGCAGCAGCTCGCCACCACGCTTTACCAACTGGAATACACCCGCTGCAAGACACCTTCCAGCGCGGGTTGAGATTTGCTGACCTGCAGCGACACTGCAGGTAGTGCTTGATCGTTTTCCTCTTCTGGGCGCGCCTCGCCAAGTGCCATGCGCTTTGTCTTTGGCGTGCTCATTTTTCGACTTTATAGAGGGTACTGGGAGTTTGGCTTGCGCTCACGAATTGAGGGGCTCGGCCGTCGTCGTCTGCTGGATGTCGCAACAATAGCGCGCCAGCGCTTAGCCACGCGCAGCGCCAAGGGGCGTCAAATAATAGAAAGCGTTGTACAAAACCTCGTTGAATGAATACTCGGCGTGAAAAGCTGCGTTTGTATTGAATGTCTGTGATGGAAATAATAAGAAATGAAAATCCGCGCATCCGAATATATTTACAATAACGCAAAGATGTTTTTTGTTCTGCCGCTTCTCAGTACGGCAGTCTGCGTGCAGGCAACCGAGGCTGGATTCATAGGGGATTCAACTGCTGCGCTGGCGCTACGTAATTTTTACATTAATCGTAACTTTGTCAGCGACGCTGCCACTCAAGGCAAAGCAGAAGAGTGGAGTCAAGCTTTTATCATGAGTTATAAGTCGGGCTTCACCCAAGGCCCGGTGGGCTTTGGCGTTGACGCCCTGGGACTGTTCGCCGTGAAGTTAGACAGTGGGCGTGGCACCCGAGGAACACAATTGCTGCCCATTCATGACGATGGCCGCGCGGCCGATGATTACGGGCGTTTGGCAATTGCAGGTAAAGCGCGGTTCTCTTCTACAGAGCTCAAGGTCGGCGAATGGATGCCTACGCTGCCAATCTTGCGTTCAGATGACGGCCGGTCGTTACCCCAGACGTTCCGCGGTGCACAGATTACTTCTCGAGAAATCGAAAATGTTACCCTCTACGGCGGGCAATTCCGTGCTAACAGCCCGCGAAATGATGCCAGCATGGAGGATATGTTCCTCGCGCAGAAACCGGGCGTCACCTCTGATCGGTTCAACTTCCTGGGTGGCGAGTATACGTTCAATGACAAGCGGACGATGCTCGGCGTGTGGGGGGCTGAGTTGAAAGATATCTATAGTCAGCAGATGGTGCAGCTCACCCATAGCCAATCCGTTGGCGACTGGACGCTGGGTGCCAATTTACAATGGTTCACTGGTAAGGATGAGGGGCGATCTCTGGCGGGAGATCTTGATAACCGAACAGGGTCTGGGTTGTTTTTCGCCAAGTATGGTGCAAACACATTTTATATCGGGTTGCAAAAGGTCTCTGGTCAGGACGGTTGGATGAAAGTCAACGGCACGTCGGGTGGCTCACTGGCCAATGACAGCTTTAACTCTAGCTACGAAAATGCTAATGAGCGCTCTTGGCAGTTGCGACATGATTATAACTTCACGGCACTGGGCGTGCCCGGGCTGACCCTTATGAACCGGTACATTAAGGGTAGCGGTATCCATGTAGGTACTGAGAATGACGCCGAGGAGTGGGGCAGGGAGAGTGAACTGGCTTATGTTTTCCAGTCTGGCGCGCTTAAAGACCTGAACGTCAAATGGCGAAATTCGACACTGCGTCGAGCGTGGGGGACTAATACCAGTTTCAATGAAAACCGCCTAATCATTAACTACCCGCTTTCGTTGTTTTGATTTGCGTAAAGCAGTGGGCGTCATTCGAGAAATGAACGTACAAAATGGATCCGCGATCATCTGGCTGTGCGGGTGCTGAGGCAGACAGTTGGATTGATGGTGAGGCCAATTCCCTTTTGTTTGCTCTCGCGAACCGGGGATATCGATTCTGATTTCAACGGGCAAAACAAAGCCCGCCAAGGCGGGCTAGGGCGGTTCCGTCGCAGGGTCAGCGTTGCACTTTTTGCTGTTGCAGGCGCTGGAAACGGGTCACGGCGATCTGCACGGCAGCCGCTACAACGCAGAGCAGGCCGATTTTCCAGCTGCCCTCCAGCCCAAAATGCTCGGAGGCCTTCCCAGCGATGAGTACGCTAAAGAAGATGGCGACAGGCAGGATCAATTTGTTCATTAGGGCTTCCAGCAGAGAACGACAAAAGGCGTAAAGGGCATACGGTTCGGGTCATTAGGCTTGGTCAGCCTTGGCGGAATGCACCGTGCGCACGATCACATCGATCCAATGCCAATTCACGGATTCAGAATCGATGATCATAGGGGATTCCGTTTCACGCAACAGGATAACCTCAAGCCCCTCTGAAAGCCGCCGAACGTCTTCCGCGCTTTGAAATAACATCTGCACTTGGCTCGCCCAGCTGTGCCTCAGGCCGAAGAAATGGCCCACGAAGACGCCACCTGGCATTGGTGTATTGCCGCAAGTTACCGAACACATCTGCTTGAGTTAACCGCTCACCCTCAGCGCGCCAAATTCAAAGATGGGTACGTATCCACCCGTCAGCCACGTCGCCCATCGTCAACGGCTCGCCGCTCTTGATCCAGGCCATGAAGGCGCGATCAAACTTGAATGCGCTTCCGCATTCATCCGTCAGGAACCGTCGAACTTTTTGCGTGCTCCGCTAGTGTTTGTCCAGTGGGGTGCTTCTGGTGATCGGCCCTGCGTGCCAGTCAACGCTCATTTCCCTATTCCTGTATGAAGGCATGAGCAAAGAGCTTACCCGCGCAGACGCTACAAATCACTCATGCGCTGGCCGCTGGCTGAACAGGGGCTACTGCAAGGTCGGTGGTTTGACGGTGCCCGACATCTTGCTCAACACCGCCTCTATTCGCGCGATCGACTTATCAAGGTCATCGGCTTCCTTGTCATAGCCCTCCTTTCTAAATCGATCACGCGACTGTCGCAGGTTGAGCAGGTTCTTTTGCAGTTTCAGGGCCGAGGCGTCGAACGGGTCCATGCTTTTCTCATGCGGTGGGCATCCGTGCCGTTGTAGGAAAATGGGACCGTAGCAGCTCGATTTTGCCGATGAAACTGATGTTTCATACAGGGAAATGCCACTGCTTGGATTTCTCCTACGATGTACGGGTAAAGATCCTACAAACTTCGCATCTGACCGTTTCAAATCGTGTGCTGCATAAGGTTCTCAACGCCCCAGGCTCAAGGGTTTCGAGCAATTTAGGTCGCGCCGTCGCCAGCAGCGGTGTAAAGCAGGGTCACCGAACGTTGTGAAACCTTATGTAGCAATTACAGCCCCTGAAGTAGGGGCTGCTGACGCGGGAAACACGTCGGTGACTACAGGTGGTCCGCGTCGATCACTGCTTGAGCGAACGCATCGGGGGCTTCTTGGGGCAGGTTGTGGCCAATGCCGCCACTGATCAGGCGGTACGCGTACTTGCCGGTGAAGCGTTGTGCATAGCTTTCTGCCGGTGGGTGCGGTGCTCCGTTGGCATCACCTTCCAAGGTAATGGTCGGCACACTGATGCTGGGGAAGGTGGCCAGTTTCGCTTCCAGTGGGGCGTAGCGGGCCTCGCCTTGTGCCTGCCCCAAGCGCCAGCGGTAGTTGTGCACGGTGATGGCAACCTGATCGGGGTTGTCCAGCGCCTTGGCACTGCGCTCGAAGGTGGTGTCATCGAAGGCCCACTTGGGTGAGGCGGTCTGCCAGATCAGCTTGGCGAACGCATGGCGGTTCTTGTCGTAACCGGCTTGGCCACGCTCGGTGGCGAAGTAGTATTGGTACCACCATTGCAGTTCGGCACTGGGGGGGAGCGGCGCCTTGGCGGCTTCCTGGCTGCTGATCAGGTAGCCACTGACTGACACCAGTGCTTTGACCCGCTCGGGCCACAGGGCCGAGACGATGTCGGCAGTGCGGGCGCCCCAGTCGAAACCAGCGAGTACGGCGTGCTGGATGTGGAGGGCGTCCATGAAGGCGATGACGTCGCTGGCCAGGGCCGAGGGCTGGGCATTGCGTAGGGTCTGCGCTGAAAGGAAGCGGGTCTGCCCATAGCCCCGTACGTACGGCACGAGCACGCGGTAGCCTTTTGCGGCGAGCTTCGGTGCCACCGCCTCGAAACTGTGAATGTCGTAGGGCCACCCATGCAGCAAGATAACCACAGGGCCATCGGCTGGGCCTTGCTCGACATAGGCCACATCGAGAACGCCAGCTTCAACGTGCTTGAGTGGGCCGAAGCGCTCCGCTGAGGTGGCCGTTGCCTGGGCCGGTTCTGACGCAGCCGAGCAGGCGGCAGTCGCCATCAGGCCAAGGGAAAGAAGGGCACAGGCGAGGAGGTGGCGGATGCGGCGTGTTGGGTGGCTTGAAGGTGTCGAGGGGTGGGCAAGCATCGGGCATCTCCTTGGCAAGGCCACAGGTATGGGTTGATGCAAGCCAGTAAAGAGGACCTCTGTATCGAGGGTATGTCCGATTTAGCTGTAGGAAACGTTCTTGTGTATCAGGTCTCAGTTTGTACACATAAAGATACAACCATGCCGTCGCAGCGTGTCAGACCGCTTCTGCTACGATCGATAATTTCCCCCTGGCCAAGGAGAGGCCCTATGCATTACGTCGTGATCGAGCGCCACCGCAGCGAATACCCAAGGCCGATTCGTTTTGCCAAGGGCACGCTGCTGGATATCGGCCCGCGCTATGAAGGCGAGCCGGGCTGGCAGGACTGGTACCTGTGTTCGTGCCCTGGGCAGGAGCCGGGATGGGTGCCGGCGCAATTGATCGAGCGGTTCAGTGTGGAGAAAGGCAGGGCGCTTGATCACTACTCGGCCCATGAGCTGGATGCCGACCCCGGGCAACTGGTGCAAAAGGTGCGCTCGCTCAATGGCTGGATGTGGTGCCGGCGCCATGACGATGATGAGTTCGGTTGGTTGCCGCTGGCAAAACTGGAGCAATTGAGTTGAGGTGGGTCGCGCCGCTGTGCTGATCACTGGCATCTGATCCGCTTTTTTTCTATAAACCTGCATCTGTAACCGTATCAGCCATGGACCGACAATAGGCCCATCCCCGCATCACACTGTAGAGGTTCCGATGGGCAAGCTGACGCTGTTCCTGGGTGGTTTTCTGCTCCTGACCATTCTGATAGGTATTTTGGGCACCATCCCGCCAAGCTGACTTTCACCCGACTCCTTCCTTCGCGGCCCGTCTGATTCGCCAGATGGGCCCACCCGCCTGCGCCCCCGGCTGCCCCGTTCATTCACCATGACTGATCAGTGGTACCTGCAAGTAATTCTCAAGTGCGAATGGCTCGTGTAATCTCCCGCCGCCGTCCTGGGGCCCACGTTGACGGGCCGGTCTTTTGCCTTGGAGTCGAAACACACATGGAATGCAAGAAAGGCACTTCAGCCATGCTGGAGTGGCGTAGCCGTTTTCTCGCTGATGACACGCTCGATGAGAACGCGTACGACGAGGCACTGCGCAGCGCGGGCGCATTGGAACAGGCGGGTGAGATCAGCACGCTTGAGTGGATCGAGTTGGTCAGGCTGGCCAATACAGCGTTGCTGCATGTGCGATAAGTCGTTCTTTACGCTGGGAAATCTGTCCACAAAAAACGTGGGTAGGTCTGTGGATAAAATGCTGCAAGCCAAGCCGGAAGCGGGCTCTGTTAAATTGAGCAGAATTTGAACAGTCCTTTAGAGCCGTCGCCGTTAGGCCGACAGGCCGGCGCGGCGCAGGGCCTGCATCAGTTCACGAACCCGCGCGGGCAACTCGCCGGCCGGGTACAGCGCGTGCATTTGTGGGTCTTGGCCGGTGCTTGAGGTCAGGCGGTATTGCGCGCACACCCGCACCAGGCGGCCAGCTTTGACCTGAGCTTCGCCCACCCAGGCCGCAAGGCGGGCGATACCGGCCCCGGCCAGTGTGCTGTGGTACACCGCATCGCCAGAACCCAGCCGAAGCCGTGGCGTTGGGCGCAGGCTGGTGATCTGGCCATCTCGGCAGAAATGCCAGGCTTTGAGTATGCGTGGGGCGGTATGCAGAATCAGTGCATGGTGCTCCAGGTCTTCTGGGTGTTGCGGGTTGCCGGCGCTGGCCAGGTAAGCCGGGCTTGCATACAGATGGCGTTGGTAACCCCACAGCGGATAGCCGATCAGCTCGCTGGATTGCGGAAAGGCGCCGCGCACCACGAAGTCGAACTTGTCCAGCAGCGGGTCCAGGGCGGCATCGCTGTACTGCACGTCCAGGGTCACCTGTGGATGACGCTGGGAAAACTCGGCGAGCACCCGGGGCAGCACATGCTCACCGAGCAATTGCGGCACGGCGAAACGGATCCAGCCTTGGGCGCTACCGCTTAGCGCGGCCAACTCGTCGACTGCATCACGTTGCACATCCAGCAAGCGCTCGGCATGGGGGAGCAGGCGCTCGCCAGCTTCGGTCAGGGTCACCGCGTTGGCGTTGCGGTTGAGCAGTTTACTGCCGGCGTTGTCCTCCAACGTTTGCACCGCTCGGGTTACCGCGCTGGGTGAACGCCCTAGGGCGCGTGCCGCAGCGACGAAGCTGCGCTTGTGGGCGACACTGACGAACGCCTGAATCTCCCGCAGCATGTCCAAGGCCATTGCCTGCTCCTCATTGCAGTTTTCGCAATGTGGCATTTCAACACAAGCGCGGCACTTTGATTAGCCTTGCAGCCTGTCTTACTGCCTGGAGCCGCGTCATGATGGATATCGCTGTACTTTCTGTGTTCGCCTTTGCCGCCGGTTTGATCGATGCCGCCGTAGGCGGTGGCGGGCTTATTCAGATCCCGGCGCTGTTCAACGTGCTGCCCACCGCGCAACCGGCGGCCTTGCTGGGCACCAACAAACTGGCCTCGGTGTGCGGCACTGCCTTTGCGGCTCGCTCGTTCATCCGCAAGGTCACATTGGACTGGGGGCTGATCGTGCCCGCGGCGCTCAGTGCCTTTGTCATGTCGTTTGCCGGCGCCGCCACGGTATCGCTGGTGCCGCCCAGCGTGATGCGCCCGGCCGTGCTGGTGATGATCGTGCTGATGGCGATCTACACGGTCCGCAAAAAGGACTTCGGCACGTTGCACAAGCCCACGCAGATCGGCCGCAAGGAGCAATGCCTGGCGGTGCTGATCGGTGGGGCCATTGGTTTTTACGATGGCCTGTTCGGGCCAGGGACCGGCAGCTTCCTGATCTTCCTGTTCATTCGTTTTTTTGCCCTGGACTTCCTGCACGCTTCGGCTTCGGCCAAAGTGGTGAACATCGCCACCAACTTGGCGGCGCTGGTGTTCTTCGTGCCGTCGGGCAACGTGCTGTACGCCATCGCCTTGCCCATGGCGGCCTGCAACATCCTCGGTGCACTGACCGGCACTTGGCTGGCGGTGCGCAAGGGCGCAGGTTTCGTGCGTGGGCTGTTTCTGATTTTGCTGTGCGTACTGATTGCCAAGCTGTCCTGGGATTTGCTGGCCGGGTGAATCAGACCACCTGGCGCTGTGCCTCGGCCTGTTCGACGCGGTTGCGGCCGTGGGCCTTGGCGCTGTACAGCGCTTGGTCGGCGCGCGCCAGCAGCTCGTCCAGGCTCGGCGCCGGGGTGTCGGCAGCGCAGCCGTCCAGGCCGATGCTCACGGTGATTTGCAGGCGATGGTCGGCGTGCACCACGTGCAGGTCCTGTACGGCCCGACGAAGGCGTTCGGCAGTGAATTTGGCGCGATCTGGCGCAAGGCCTGGGAGGATCACGACGAACTCCTCGCCGCCCATGCGCGCGAACAGTTCGCCTTCGTGCAACTGGTCTTGCAGGGTGCGGGCGAACTGGCGCAGTACCTGATCACCGATAGCGTGGCCATGCGCGTCGTTGATCGCCTTGAAGTGATCGATATCCAGCATCATCAACGTCAGCGGCAATGCTTGGGCATGTTGCTGGCGGCTGTCGAGTAGTGCATTGGCGCGGCGGGTGAACGCGCTGCGGGTCAGTACCCCGGTCAGGTGGTCGATGGTGGCCTGGTGCGCCAGGCGTGCCATCAGGCTGCGGTTGGCCTGGCTGACGCAGGCCACCACCAGCGGCCCGAGCACCAGCATGGCGATACCTAGGCGCGCCGACATCAGGGTGGTGACCCCGGGTTCGCTCTGCGGCACGCTGAAGTGCATGAGGTTTTGCGCGACTGCGACGATGAGGGTGCTGCCGGCGGTGAGCGTCAGCATCGAGACCAGAAACGGCGGGTAGGTCCAGGCACACCACAGCAGGGCGGCGATCGGGAAGGCAATCGCCCCTGGCCCACCGAAGGCGATGCTGAAGGCCAGCGAGCCAAGCAGCACCAGCAGCGGCGGCAAACGCACTGCCTGGGCGCCACTGCGCACCATCGCCCGCACCGAGGGCGCCGACAGCAGCACCGGTAGCACCAGTACGCCGGTCGAGAACTGTTCACTGAACCAGGCCAGCCAGGTGGCCTGCAGCGATTGCTCGAACCACGGTGCGGCCATCACCGAGGCCAGGCTCGCGGCAACCATTGCGCCAGCGGCGCACGCGGCAAACACACTGAGTACGCCATGCGGGCTGCGCATGCGTCGGTGCACGCGCGGCACGCGTGACAACAACTGCCACACGGTGAACACCATGCCGAGGTTGCACAGGTTGAACCACAACGCCGGCTTCCAGGCGCTGCCGCACAGCAGGTCGGCCAGCACCATGGCCAGCCACACCAGCATGAAGCCGAGGGCGTTGGCCTGGCGGGGGTAGCGCAACAGCACGCCGACCAATACCGCATTCACCGGCCAGAACAGGGAGAGGGACTCGATGGGGCGTGCCAGGATGCCGCCGAGGGTCAGGGCAAACGTGAGGCAAAGCAGCGCGACATAGGGCAACAAGCGCGATTGGGCTGGAAAAACCATGAACTCGACCGGCAAGCGGAAACGAAATCCAGGACAACGGCTTGAAGCACCTGGGGCAATTACGTGTCAGTGTGTTTCGACAGGGTACTTGATGTCAATCTGCCGCGATCCTGCAAGATAATGCCAAATTGCCG
Source organism: Pseudomonas sp. SWRI50 (assembly GCF_014269095.1). Classification (NCBI taxonomy): domain Bacteria; kingdom Pseudomonadati; phylum Pseudomonadota; class Gammaproteobacteria; order Pseudomonadales; family Pseudomonadaceae; genus Pseudomonas; species Pseudomonas sp. SWRI50. Next base: position 91,394 of record NZ_JABWRW010000014.1, on the reverse strand, counting down.
GTATCCCCAGTCGATTTCCTTACAAGCCGAAGAACCACGGGACCATCACCACAGTCACCAGCATCACCAGCAAGGTGAATGGCACGCCGACTTTGACGAAATCACCGAACCGGTATTGCCCCGGGCCCAGCACCAGGGTGTTGACCGGTGACGAGACGGGCGTCATGAACGCAGCCGATGCGGCGAGGGCCACGGTCATGGCGAAGGGGTAGGGCGACATGCCCAGTTGCGTGGCCGTGCTGATTGCCACCGGCGCCATCAGCACGGCAGTGGCGGTGTTGGAAATGAACAGGCCGATCACCGCCGTCACGGCAAACAGGCAGGCAAGAATGGCACTGGGGCCGGCCCCGCCCAGCACACTGACCAGCCCGGTCACGGCCAAGTCGATGCCGCCGGTTTTTTGCAGGGCCTGGGCGAACGGCAGCATGCCGACGATCAGTACCAGGCTCTGCCAATGGATTGCCCGGTAGGCGCTGTTCATGTCGATGCACCGGCCTGCGCCCATCAGCAGGCAGCCGATCAGCGCGGCGATCACATTGGGCACCGCGCCGCTGACCATCAGCCCGACCATCACCGCCAGGCTCAACAAGGCCTGCGGCGCGCGAGTGCGGGCCGGGGCGACCTGGTCGATCTCGGCGGGCAAGCTCAGCACCAGAAAGTCGTGCGGTTTGCTCTGCAGTTGACGCACGGCTTTCCAGGGGCCGACCACCAGCAGGGTATCGCCCAGGCGCAGCTTTTCTTCCACCAGTTGCTCTTCGATGGCCACCTGATCGCGGCGCAAGCCGACCACGTTGAGGTCGAAGCGGGTACGGAACGCCAGCTCGAGGACGCTCTTGCCGATCAGCTGCGAGCCGGGTGGCAGCGACACTTCGGCCATGCCCAGTTCCTGCGACTGATCGATGAAGTAGGCCGCCTTGAAATGCAGGGGCTCCAGTTGCATGGTCTGGCACAGGCTGCGCAGGTCGTCGCGGTTGGCGAACAAGTCGAGCAGCAGCACGTCGCCCTGGTGCAGCACGGTATTGGAGTCGGCGGTGATCACCCGTGTGGTGAATTTGTGCTGGCGCTCGATGCCGATCACGTTGGCGCCATGCTTTGTACGCAGCTCCAGCTCGCCCAGGGTGTGGCCAATCAGCGGTGAATGCGGGCGGATGCGCAGGCGCCGCTCGCGGCCGCTGAGCTTGTAGTCCAGTACCAGGTCAAGCAACGTGCGGCGGGTTTCTACCCGGCCGTCCTTGCGCACTTCGCCGTTGAGCCAGTGGCGGGTGAGCAGCATGTAGCCGATGCCCAGCACCAGCACCACCAGGCCGAACGGGGTAAAGCTGAAGAAATTGAAGCCCTGTTCGCCATGGCGCACCAGTTCGCTGTGCACCACCACGTTGGGCGGCGTGGCCACCAGGCTGAGCATACCGCTGATCAGGCCAGCAAAGCTCAGCGGCATCATCAGGCGGCTGGGTGAGAGCTTGAGGCGTGCGGCGATGCTCAGCACCACCGGGATGAAGATCGCCACCACTCCCGTAGAACTCATCACCGACCCCAGGCCCGCCACCGCCACCATCAGCAGTATCAGCAAGCGCGCCTCACTGTTGCCGGCGCGTTCGCTCATCCATTCGCCGATGCGGTAGGCAATGCCGGTGCGTACCAGGCCTTCGCCGATCACGAACAGGGCAGCGATCAGTACCACGTTGGGGTCGCTGAAACCGGCCAGTGCCTGCTCCACCGTGAGGATGCCCGATAACGGCAGGGCGAGGATCACCATGAGGGCGACCACGTCCATGCGCGGGCGGTTGATGATGAAGAGGACGACGACGATGGCCAGCAGGCCGAGGACCCAGAGCAGCTCGTGGTTCATGGGGAGGGGGTGTTCCTTCACACAGGGGCACGGTAGACATTAGCAGCCAGTGTGCCAGCTTGGGATGAAGGGTGTGTTGATGTGTTGCAGGGTTTAAGACGCAAAAGGGGCCGCTATGCGGCCCCTGTTTATCGCCTGGATCAGTGACGGTGACGGTGGTGCTTCTTGCCGTTGTTGTCGCCCATGTGGTTACCGATGGCACCACCGGCCGCGCCACCCAGGCCGGCACCAATGGTGGAGCCGGCAGAACCGCCGACTTTGCCACCGAGCAGCGAACCGCCCGCAGAACCCAGGCCACCGCCGATGGCAGCCTCGGTGCGGTTGCCCTTGCGAGCGCCTACCGCACTGCCGGCAGCGCCGCCGACACCGGCGCCGATGGCAGCACCTGTGCTGCCGCCGATCTGTTGGCCGACAACGTTACCCAGTACACCACCCAGGCCACCGCCAATGGCGGCGGTACCGTCACCGGCGAAAGCGCCCTGGCACAGCAGCAGGCCGAGGGCAAGGGAAGGCAGAGTCAGACGCATGGTACGAACCTCAAAAGGAATCATCAGGTTAAGGTGCCGCGCAGCGAGCGGCGGGTCAGGGTTGCAAAGACGCTTCAGCGGTAGTAGCGGTCACCGCGGTATTGACGGTCGTCGTCGTCATCGTCACGGTCATGCCGATGATGGTGGCCATGGCCACGGTCGCGATCACGCCAGCCATCGTCGTCGTCATGGTAGCGATGGCTGTGGCAGCCAGCAGTCAGCAGGATGGCGGCAATCAGCGAAAAGCTTGCAAGGCGGGTCATCACGATATAGGTCCTTGATCCGCAAAGGTTTACGGGACACTTCCTCAGACTGGGATCGATCCATTTGGTTTCCTGGGCGGGCAAAAAATTGTCCTGCCAGCGATGAGTGGCGTGCTTGCCGGCTGCTGTTCTGTCTCGCTCGGTCATGGCCGAGCCGGCCGTCGGCACCTAGACTGCACGGTAAGCCGCAGCCAAGACGGCAAACTGCCACACGGTGAATCACGATGATCGCCCACACCCCCACGCTGTTCGCCGCGGTCGCCCTGGTAGCGACCATTCTGGCTTTCTGCCTGTTGTTGGTCGGCCGCAGCAACCGCCGCGACAACCTGCTGCTTACCGGCTGCGGGCTGCTGGTGCATGCCTTGGCGTATGTCTGCTACACCGTTTACGCGCAAGCGCCGCTGTGGCTCAGCTATGGCCTGGGCAACAGCTTGCTGTCACTGGCCCTGGCGTTTTATTCGGCCAGCTTGTTCCGGGTGCGTGAGCAAGTGATCCCGTGGCGGCTGATCTTCATCATCCCGGCGTGCATGCTGGTGGGGCTGATGCTGCTGCTCGACACCCTCGAACCACGCATGCTGCTGGCGACGCTGGTGCTGATGCTGCAGTGCTCGATGATCCTGTACTGGGCCAGGCGGTACGTCGAGCGGCCAGGCAGGGCGCACCTGCTGCTGCAGATCGGTGCGCTGATCAGCCTGGTCGGGTTGGGCATGCGGGCTGTGGCGGTGGCCAATGGCACGGCGGTGGAAATGCGCTATGACACCAGCAACCTCAAACAGAGCATTTCGGTGGCGATCGGCACAGTCACGGTGATGATGTATTCCATCGGCCTGGTGTTGATGGCCAAGGAGCGTAGCGAATCGCGCTTGCAGCACTTGGCCTTGCGCGATGTGTTGACCGGCACCTACAACCGCCGGGCGATCCTCGAACGCTTCGGCGTCGAGCTCGACCGCGCCCGCGAGGCGCAGAGCAGCCTGGCCGTGGCCATGATCGATATCGATCATTTCAAGCGGATCAACGACCTGTATGGGCACTTGGCGGGTGACGAGGTGTTGTGCCATTGCGTGCGTCAGTTGCAGCAGCGTTTGCGCCAGGGGGACAGCCTTGGGCGCTATGGCGGGGAGGAATTCCTGCTGCTGTTGCCAGGTACCGACAGAAGCGGGGCGATGGCTGCGCTGCAGGGCTTGCGGGAAGCGATTGCCAACAGCCCCGCGCGTTTTGCCGGTGATGAGATCGAGCTGCGTTTCAGTGTCGGGCTGTGGTGCGGTGTGCCAGCGCCCAGGGACAGCACCTCAAGCCTGCTGGCGCAGGCGGATGCAGCGCTTTATCAGGCCAAGGCCGCCGGGCGCAACACCGTGCACATGGCGGCCTTGGTGCAGGTCAGTTGATTCAGCTGGCCGGGTGGATCGCCAGCACTACCCCATTGGTGATCTGCACCAGCACGTAGTGCTCGCCCATGCGTACCCAATGGCTTTCCTTTTCTGGGGTGGGCAGGCCTTTGGCCTTCCAGTCTTTTACCGTCTGATCATCGCGCTTGTATTGGTCGGGGGCCTTGTCACCCACCTTGAGTTCACGGTTGTGGGTTTCTGGCCCCGTAATGCTTTCTTCGGCGGACGGGGCGGCAGAAGCGGCCAACGGCAGGCAGGGCAGGGCGGCGAGCAGCAAGGCGGGTATCAGGTGATGCTTTTTCATCGCGGTTTCCTTGTGACGGCATGTTCCTACTGCGACAGCAGCATGCGCCCGACAATTCACTCGCGGTGCCCGCCAATGCTAGAGTCGCCTTCTTTTTTGCCCTGAGGATTGAACATGCGAGCGATTCTGCCGATGGCCGCAGTACTGATGCTGGTCGGTTGCGCTTCCGCGACCATGGAAACGGCACGTGGCGGCAAGCCGACCGCGCAGCTCGATTCGCACAAGGCGCCAGAACTGGTTGCACAATGCATTCAGTTCAGCTGGCAGGAAGAGGCGGTGTTCGGGGACGATGCCAGTGGCTACCTGGAGCCGCGCAAGCCGGGTGGTTTCACCGTGTATACCCGCGAGGCCGAGGCGTTCGTGGACGTTTATCCGCAGGCGGGTGGGGCGCGGGTCGATTACTACGCGCAAAAAAATGACGGCGTGGCGCTGCAGCGGCGTGCTGCTGCGGCGACGTGCCTGTAGCTAAACAGTACAAGCAGACAAGGACGTCAACCATGGACCGATCGCTGCAACTCAACCGCACCAGCTGGGACGAACGCGCCCCCTTGCACGCTGCCTCGAAAGATTATGAGGTCGAGCTGCTGGTCGAACGCCCCGCGCATCTTTCCGAGACCGTTCGTTTCGACTTGCCGCTGCTGGGCGATATCAACGGGCTCAACGCCGTTCACCTGCAGTGCCACATCGGCACCGATACCCTGTCGCTCGCGCGCCTTGGCGCACAGGTCTGTGGTCTGGATTTTTCCGCGGCTTCGCTGGCGCAGGCGCGGGCGTTGGCCGAACGCTGCGCAGCGCCAATCGCGTATGTGGAGTCAGATGTCTACGCCGCCGACCAAGTGCTGCCAGCGGGCACGTTCGACCTGGTCTACACCGGCATCGGCGCGCTCTGCTGGCTGCCCCGCATCGAGCCGTGGGCGCGCGCTGTGGCGGCCTTGTTGAAGCCGGGTGGGCGGCTGTTCCTGCGCGATGGCCACCCGATGCTGATGGCCGTCAACGAAGACCATCAGGACCGCCTGTTGATCGAGTATCCGTACTTCGAGCACGAAACCCCGACGGTGTGGCACACCGACCAGACATACGTCGAAACCGACCAGCGCCTCGTCCATACCGAGACCCATGAGTGGAACCACGGCCTGGGCGAGGTTATCAGTGCCTTGCTGGCGCACGGGCTGCAGCTGACCGGCCTGGTCGAGCACCCGAGCATCCCTTGGGAAGCGCTGCCTGGGCAGATGGACAAGGGCGCTGACGGCGAGTGGCGTTTGCGCCACCAGCCGTCACGCCTGCCCTTGAGCTACACCTTGCAGGCGATCAAGGCCTGATCAGGACAGGTAACCACCGTCGACGTTGAGTGCGGTGCCGGTGGTGTAGCTGGAGGCGTCGCTGGCCAGGTACAGCACCGCGCCGGCCATTTCCTTGGGGTCGGCCACGCGCTTGAGCGGGATTTGCTGCAGAGCGGCCTTGAGGATGGCCTCGTTCTTCACCAGTGCCGAGGCGAACTTGGTGTCGGTCAGGCCGGGCAGCAGGGCATTGCAGCGGATGCCGAATGGCGCGCATTCCTTGGCGAAGACCTTGGTCATGTTGATCACCGCAGCCTTGGTCACCGAATAGATGCCTTGGAAGTGCCCAGGCGAAACACCGTTGATCGACGCCACGTTGATGATGCTGCCGCCGCCGTGTTCGCGCATCAGCTTGCCGGCTTCCACCGACATGAAAAAGTAGCCGCGGATGTTGACGTCGACGGTCTTCTGGAAGGCGAGCAGGTCGGTGTCCAGCACGTTGCCGAACTGCGGATTGGTGGCCGCGTTGTTGACCAGGATATCCAGGCGCCCGAACTGTTCGCGTATCCCCGCGAACACCTGCTGGATCTGCTCCATTTCGCCGATATGGCAGGCCACTGCGGTGGCCTTGCCCCCGGCGGCGATGATCGCGTCGGCAACGTGCTGGCAGCCGTCCAGTTTGCGGCTGGAGACAATGACATGGGCGCCCTGCTGCGCCAGCAGATGGGCAATGGCCTCGCCGATGCCGCGGCTGGCGCCGGAAACGAAGGCGATCTTGCCGTCAAGGTCGAACAAGTGGGTCTTGGACATGCTGTTTTCCTTGTTATCTGTCGTCAGAGCGTGGAGGTGCGGGTCACCTGCAAGGCCATCTGCTCCAGCAGCCGGTTCATGTGGATGAACTGAGCGAAGCGTTTGTCCTGGGTTTGGCCGTGGTAGTAGCGGTAGTAGATCTGCTGGACGATGCCGGCGAGGCGGAACAGGCCATAGCAATAGTAGTAATCGAAGTTGTCGAGGCGAATGCCGGCGCGCTCGGCGTAGTAGTCGACGAACTGCCGGCGGGTGAGCATGCCGGGCGCGTTACTGGGTTGGCGGCGCATCAGTTGCACGGGCGCCGGGTCTGCTGCCTCGATCCAGTAGGCCAGGCTGTTGCCCAGGTCCATCAGCGGGTCGCCGAGGGTGGCCATTTCCCAATCCAGCACGCCGATGATGCGCATTGGGTTGTCGGCATCGAGTATCACGTTATCGAAGCGGTAGTCGTTGTGAACGATGCCGGGGCGTGGGTGGTCGGCGGGCATCTTGTCGTGCAACCAGGCAATCACGTGCTCCCAGCGCGGGGCATCGTCGGTGATGGCTTTTGCATAGCGGCTTGTCCACCCCTCGATCTGGCGTTGCACATAGCCTTCCGGCTTGCCCAGGTCGGCGAGGCCGCAGGCTTGGTAGTCGACCTGATGCAGTTCGACCAGGCGGTCGATGAAGCTTTTGCACAGAGCTTCGGTACTGGCTGGGTCGAGCTTGAGTTCAGCCGGGATGTCCGAGCGCAGGATGATGCCGTTGACCCGCTCCATCACATAGAACTCGCCGCCGATCAGGGTCTCGTCGGTGCAGTGCACGTACGCCTTGGGGCAGTAAGGGAAGCCACTGTTGAGCTGATTGAGGATACGAAATTCACGGCCCATGTCGTGGGCCGACTTGGCCTTTTGCCCGAACGGTGGGCGGCGCAGCACAAACTCTCGGCCGGGGTAGGTGACCAGGTAGGTGAGGTTGGAGGCGCCGCCGGGGAACTGGCTGATGCTCGGCAAGCCTTCGAGGCCGGGAATATGGGCCTTGAGATAAGGGTCGATGACGGCCGCGTCGAGTTCTTCGCCGGGGCGGACCTGGGTGGACTGATCGGTGAGCGTCATGCGTTTTCCTTATTTTCGTTCGCAACAACTATTGGCTAATCTAATGGTCTGCCGGCGTTGGAACAAGCGTGCCAGCCGTCATATAGGTGAGGGTGTTGCTGATGGATCAATCGCCTTGATGTGATCGGGCAAAAAAAAACCGAAGCCGGTCAGGCTTCGGTTTTTTGATCAATCGGCGTGCCCATCACTCAGGACGGGAACAGTTCGCTGAGTTTCATCGACAGCATCATGTCGCCTTCGACGCGCAGCTTGCCACCCATGAAGGCCTGCATGCCGTCGGTCTCGCCGCTGACGATACCCTTGAGGGTCTCGCTGTCCAGCACCAGGGTGCAGTTGGCGTCTGGGTTTTCGCCTTCTTGGATGTCACACGTACCGTCCTTGATGATCAGGGCGTACTTTTTGTCTTCGTCGGTGATGTCGAAGCCGAACACCAGGTCCAGGCCTGCGGCAGCGGCTGGATTGAACTTTGCTTTCATCGCTTCGACGGCTTTAGCTACATCGCTCATGGCGTAATCCTTATTAAGTTATATTCGCGTCCGCAGGGACACAACAAGCCGGGCTCATCGGTAGGTGACAAGCTCCGGCGCCCTCAACAGCTGCACGTGGGCTTGGCTGTTGAAGGAGGCCAGTGCCACGTCGCGGCCGCGAAACTTCAGTTGGCTGAGCGACGTGTTGATGATCTGCCAGTTCAGCGCGAAGGCTTGGCTGGGGGTAATGCCGGTAACCAGATGGAGCAGGGCCGCAATGGTGCCGCCGGAGGTGAAGATGGCGATGTTGTCGCCACTGCCCGCGCCTTCGAGCACACGCTGCAGGCCACGCTGGACGCGCGCGGTGAAGGCCTGCCAAGTCTCCAGGCCATCGTTGGCAGGATGATCGCCCGCGTGCCAGCGCTGCACCATCAGCGCGAACAGGCGCTGGAATTCGCTGCGATGCTGCGCGCCATTGCGCAGGATGTGCAGGGCATCGGGTTCTTGCGCCAGCAGGCCGGGCAGCAGGGCACGGATCACACCATCGGCATCGAACTCATTGAATGCCGCATCGGTCTCAACAGCCGGAACCGGGCAGCCTGTGGCGTGCAAGGCCTCCAGGGCCAGGCGTGCGGTGTCCTGCTGGCGGCGCAGGTCGCCGGCCACGCAACGATCCAGCTGCACATCGAGGAGTGCCAGGTGTTCACCCAGGGCTTGGCTCTGACGCACACCGATGGTCGAGAGGACGTCGTAGTCCTCGGCACCGAAGGAGGCTTGGCCATGTCGGATCAGGTAGAGGTTGCCCACGGAGGTATCCGGCCTGTTGGAGGTTGCTGCGAGGTTAGGATGTGCCACACAGGCTGTCAACGAAAAAACATACAAGCGTTTGAAAAGGTTGTTTGAACTGTGTTGCCAGCGTTTACACCGGCTGGCAGCGCCTCAGGCGCACCGGTATGCTTGCAGCAGTTACGCGCCGAACTGGCGCTGGTCTATGAAGGAGTCAACGTGGAGTTTCTTGCCGAATACGCAAGCTTTCTCGCCAAAACCGCCACCCTGGTGATTGCCATCCTGGTCGTGCTGTCGGCCATCGCCGGTTTGCGCGGTAAAGGGCGGCGCAAACCGGGCGGGCAATTGCAGGTCACCCGCCTCAACGAGTTCTATAAAGAGCTGCGTGAGCGCCTGGAGTCGGGCCTGCTCGACAAGGCCCAGCTCAAGGCGCTGCGCAAGCAGCAGGCCAAGGCGGAAAAACAGCAGAAAAAAGGCAAGGCCGAAGAAAAGGGCCGGGTCTTCGTGCTCGATTTCGATGGCGACATCAAGGCCTCGGCCACCGAGAGCCTGCGCAACGAAATCACCGCGCTGCTGACCCTCGCCACCCCGCAGGACGAAGTAGTGCTGCGCCTGGAGAGTGGCGGTGGCCTGGTACACAGCTACGGCCTGGCGGCTTCGCAGCTGGCGCGTATTCGCCAGGCGGGCATCCCGCTGACCGTGTGCATCGACAAGGTGGCGGCCAGCGGTGGTTATATGATGGCCTGCATTGGCGAGAAGATCGTCAGCGCGCCCTTTGCCGTGCTGGGTTCGATTGGTGTGGTGGCGCAACTGCCTAATGTCAATCGCCTGTTGAAGAAGCACGACATCGATTTCGAAGTGCTCACAGCGGGCGAATACAAGCGCACCCTCACTGTGTTCGGCGAAAACACCGAAAAGGGCAGGGAGAAATTCCAGGAAGACCTGGACATTACCCACCAGCTGTTCAAGGACTTTGTCTCGCGCTATCGCCCGCAGTTACACATCGACGAAGTGTCCACCGGCGAAGTCTGGCTGGGCGTGGCGGCTCTCAACCGCAAGCTGGTTGACGAGCTGCAGACCAGCGACGAGTACCTCAGCGACCGCGCCCGCAACGCCAACCTGTTCCACCTGCACTACGCCGAACGCAAGAGCTTGCAGGAACGTATCGGCATGGCTGCCAGCGGCACGGTGGAGAACACTGTGGTGGGGCTTTGGAGCAAACTCGGCCGCTTGCGCTAACACCTTGAACCCCTTGAAATTTTTTTATGTTCAGGGGGTTGCAAGGTTCGATGATTGAAGACATAATGGCGCCCATCGAAACGCAGCGAACTTTGAAAAAGGTTCAGTGTTTCAAGGAGATAGCAAAGCGCAAGCAGCTAGATCCGACTTTGAGGCCGAGTAGCAAAGTGGTTATGCTCCGGATTGCAAATCCGTCTACGCCGGTTCGATTCCGACCTCGGCCTCCATTATTCGAAAGCCCCGCAGATTAACGTCTGCGGGGTTTTTCTTTGTGGGGCGGAAAATACAGAAGCCCCTTGAGGCGTGACGCCTAAGCTCAGTACGTGTTGGGCTTTTCCGTTTTTAGCGACAGGGTTATTTTTCAAGGTGTACCGACTGTTGCGATTCACAAAAAAGAAACTCTCCAGAGCGCTGCGAAAGTGGTTCGTCTACCTCGCTGTTGCAGGTGTCGCGGGCAATTCCAGCCGATTGTTCGACCACCTTTCCCTGTGGAAACCCTGGCGTTTAGCTAAGGGCGTTGTCGCAGGCCTCATTGCCTTTTGATGACGTTTTATACTGAAAGGGCTACTGCAGCATGAAGCGGTGTGCCAGGGTGGAAATTTATAAGTAGCGCTTCCGACTCTGGAGGAGTATTGATGGCTTCCCGGCGCAATGTCGGAGGGAGTCACCTCAATGGATCGCAAGCCAAGCAATCAGGAAGTCGCTGTGGCGATCGGCATTAGCGAAGCGGAAGTCATTCGGTACAGAAGCGAGACGTTGTTGCTCGGCGATGGGGCATGGCTCATTCACTTCACATTCTTGATGCCCAAAGAGCTTCGGTTCGGCCTGACCGGGAGCTTTACCCACATCTTGAAAGCGGCGCCGCCGGCCGGTGACCGGCGAGTGGAGGCCCTGTAACGGCAGGCACTGGTGGCAAGGGCAGGGGATTTCGCCCATTCTGTGGTCGATGCAGCGTATAGTGACAAACGAGTTGCTGCATTTCAGTGACTCCTCTATCGAGGTTCAGTCATGAATGCCTCCCATCAGTCCCCCACGCACAAAGCCCACCTGCGGCTAGACGAGCAGATCAAAGCATTCCTTTCAAAAGGCGGAGCCATCCAGGAAGTGGCGTCTGGCATTGGTGCATCCGATCGTGTTGGCCCCAAGCTGCCATCGGCGAGGTGGCCCAGCTCCAAAGTCGTCAGATAAGGCGAATGGGGTCGCACAGCGACCCCAATGACGGCTGAAGAAACGTTATTGAGGTGGGTAGCGTGCCAAGTCCGCTTCCAGCTTTTCAGCGTCGCCTACCCGCTTGCGCACTTCGGCGTAAAACTGCTGGCTTTGGTTCTGAAACCGAATGTAGTCGCGGTCGCACGCTTCTTGCGCGGCCGTGAGTTCGTGGCCGGCAAGCCCCTGGGTGGATTGGCGTGACAGGATGTAGGCCTGCCAGCAGTTCTCTACTTTGAGCAACCCGCGAGCGAACGCTTTTGTCTCGATTGTCGCCATTGGAGCACCCTCTTTGCGCCGAAAATCGGCACGTCGGTGTGGATCGCCAGAGCGACGATGGGCAATGTGTGGAAAAGCCGAATACCCGAGTATCGGATAGTGGAGCTTAGTGGGTTTTGAAGGTTGCGCTCGTTGGTCAGCCGCTCGATCTCAAACGCGCTAAAAATCTCAAGCCAGGCCCTTCGCCCCGCATCAAAAAATCACCGCCCAAAAAAAGCCCGCCATGAAAAGGCGGGCAAATAACGTTTGAAGGGAGAGCCTGCAGACTGCGCCCGCTCCGTTAACTCAGCATTAAGCCGCAACCCATTGACCTCGCCCCCTGTTCAGCCTATACAAGCCTCCCGCCATCCCAGGAGTCCGCCCCGCATGCGCGACGAAGACGATCTGCACGAGCCCGAGCATGACCACCTGCTCGACCACGAATTCCTTTACGACGGCATCGACCCCGAGGCAGACGCCCAAGGCGCCGAAGACCCTGTCGAGGAGGATGAGGAAACGCTGGATGACCTCGATGACGAGGAACGTGATCACCCAGCCTGGTTCGACGACTGCGAAGACGCGTGAGTCAGCGACGGTCCAGCGAGAAGCGGCCGGGGCCACTCACGGCCAGCAACAGCAAGCCGCCAATGATGCTCAGGTTTTTCAGGAACTGGGTCATGTTGGCGCTGCGCTCGGGGTCGACCATGTTCCAGAACGGGTGGCCGATCAATGCGGTGCCCAGCACGAACAGTGCAAACAGGAAGGCCAGCGGGCGCGTGTAGAACCCCAGAATCAGCACGATGCCGACGAAAAACTCCATGATCACCGCAACGGCTGCGGCAACTGTAGGGGCGGGGGCGCCGAGGGAGGTCATGTAGCTGACCGTGCCTTCAAAGCCGGTCAACTTGGCCCACCCGGACACAACAAACAGAATCATCAGCAGAATGCGGGCAACCAGGATGATGAAGTCGCGTTGACCATCGAACAGGGAGTAGCGCATGGCGGCATACCAGTGGACGGGGACAAGCTCCACTCTAGCAGTTGCACCGAAGATTTCCGCTGGGCAGCAAAAAGGCGCCACCAGGGCGCCTTTTCGAAGGAATTTGGTGCGAGTGGCGGGACTCGAACCCGCAAGGCTCACGCCGACAGATTTTAAGTCTGCTGTGTATACCAATTCCACCACACTCGCACTTGAATGGGCCTTGACGACCGGCGGGCTTCTAAGCAGATGTACTAAGTAGAAAGCGCGTTGCATTCAAGCGCGCTTTATAACCCATTGTTATAGTTGAGTCAACTCCAGCACCTATTATCAAGGTGAAGTTAGCCGTGACCGCAGGCAGCAGGATTCGCCTCAGTGCCCGTACTCGTCGATCGATAACACTGACAATCAGTTGCCACGGGGGCGGCTGCAGAGGACACTCCTGCTTAAACCCAATTCCTCCCCGCTGTGCCTGTGGAGTCTGCATGGTTTCAGCTGACTGTCTCGAACACCCTGTCATGCCCGCGCACCGCTATGAACAGCTGGTTCAATCGGTGGTTGACTACGCCATCTACATGCTCGACCCGACGGGGCATGTGGTGTCGTGGAACGCTGGCGCCGAACGCATCAAGGGCTACCGGGCCGATGAAGTGATCGGCCAGCATTTCTCGTTGTTCTTCACCCCTCAGGATTGCGCGCAAGGGCTCCCCGAGCGCTTGCTGCGCCAGGCGCTCGAGCAAGGCGTGGCGCAGGATGAGGGGTGGCGTGTGCGCAAGGACGGCTCGCAATTCTGGGCGCTGGCCGCGCTGGATGTGATTCGCGATGACCTTGGGCAGATCATTGGCCTGGCCAAGGTTACCCGCGACATTACCGACCGGCGTGAATCGGCACTGCAGCTCGACGCTGTGCGTGCGCAGCTGTTCCAGGCGCAGAAGCTCGAAGCGCTCGGCCAGCTGACCGGCGGGCTGGCGCATGATTTCAACAACATGCTCACGATCATCCTGAGTTCCGCCCGGCTGGCCCTCACCTCCCATGACCCGGAGCGCGTCCAGCGCCTGTTGCATCACATCCTCGAGGCCGGCGAGCGGGGCACCGAGCTGACCCAACAACTGCTCAGCTTTGCCCGACACCGTAAGCTGGATGTCACGCGCATCGCGCCCCTGGAGTTGATCGCTGCCACGCGTGGCTTGCTCGAGCATTCGCTGACAAGTGAAATCGACCTGCAACACCATTTGCCCGCGAGTCTGCCCGCCATCGAAGTCGATGCCGGGCAGTTGCAGATGGTGCTGCTCAATTTGCTGTTCAACGCCCGTGACGCCATTGAGGGTAAAGGCAGCATCGGCCTGGCGGTCGATGTTGTTGAACTGGCCGGGGACGTTGAAGGGTTGCGTGGCCGTTATGTGTGCTTCGAGGTGCAGGACAGCGGCAGCGGGATTGCTCCCGACGTACTGCCACGTATCTTCGAGCCTTTTTTCACCACCAAGGCCTTCGGCAAGGGCACCGGCCTTGGCCTGAGCCAGGTTTACGGTTTTGCCAAGCAGAGCAATGGCGCCATCAGCGTCGACAGCGTGCCTGGCCAAGGCACGTGCATGCGTCTTTATTTGCCCGCGTGTGACCCATAAGCGGATCACCAATTCTACAGGTACACACCATGGCACAAGCACTCAAGCGGCTGGTGACGGGGATCGAAGGGCTCGATGCCCTGCTCAAGGGCGGGCTGGTCGCGGGCGCGTCCTACATCGTTCAAGGCCCGCCTGGCGCGGGTAAAACCATCCTCGCCAATCAGTTGGCCTGTGGCCACGTACAGGGTGGCGGCAGGGTGTTGGTGGCGACGTTGCTCAGTGAATCGCACGAGCGGCTGTTCCAATATCTTGGGACGCTGGCGTTTTTTGATCCGACCCTGGTGGGCGACCAGATTCAATTTGTCAGTGCCTTCGATACCCTGGAGCAGGAAGGGCTCGATGCCGTGGTCAAGCTGCTGCGCCAGGAAATCAACCGGCAGCAGGCCAGCCTGCTGATCGTCGATGGGGTGCTCAATGCCCGAGTGCGCGCCGAAACGACCCTGGACACCAAGAAATTCGTCTCGGAACTGCAAGGCCACGCCGCCTTTGCCGGCTGCACCCTGCTGTTGTTGACCAGCGCCCGGCTGGACGAGGGTAGCCCGGAGCACACCATGGTCGATGGTGTGCTCGAACTGGGCGAGCAACTGGTGGGCAGCCGTGCCGTGCGCCATATTCAACTGCGCAAGACGCGTGGTAGCGCAGCCCTGTCGGGGCGCCATGAATGCTTGATCGATGAAGCGGGCATGCATGTTTTTCCACGTCTTGAATCGCTGTTCAGCCACCCCAGCCACCTGGGCAACGCCAGCCTGAGCCGTGTTTCTTCGGGCATTCCCAGCCTGGATGAAATGCTCGACGGCGGGCTGGCTACAGGCTCCGTTAGCCTGATCATGGGGCCCTCCGGTATCGGCAAGACGTCACTGGGCCTGGCCTTTCTTGGTGCGTGCACGAAAGAAGCGCCTGGTGTGCATTTTGGATTCTACGAAACACCCGAACGCCTGCGCCTCAAGGCGCTATCGCTTGGCTACGATTTTGCCGCTCTGGAACGCGAAGGTGCGCTGCAGCTGTGCTGGCAGCCCACCACGGAGGGTTTGCTGGACCAGGTTGGTGCGCGCTTACTGGCGCGTGTAGAGGCCCAACGCAGCAAGCGTGTGGTGATCGACAGCCTGGGCGCCTTCAGCCGTTTGGCAATTGACCCGACTCGGCTCAACGCGTTTTTCCGCGCCTTGACCGGCGAGTTGCGGGCGCGAGACGTCAGTGTGCTGCTGACCTGGGAGATGCGTGACATGTTCGGGTCGGAAATCATGGCCCCGGCACCGGACCTGTCGAGCATCGTCGACAACTTGATGCTGATGCGTTTCGTCGAACTGGGTTCCCAGCTGCGGCGCATGCTGTCGATTCTCAAGGTGCGTGACAGCCACCATGACCCCGCGCTGCACGAGCTGTTGCTCGGCCCGCAGGGCATTACCTTGCGCAAGGCCTTCGAGGGCGCCAGCGGCGTGCTCTCGGGGACGCCGGTGCAGCAAGGCGGCGGGTGACGGGGCGGCTGATGAACACCATTCTGATCGTCGATGACGAATACCTGATCGCCGACATCCTCGGCTTTGCCCTGGAGGATGAAGGTTATCTGGTGGAAAAGGCGAGCAATGGCCTCAAGGCGCTGGAAGCACTGAAGGAAAAACGCGTCGAGCTGGTGATCACCGACTACATGATGCCGTTGCTCAATGGTGAAGAGCTGGCACGCAGGATGCGCGAGGAGCTGCAGCTGAGCGACTTGCCGGTCATCCTCATGAGCGGCGCGCAGGCCAGCCAAGGATGCCCGGAGCTGTTCGCCGCGGTGTTCGACAAGCCCTTCGATATGGACAGGATGATCGCCAAGGTGCGCGAACTGCTGGGCAACTGAGACGCAGGTCGATCAAGCGCATCCGTGCGGCTTGAGGCAGTGCCGCTCAGTGCGGCTCGTCGTGCTTTTCCGGGGCTGGGTTGCCAGCCTGGATACGCTTGAAGATTTCTTCGCGGTGCACCTGAACATCTTTCGGTGCATCGATGCCAATCCTCACCTGCATCCCTTTGACGCCCAGAATGGTGACTTTGATGTCATCGTTGATGACGATGCTTTCGCCAACCTTACGGGTGAGTATCAGCATGTAGTTCTCCTTGGTAATGTTGAAATCCGTCGGGCTAATTGCCGCGGCGGTGGGAGCCAGTCCCTCTTCCTTCTCATTAAAGACGCTTTCGGCGGATAGGAATTCCCCGACAGACAAATTCTGTTGCGTATCTTCAGGTGCAGGCGCCGGTAACTGCCGCAAGCGGTGTCCCGGCGAAGGTGCTCGGTGGCAAGAATAGGGGGGTTCAGCCCGGATGGGAAATTTCTCTGCATCATGGCCTAAATAGACAGTGTCAATGATCGTCCTGTTCCTCCAGCGCCTGCAGAAATAACAGCAGCGCCACTTCTTCTGGATCCAGGCCTTTGCGATTACGTTTGCGGGGCAAACTGGCCAGGCGGCCGAGGGCAAAGTGTTCCAGCACGGCCGGGTGGATGTAGCAGCGCCGGCATACCGCCGGGGTATTGCCCAGGCGTGTGGCGACCTGCTTGACGATGGCAGCGACCTGGCGTTTCGCTTCGGTTTCCGGCTCCCATGCCAGCGGCCTGAGCAGGTTCAGCGCAAGGCTGCTGCCAGCCCAGGTGCGGTAGTCTTTGGCGGTAAAGTCAGCGCCAGTAAGCGCCTGCAAGAACTGGTTGATATCGCTGGAACCGATGCTGTGGCGTTGCCCCTCTTCGTCGAGGTACTGGAACAGCGCTTGGCCCGGCAGCTCCATGCAGCGCTTGAGTAGGTTGGCCAGGCGCCTGTCGTGCAGGGTGACATCGTGCTCGACGCCGCGCTTGCCGCGGAACTGGAAGCGGATGGTGCCGCCTTGCACCTTGACGTGACGGTTGCGCAGCGTGGTCAACCCGTATGACTGGTTGTCACGCAGGTAACGCTGGTTGCCGATGCGGATCAGGGTGTGGTCCAGCAGGCTGACGACCAGTGCCATCACCTTTTCCCGGTCCAGGCCCGGTCTGGCCAGGTGGGTCTCCAGTTGCGAGCGCAATTTCGGCAGTGCCTGGGCAAATGCCAACATGCGCCCGTATTTGTGCTGGTCGCGCAGTTCGCGCCATTGCTCATGGTAGCGGTACTGCTTGCGGCCACGGGCGTCGCGGCCGGTGGCTTGCAGATGGCCTTGCGGGTCGGCGCAGATCCACACATCGCTGTAGGCTGGGGGGATCACCAGTGCGGCAATGCGTGCGAGGGTGTCGGCGTCGCGAACCCGCTGCCCCTCGGTGTCCAGGTAGATGAAGCGGTCGCGCCAGCGCCGTCGGCTCAGGCCAGGTTGGCTGTCGTCAACGTAATGCAGGGTGCGGGGCAGGGGGCAGTCGAGCATCGGCGGCAGGCCTCGATCAGGTCTCTGATCAATGGACAACGGTCGCGTCCGGGTTGCTCAGCCCAATAAAGCCACCGACTTGATCTGGGCGATCAGGGCCTGGCCTGGGTACAGGTCAAGCTGGTCTGCCGAGAAGCGGGTGATGCGCGCCAGCAAGGCATTGCCCCCGGCATCCAGGCTCACCAGCACATGGGCCGGATTGTCTGCCGGGCGGGTTTCGCGCACCTTTACCGGCAACCGGTTGAGAATGCTGGAGGCGCTGTCCGCCGTCAGGGCCAGGCTCACGTCGCGCGCCTGCACTTTTACCCGCAGGGTGCTGCCCATGACGTGAGCGGGGTGGGCAATGCGCAGTATCGGCGCGCCGTTGCCGGGCAGACGAAGGTCGAGCAGGTCGTAATGGGGGTCATGCCCGACTACCAGGCCTTCGAACACCACCCCGGCATCTTCGCCCTGGGCCAGCGACAGGTCCAGGCGTGCAAGCGTTTCGCCAATCGGGCCGCTGGCCACGGCCTGGCCTTGCTCCAGCAACACCAGGTGGTCGGCAAGGCGCGCTACTTCGTCCTGGGCATGGCTGACATACACCAGCGGAATATCCAGCTCGTCATGCAGGCGCTCCAGGTACGGCAGGATTTCGCGCTTGCGCGGCCCATCGAGGGCAGCCAACGGCTCGTCCATCAACAACAGCCGTGGGCTGCTCAGCAGCGCGCGTGCGATACCGACCCGCTGCGCCTCACCGCCGGACAACGTGGCGGGCCGACGTGCGAGCAGGTGGCCGATGCCCAGCAACTGGCAGGCCTGCTCAAGGCTGACCTTGCGCTCGCTGGGCGCGACCCTGCGCCAGCCAAACTCCAGGTTGCCGCGCACCGACACGTGCGGGAACAGGCTGGCTTCCTGGAATACATAGCCCACCGGGCGCAGGTGAGGCGCTTGAAAATAGCCGCGGCTGCTGTCTTCCCAGACCTCGCCGTTTACTTCGATGTAGGCGCTGGCGGCGCGCTCCAGCCCTGCCAGGCAGCGCAGGCAGGAGGTTTTGCCAGACCCGGAATGGCCGAACAGCGCGCTGATCCCGCGCCCAGGCAGTTGCAGGTCGACATCCAGGGTAAAGTCGTCGCGCGCCAGCTTCAGGCGCGCCACAATCGATGCAGTCATTTCAGCTCCAGCCAGCTTTGCCGCGGCGCCCAGCGTATAGCAGGAGCAGCACCAAGAACGAGAACACCAGCATGGCACCGGCCAGCCAGTGGGCTTGCGCATACTCCATGGCCTCGACGTGATCGAAGATCTGCACCGAGACCACGCGGGTTTTGTCGGGGATGTTGCCACCGATCATCAGCACCACGCCAAACTCGCCCACGGTATGGGCAAAGCCCAGAATGCTGGCGGTGATGAACCCGGGGCGGGCCAGCGGCAGTACCACATGGACGAAGGTGTCCCATGGGCTGGCGCGCAGGGTGGCAGCGACTTCCAGCGGCCGCTGGCCGATGGCGCCAAAGGCGTTTTGCAAAGGTTGCACCACAAAGGGCATGGAGTAAATCACCGAGCCGATCACCAACCCGCTGAAGCTGAATACCACGCTGCCCAGCCCCAATGCCTGGGTGGCCTGGCCAAGCCAGCCATGGGGCCCGAGGGCGATCAGCAGGTAAAAGCCGATGACCGTCGGTGGCAGCACCAGCGGCAGGGCCACCACCGCGCCCACCGGCCCACGCAGCCAAGAGCGCGTGCGCGCCAGCCACCAAGCGATGGGCGTGCCGACGATCAGCAGGATCAAGGTGGTCAGGCTGGCCAGTTTGATGGTCAGCCAGATGGCACCCAGGTCACTGGCGTCCAGTGGCATCAGAGTTCATAACCGTAAGATTTGATTACCGCGGCGGCTTTCGGGCCTTTCAGGTATTCGACCAGCGCCTTGGCAGCGGCACTGTCCTTGCCTTTGTTGAGTATCACAGCGTCCTGGCGGATCGGGTCGTGCAGGTTGGACGGCACGATCCAGGCCGAGCCGCTGGTGACTTTGCCGTCCTTGTAGATTTGCGACAGCGCGACGAAGCCCAGCTCGGCATTGCCGGTGGACACGAACTGGAAAGCCTGGGTGATGTTCTGCCCTTCGACGATCTTGCCCTGGGTGGCCTCGGTCAGTTTCAGCTTGTCGAGCACCTGGGTCGCGGCCAGGCCGTAGGGGGCGGCTTTAGGGTTGGCGATGGACAGGTGCTTGTACGTGTTCTGCTTCAGCACGTCCCCCTTGGTGTCCACGTAACCTTCTTTCGCCGACCACAGGGCCAGGGTGCCGATGGCGTAGGTGAAGCGCGAGCCTGGGACGATTTCCTTTTCCTGCTCGAGCTTGGCCGGGGTGCTGTCGTCGGCGGCGAGGAATACTTCAAACGGCGCGCCATTCTTGATCTGGGCGTAGAACTGCCCGGTAGCACCATAGGCGGCGACCAGCGTGTGGCCGGTGTCCTTTTCAAAGTCTTTGGCTATGGCCTGGATGGGGGCTGTGAAGTTCGCTGCGACCGCGACCTGGACTTCGTCGGCCCAGGCAGTGTTAAGGCAGATCAGGCTCGCCAGTGCAGTGGCGGCCAGGTGGAATGGGCGGATACGCATGAAGACAGCTCCTTGGGTTATCGTTATAGCGTGAACTATATAGCGATAGGCCGTTGGCCGGGAAGGGGGCTGGACGACGACGGCGGTAATGGCCTGCACGTGCTGTTCAGCGCGATAGCGTTTGCAGTGCCTTGCTGGCAATTTCCTGGGTCAGCTCAGCTGCCGGCATGTGCCTGCCTAAGCGCAGCGCCTGGCCTGACCACAGGTTGCTGAAGTCGCTGTTGCCTTGCGGGTCGGTGATTGCACGCAGTGGCATCAATGCGCCACCTGCCAGCGGGAAGCGCGGTGCCAGGTCGCTCATCGGCCCCAGATCACGCATGATGCGGTTGTTGATGCCCCGCGCTGGGCGGCCGGTGAACAGGTTGGTCAGGGCCGTGTCGCTGGCGGGCGCGGTGTCCAGCGCGCGGCGGTGAGCCGCAGACACTTTGGCCTCGGGGCAGAACAGGTAGGCCGTGCCAATCTGCACGGCCGAGGCGCCCAAGGCAAGGGCCGCGACCAGGCCACGGTGGTCGGCGATGCCCCCGGCTGCAATCACAGGTACCGTGACTGCGTCGACGATCTGCGGCACCAGGGCGAAGGTGCCAATCTGGCTGGTGATGTCTTCGCTGAGGAACATGCCGCGATGGCCACCCGCTTCATAGCCCATGGCGATGATCGCGTCACAGCCGTTGCGCTCCAGCCACAGCGCTTCTTCCACCGTGGTAGCACTGGACAGCACCTTGGCACCACTGGCCTTGACCCGTTGCAGCAGGTGGGGCTCGGGCAGGCCAAAGTGAAAGCTCACCACTTCAGGGCGCAACTGCTCGACCAGCTGGCAGCTTTGCTCATCGAATGGCGCGCGGTTGGAGACCGGGGTAGGGGCGTCGAAATCGGCACCCACCTCGTTGTAGTAAGGCTTGAGTGCCTGCTTCCAGCGCGCCTCGCGGATCGCGTCGGGCGGTGGTGGTTGGTGGCAGAAGAAGTTCAGGTTCAGCGGCCGCGTAGGGCAGGCCGCGCGGAACGCTTCGATCTCATCACGTACCTGGTCACTGCTCAACATGGCGCAGGGCAGTGCGCCAAGGCCGCCTGCAGCGCCCACGGCAATGGCCATGGCCGAGCCCGTCGCACCTGCCATCGGCGCCTGCAGAATAGGCACTTCAATGCCCAGCAGATCGAGAATACGGCGGTCGGGCCAAGGACTCATGCGGGTCTCCTTGCGGGCGGCGTGATCGGTGCGGCAGTACCTGCGGGGCGTTTACAGGGCCTTGCTGACCTGGATGTCGCTGATCTTTTCGGCGTCGTCGCCGTGGATCTTGCGCAGCGCTTGCAGCGCCTGCTCCTGGGAGGCATCGCTCATGAGTGCGAAATCCCAACGGCGCGCGCCGTCGAGTTTGTATTTGATGACGTACTTGATGGTCTGGGTCATGGCGGTCTTATCTGAGTTTCGACGACGAGCGACGGATGATCTTGATCTTGTGGGTCAAGGTCGGCTTGCGCGTTACCGAGATCGGGCGCGTGGTCACGGTATCGAGGGTGATGTTCCAGAAACCGGTACTCGGAACGGTGATCTTGGCCGGGAACTTGTCGAAGGCACCACCATGGTAGGTGTGTCGACCGCCATTTTTGAAGCTGCGGAAGTTGGCGTCGTTCATCAGGCGGATGTTGCAGCGCTGGGAGCACTCGATGACGACGATATCGTCCTCGTTGAGGTGCTCGCGCTGGTGTACGAATTTCATGTGATGCTCCGCAAGGTTTGGATCTGCAAAGGCGAAAGATACCACGATGTCACGCTAAGCTGCCGCGCTCGATGGCCAGGCGTAGATAATTCTGCCAAAGCAGGGAGCAAACAGGCGTGGCTGTGGTCGAACTGGATTCTTGATGGCAGAGGTGCTGCAAATGAAGTGGATGGTGGCGGCGTTGTTCCTGGGGCTTGGGGGCTGTGTCAGCGTTTCGGAGCTTGAGCAGTCGCATGAAACGATGGATGTGATGTCTGGCAAGACACCGCGTGAATACGCCGATTGCGTCAAGCAGAAGCTGGCCGATACCCGTGATCCGTTGGTCGAGGAGCAACGCGGTGATGGCTTGCGCCTGATCGTCCCGCAAAAGCTCACGGCCGGGGCTGGGCCGGCGGCACTGGTCGATATCGACTCGCGTGGCAGCGGCAGCAGCATTAAATTGCATGAACGGTTGAACAACTTCCCGTTGCGCCTGGGTGATGTGCGCACCGCAGCGACGCAATGCATTTCTGGCCATTGATCTGGCGCAACGGATGCGCGGTTAAACGGCCAATCGCTGTCACCTGGTAGGTGTTGGCGTTGTTGCGACTTGCCCTACGGGTCTAGTATCCATTTGCTTATGTTTTTTAAGCCTAAGCTTATAACAAAAGAAATGGAGATTCGTGATGACCCCGTTGAGTCGAGTCGTGATCGGCAGCCTGCTGATCCTGGCCTGGCCCACGGCGCATGCCGCCGATGGCCAGAAGATCTTCACCCAGGGTGGGGCGAACCCCGCCGCCATGGCCTGTATAGGTTGCCATGGCCCAGACGGCAAGGGCATTGCCGCTGCCGGGTTCCCTCGCTTGGCCGGCCTGCCGGCCGGTTACCTCAGCAAGCAATTGCAGGATTGGCGCAATGGCACCCGCAAGCAGCCGGTCATGGAACCGCTTGCCAAGGCCCTGAGCGACGACGAAATCAAAGCTGTCAGTGCCTACCTGGCCAGCCTCCCGGCTGAGCCAGCAGCCGATCTGCGCCGCCAGCAGATAGCCGATGACCCCACCACGCGCCTGGCACTGTATGGCGACTGGGGGCGGCAGATTCCGGGGTGTGTGCAATGCCATGGCCCAGGCGGCAGCGGTGTGGGTGAGCATTTCCCACCGCTTGCAGGCCAGCCTGCGGCTTACCTGGTAGCCCAACTGAATGCCTGGCGCGACGGCAGCCGCAGCAATGACCCCAACCAACTGATGGTCGGCGTGGCCAAGGCCATGACCGATGACGAGGTCAAGGCGATTGCCGCGTTCTTCGCCCGTCCCGCCCACCCGGAGGTCACGCCATGAAGCCGATGATTCCAGCCGTGCTGCTGTTGGCCATGGGCAGTGCCCAGGCAGGCCCGATCGCCATGGAAGACCAGTCGCAGTTGAAAGTGCCGGGCGTGCAGGCCGCGCCCCAGTTCGTGCCGCCTGCCGAGAGCGAGTTGCCGGACAATGCCTTTGGCAAGATGGTCCGCCAGGGCCATGCGCTGTTTGTCGATACCCGGCGGCTGATGCCCGAAGCCGTGGGCAACGGCATGAACTGCAGCAACTGCCACCTTGATCAGGGGCGCTTGGCCCACTCTGCGCCGATGTGGGGTGCGTATCCGATGTACCCGGCGTATCGCAAGAAAAACGACAAGGTCAACACCTATGCCGAGCGTATTCAGGGGTGTTTCCAGTTCAGCATGAATGGCAAACCACCGGCGGCAGACAGCCCGCAGATGACGGCGTTGTCGGTGTATGCCTACTGGTTGTCGACCAAGGCGCCGACAGGCGTGGAGATCGCCGGGCGCGGCTACCCGGATGTCCCTCAGCCCAAGGGTGGCTATGACTTCAAGCGTGGCCAGCAGGTCTACCGTGACCAGTGTGCGATTTGCCACGGCGACAATGGCGAAGGGCAGCAGGTGGCCGGCGAGTATGTGATGCCGCCGTTGTGGGGCAAGGATTCCTACAACTGGGGGGCCGGGATGCACCGTATCAACACGGCGGCGTCTTTCATCAAATACAACATGCCGCTGGGCAAGCCTGGCAGCCTGAGCGATGAACAGGCCTGGGATGTGGCGGCATGGATCAACCGCCATGAGCGGCCGCAGGATCCGCGGTTGGTGGAGGGCTCTATCGAGAAGACGCGGCTGAAGTTTCATGCCAATGACGGGGTGAACCTGTATGGGCAGAAGGTCGAGGGGGTGCTGATCGGGCAAGGAACCGGTAGCTGATAGGCCAGCACAGGCAACAACCGTTTTTGTCATCAACCCGTCACCGCCCTGCAACCACTGCCGGGTTGCAATGGCCGCCATCATCCTGAAGGAGCGCGGCCATGGAACTCTGTGTGATCGGGGCGGGGTATGTTGGTTTGGTGACGGCGGCCTGTTTTGCCGAAATGGGCAATCGCGTGGTCTGCCTGGAACGCGACCCGCAGCGCCTGATGCAACTGCGCCAAGGCCACTGCCCGATCCACGAGCCAGGCCTGCAGGCGCTGTTGCACAGCGCCATGCAGGCGGGCCGGCTGGCCTTCAGCGATGACTGGCAGCAAGCCCTGGCCGCCGCCGAGGTGGTGTTCATCGCAGTGGGCACACCGAGCCAGGAAGACGGCTCAGCCGACCTGCAGCATGTGCTGGCCGTGGCCGACAGCCTGGGGCGACACCTGACCCACCCGTGCCTGGTGGTGAACAAGTCGACTGTTCCCGTAGGCACCGCGGAACGCGTAGCCCGGCACATTGCGCTTGGCCTGCGCGAGCGTGGCGCAGGCTTTGTTGTCGAGGTGGCGAGCAACCCCGAGTTTCTCAAGGAGGGTAGCGCCCTGGAAGACTTCATGCGCCCGGACCGCATCATCATCGGCACCGACAGCGCAGCCGCCAGCCAGTGCCTGCAGCGGCTGTATGCGCCGTTTGTGCGTAACCGTGAACGCATCCTGTTGATGGCGCCGCGCGCCGCCGAATTCAGCAAATACGCCGCCAATGCCTTTCTGGCCACCAAGATCTCCTTCATCAACGAGCTGGCCGGGCTTTGCGCGCAGCTGGACGTGGATATCGAGCAGGTGCGACGAGGCATTGGCAGCGACCGGCGCATCGGCAGCCATTTCATCTATGCCGGGTGTGGCTATGGCGGCTCGTGCTTCCCCAAGGATGTCCGGGCGCTGATCCGCACCGCCGAGCAGCTTGGCTACCCGGCGGGTATTCTGCAGGCGGTGCAAGCCCGTAACGAAGCGCAGAAGACCTTGCTGTTCAAGGCGCTGCACCAGCATTTTGGCGGCTTCATGCGTGGGCGTAGCGTGGCGCTGTGGGGGTTGGCCTTCAAACCCGGTACCGACGACCTGCGCGAGGCGCCCAGCCTGGTACTGATCGACGCCTTGCTGGCGGCCGGTGCGCGGGTACAGGCCTGCGACCCGGTGGCGCTGGGCGGCATGGCAGGGCGCTACCCGCACGCCTTGGACACTGGCCAACTGCGCCTGAGCGAAGACCCTTACGCCTGCGTCGAAGGCGCGGACGCCTTGGTACTGGTGACCGAATGGAAGCAATTCAGGCAGCCGGACTTCCTACGGGTGCGGGGGCTTATGCGCATGCCAGTGGTATTCGATGGTCGCAATATTTACGATGCTCAGGAACTATCTACACTGGGTTATCTCTATCATGGCATCGGTCGGCCTCAGGTGGGGCATTGTAAGGTGACTGCCGCCTGATTAGACTGCGCCGAATTCCACAGGCCTAGCCTTCGTTAAGGACGTATATGATCAAAAAATGCTTGTTCCCGGCCGCCGGCTACGGCACCCGCTTCCTGCCCGCTACCAAAGCCATGCCTAAGGAAATGCTGCCGGTGGTCAACAAGCCGCTGATCCAGTATGGCGTTGAAGAAGCGCTGGATGCCGGGCTGAACGAGATCTCCATCGTGACTGGCCGTGGCAAGCGTGCCTTGGAAGACCACTTCGACATCAGCTACGAGCTGGAAAACCAGATCAAGGGCACCGACAAGGAAAAATACCTGGTCGGCATCCGTCGTCTGCTCAACGAGTGCTCTTTCTCCTACACCCGTCAGACCGAAATGAAGGGCCTGGGCCACGCGATCCTCACCGGCCGTCCGCTGATCGGCGACGAACCGTTCGCCGTTGTGCTGGCTGACGACCTGTGTGTCAACCCGGAAGGTGACGGTGTTCTGACCCAGATGGTCAAACTGTACAAGCAGTACCGCTGCTCGATCGTTGCCATCCAGGAAGTCGACCCGCAGGAAACCAACAAGTACGGTGTGATCGCCGGCGAGATGATCCGCGACGACATCTTCCGCGTCACCGACATGGTCGAAAAACCGGCCCCTGAGGACGCGCCATCGAACCTGGCGATCATTGGTCGCTACATCCTGACCCCGGATATCTTCGATATCATCGCCAACACCAAGCCGGGCAAAGGCGGTGAAATCCAGATCACCGACGCCCTGCTGCAGCAGGCCAAAGATGGCTGCGTGATCGCCTACAAGTTCAAGGGCAAGCGTTTCGACTGCGGTGGCGCCGAAGGCTACATCGACGCGACCAACTTCTGCTTCGAGAACTACTACAAGACGGGCAAGGCTTACTGATAAGCCTGGCAGGTCTGAGAGCCACCCTTCGGGGTGGCTTTTTTGTTTGCGGCGGCCAACGGCGGTATGCTGGGCGCCAGCCTAGGAGACTGAATAAATGGCCTACGATTTTGATCTGTTCGTGATTGGTGCCGGGTCCGGCGGTGTGCGCGCTGCGCGCTTTGCCGCGGGCTTTGGCGCGAAAGTGGCAGTGGCCGAGAGCCGCTACCTGGGCGGTACCTGCGTCAACGTCGGCTGCGTGCCGAAAAAACTGCTGGTGTATGGCGCGCACGTCGCTGACGAGCTGGAACAAGCCGCAGGCTTCGGCTGGACCCTGGAAGAAGGGCATTTCGACTGGGGCACCTTGATTGCCAACAAGAACCGGGAAATCGAGCGCCTCAACGGCATCTACCGCAACCTGCTGGTCAACAGCGGGGTGACCTTGTTGCAAGGCCATGCACGGCTGACCGGCGCCAACGAAGTGGACGTCGACGGCCAGCGCTACACGGCCGAGCACATCCTCATTGCCACTGGTGGCTGGCCGCAGGTGCCAGACATCCCAGGCAAGGAACTGGCTATCACCTCCAACGAGGCGTTCTACCTCAAGGAACTGCCCCGCCGTGTGCTGGTGGTGGGCGGTGGTTACATTGCCGTCGAGTTTGCCGGCATCTTCCAGGGCCTGGGTGCCGACACCACCTTGCTGTATCGCGGCGACCTGTTCCTGCGTGGCTTCGACGGCTCGGTGCGCACGCACCTGAAAGAAGAGCTGGAAAAACGCGGCCTCGATCTGCAGTTCAATGCGGACATCCAGCGTATCGACAAGCTGGATGACGGCAGCCTCAAGGCCACCCTCAAGGACGGCCGCGAGCTGGTTGCCGACTGTGTGTTCTACGCCACCGGTCGCCGGCCGATGCTGGACAACCTGGGCCTGGAAAACACCGGCGTCGAGCTGGATGCCCGCGGCTACATTCGCGTCGACGACCAGTACCAGACCACCGCGCCATCGATCCTCGCCATCGGCGATGTGATCGGCCGGGTGCAGCTTACCCCCGTGGCCCTGGCCGAGGGCATGGCCGTTGCACGGCGGTTGTTCAAGCCCGAGCAGTACCGCCCGGTGGACTACCAGAACATCCCCACCGCAGTGTTCAGCCAGCCGCCGATCGGTACCGTCGGCCTGACCGAAGAACAGGCGCTGGAAGCCGGGCATAAGGTGCAGATCTTCGAGAGCCGTTTCCGGGCCATGAAGCTGACCCTTACCGACATCCAGGAAAAGACCCTGATGAAGCTGGTGGTCGATGCCGAGACCGACAAGGTCCTGGGTTGCCACATGGTTGGGCCGGATGCCGGTGAGATCGTCCAGGGCCTGGGGATTGCGCTGAAGGCCGGGGCGACCAAGCAGCAGTTCGACGAGACCATCGGCGTGCACCCGACGGCAGCCGAAGAGTTCGTGACCATGCGTACCGTTACCCGCTGATAATCGCGTGTGACGACACCACCCTGTGGGAGCGGGTTTACCCGCGAAGAATACAACGCGGTGTATGGCACCGGCTTTGCCGGTGTTCGCGGGTAAACCCGCTCCCACAGGGTTTTCCTACACAAGCAGCAGCTGGTTGTTCAGCGCAATCTCTTCTATTAATAAACCCTGGTTATAGCCAAAACCAATCAGCAGCATCAGCTTTGCCAATGAGCCTTCATTGGGATGAACGGTTAGGATTCTCTCCATCAACTGATTCCAACCCCATGAAGGAGCGTCTCTCATGCCTATCATCAACAGCCAAGTCAAACCGTTCAACGCCACTGCCTACCACAAAGGCGAGTTCGTCCAGGTCAGCGAAGCCGACCTGAAAGGCAAGTGGTCTGTCGTGTTCTTCTACCCGGCTGACTTCACCTTCGTCTGCCCAACCGAACTGGGTGACCTCGCTGACAACTACGCCGAGTTCCAGAAGCTGGGCGTTGAGATCTACGGCGTGTCCACCGACACCCACTTCACCCACAAAGCCTGGCACGACACTTCGGACACCATCGGCAAGATCGAATACCCGCTGATCGGTGACCCGACCCACATCATCTCGCGCAACTTCGACGTACTGATCGAAGAAGCCGGCCTGGCCGATCGCGGTACCTTCGTGATCAACCCAGAAGGCCAGATCAAGATCGTCGAACTCAACGACGGTGGTGTAGGCCGTGACGCCAGCGAGCTGCTGCGCAAGGTCAAGGCTGCCCAGTACGTTGCCGCCCACCCAGGCGAAGTCTGCCCGGCCAAGTGGAAAGAAGGCGAAGCCACCCTGGCACCGTCGCTGGACCTGGTTGGCAAGATCTAAGGTCGTGCGCCAGTCGCGGGCGGTAAGCAGCCGCCAAAGCTGAAATACCTACCGCCCCGCCAAACGCCCGGGCGCTACTGCCTGGGCGTTTTTGTATCTGAAGATTGAAAAAGGAATCGCCCGTATGTTGGACGCCACGCTTAAATCGCAACTGAAAACCTACCTGGAGCGGGTCACCCAGCCGATCGAGATCGTTGCCTCCCTCGACGACGGCGCGAAGTCCCGGGAATTGCACGACCTGCTGGTGGAAATCGCCAGCCTGTCGAACCTGATTACCCTGCGCGCGGACGGAAGCGACGCTCGTCGTCCTTCGTTCTCGCTCAACCGCCCGGGGGCTGAAATCAGCCTGCGTTTCGCCGGCATCCCCATGGGCCACGAATTCACCTCCCTGGTGCTGGCGCTGCTGCAAGTCGGCGGCCACCCGTCCAAGGCCAGCGCCGACGTGATCGAGCAGATCCAAGGGCTGGAAGGCGAATTCACCTTCGAAACCTACTTCTCGCTGTCGTGCCAGAACTGCCCGGACGTGGTCCAGGCGCTGAACCTGATGGCGGTGCTCAACCACAACGTGCGCCATGTGGCCATCGACGGCGCGCTGTTCCAGGACGAAGTCGAAGCGCGCAAGATCATGGCGGTGCCGAGCGTTTACCTGAACGGCGAGGTGTTTGGCCAGGGCCGCATGGGCCTGGAAGAGATTCTGGGCAAGATCGACACCAGCGCCGGCACCCGCCAGGCCGAGAAGATCAACGCCAAGGACGCATTCGACGTATTGGTGGTCGGTGGTGGCCCAGCCGGCGCCGCGGCGGCGATCTATGCCGCGCGTAAAGGCATCCGCACCGGTGTTGCCGCCGAGCGCTTTGGTGGGCAGGTGCTCGACACCCTGGCCATCGAAAACTTCATTTCAGTGCAGGAAACCGAAGGGCCGAAGCTGGCCACCGCGCTGGAAGAACACGTCAAGCAGTACGACGTCGACATCATGAACCTGCAGCGCGGCGAGGCGTTGATCCCTGCCACCGACGGCGGCCTGCACGAAGTACGCCTGGCCAGTGGTGCCTCGCTCAAGGCCAAGACCGTGATCTTGGCCACCGGTGCCCGCTGGCGCGAAATGAACGTGCCGGGTGAACAGGAATACCGCGGTCGCGGCGTGGCCTACTGCCCGCACTGTGACGGCCCGCTATTCAAGGGCAAGCGCGTGGCGGTGATCGGCGGCGGCAACTCTGGTGTGGAAGCGGCCATCGACCTGGCCGGCATTGTCGCCCAGGTGACGCTGATCGAGTTCGACAGCCAACTGCGTGCTGACGCCGTGTTGCAACGCAAGCTGCACAGCTTGCCGAACGTCAAGGTGATCACCAGCGCGCTGACCACCGAAGTGCTGGGCAATGGTGAGAAAGTGTCCGGTTTGCGCTACAAGGATCGCACCACCGATGAGCTGCATGACCTGGCGCTGGAGGGCATCTTCGTACAGATCGGTCTGCTGCCGAACACTGACTGGCTGAAAGGTACGGTCGAGCTGTCGCCGCGTGGCGAGATCATTGTCGATGCCAAGGGCGCGACCAACATCCCAGGCGTGTTTGCCGCCGGTGACGTGACCACAGTGCCGTACAAGCAGATCGTCATCGCAGTAGGCGAGGGCGCCAAGGCTTCGCTGGCAGCCTTCGATCACCTGATCCGCACCTCGGCGCCGGCGTAAGCCAAGCGCAAGCCTGAGGGTGTCTATGATTACCCCAGACACCCTCAGGAATCTCACCCATGACCCTGATCAGCCGCGAACCCTGGTGGCTAGTGCCACCCAAGCCCGGGCAAAAGGAGCAGGACCTGCACTGGGGCTATCTGGAAATCTACGCCGACGGCCGCACTGTGTTCGTCGACCAGCGCCCCAGCGATAAAGAACTGGCCGAGCGCAAAAGCTGCCGCAACTTCCCCGACCCCGAGCACTGAAGGGCTCAGCCTTCGAGCTCGGCCAGGCGCGCCTCCAGCGCTGCAATCCGGGCTTCCAAGGCCTCTATGCGCTCCTCCGAAACATTACCGCCACTGCTGCGGGCGCCCCCCTCCTGCTGGCGCGCGGCCAAAATCGCCTCGATTTCTGCCGGGTCACCCAGCGCATGGGTATAGCGGTCTTCGCGTTGGCCTGCCTGGCGCGGCAGGTGCAAAGCCAAATCCCGTGAAATCAGGCGCTCCAGCTGGTGCTGGATTTGTTCAGTGTCGTCGAAGTCGTGCAGGCGGTTGCTGCGGCTGAGCAGCTCGTTGAGGGTTTGCGGCCCCCGCAGGAACATCAGGCCCATCAGCACCAGCTGCGCCGGCACCAATTCCAGGGCCTTGTCCACGCGCTGCTCCCAGCGGTCGGCGCGGCTGCCCATCTGCAAGCGTGTCATGCCCTGGCCTTCGAGTGCGCGCAAGGCCTGGCCGACCTGGCCTTGGGTGAGGTTCATCACCGGCTCGCGGCTGGTCTTCTGGTTACAGGCCAGGACCAGGGCATTGAGAGTCAGTGGGTAGCTTTCCGGGCTGGTGGCCTGTTTTTCGATCAGCGAGCCGAGAATGCGAATCTCGGTGCTGTTGAAACGGCCTTCACCTGCGGTTTCGTGTTCTGACATGGCCCAGTCTCATTGCGAGGAAAAGGCCACTAGCGTAGGTAAAGCCGCTGCATTAGGCAATTGGCAGCGCTTGTTGAACGGCCTTGCCGGGGCTCCGGGCTGGTCGGAAAGGGCCGCAAAGCGGCCCCAACACGCTTAAGCCCCGCGTCGCTCTTCAGCCTGGCACGCCGCTGCCGTGAACAGCACATCGGTCGAAGAATTCAGCGCAGTCTCGGCCGAATCCTGCAGCACGCCAATGATGAAGCCCACGGCAACCACCTGCATGGCGATCTCGCTGGGGATGCCAAACAGGCTGCAAGCCAGCGGGATCAACAACAGCGAACCACCCGCCACGCCCGAAGCGCCGCACGCGCAGACCGCTGCCACCACACTCAGCAACACCGCAGTCGGCAAGTCGACCGGGATACCCAGGGTGTGCACGGCCGCCAGGGTCAGCACGGTGATGGTGATCGCGGCGCCGGCCATGTTGATGGTCGCGCCCAGGGGGATCGACACCGAATAGGTGTCTTCATGCAGGCCAAGGCGCTCCGACAGCGCGAGGTTGACCGGAATGTTGGCGGCCGAGCTGCGGGTGAAGAACGCCGTGATACCGCTTTCACGCAGGCACAACAACGTCAGTGGGTACGGGTTGCGGCGAATCTTCCAGAACACGATCAGCGGGTTCATCACCAGGGCTACGAACAGCATGCAGCCAATCAGCACGGCCAGCAGGTGCAAGTAGCCGAGCAGGGCGTTCAAGCCTGACTGGGCCAGGGTCGCGCTGACCAGGCCGAAGATGCCCAGCGGGGCGAAGCGGATGACCACGCGCACGATCAGGGTCACGCCGTTGGACAGGTCCTCGACCACAGTGCGGGTGGTTTCGCCTGCATGGCGCAGGGCCACGCCCAGGCCGATCGCCCAGGTCAGTACGCCGATGAAGTTAGCATTGAGCAAGGCGTTGACCGGGTTGTCGACGGCGCTCAGCAGCAGGTTCTGCAGCACTTCCGTGATGCCGCCCGGCGCACTCAGGGCGGCGTCGCCGGCGCTCAGTGCCAGGTGCGATGGGAACAGCATGCTGGCGACCACGGCCACCACGGCTGCGGCAAAGGTACCCAGCAGGTACAGCCACAGGATCGGGCGGATGTGGGTTTCCTGGCCATGGCGGTGGTTGGCGATCGAGGCCATGACCAGGATGAACACCAGGATCGGCGCCACGGCTTTGAGGGCGCTGACGAACACCTTGCCGAGGAAGGCCAGGTTGCGGGCGACGTCGGGCGCCAGCAGTGCCAGGGCGATGCCCGCGAGCAGGCCGATGACGATCTGCGTCACCAGGCTGGTGCGGTTGAGGAGGCGGAAGACAGGGGTCATGTGCAGCGCAGTCTCGGTTTTTGAAAGGGCGGGACTTTACCACAGACCGCTGTAGGGCTTGCCGGCAATGAAGTGGGAAAAATTACCAGTGAAACAGCTCCCGCCGTGCCCCCTCGGTAATGGCCACGATGCCCGGGTGCTTGACCTTGCGCTCCACCGAGATGGCGTAGAACGACTCATGCACCGCCTCGGTCTGCCCGATCAACTGCACGCCATACTGGCGGCACACCTCCTCGGCGATGACGCTGGGCGCGACGAAAATGCCGCTGCCCGATTGCCCGAATGCCTGCATCAAGGCGCTGTCGTCGAACTCGCCAACGATGCGCGGCTGCACCTGTTGCTCGCCCAGCCAACGCAGCAAGCGGCTGCGCACCACGGTTTCCTGGCCTGGAATCAACAGCGGCGCATCTTGCAGGCAGGCCGGGAAGGGGCCGGCATGGCGTTGTGCCAAGGCCTGGGTGGCGAAGAAACTCAGGCCGCACTCGCCCAGCTTCTGGCTGTAGCCCTTGATGTCCAGGTGGCTGGGCATCGGGCTGTCGGAGATAACCAAGTCCAGGCGTTGGATCGCCAAGTCTGCCAGCAGCCGCTCCAGCTTATCTTCGCGGCAGTTGATGCGCAGCACCTCGTCCAGCTCCATGGTCGGCGCCAGCAGGCGATAGACGATGGATTTGGGGACCACGTCGGCCACGCCCACACGGAACAGGATCTGTTCCTGTGGGCCGGCACGCAGTAGCGCTTCAAGCTCGCCGCCGATCTGGAACATCTGCTCGGCATATACCAGCGTCTGGCGGCCGGTTTCGGTCAGCTCCAGTTGCCGCCCGACCCGTTGAAACAGCTCCAAGCCATAGGTCTGCTCGAACAGGCTGATCTGCCCGCTGATGGTCTGGGGGGTCAGGTTCAATTGCTCACTGGCCCGCGCAATGCTGCCGGTCTTGGCCACGGCCCAGAAGTAGTGCAACTGGCGGTAGTTGAGCATCGGTTTTTTCTCGATTCGTAAAAACCGAAGTATAACCGCTGAAAATACGAATTTTCCTGATGTATTAGCCTCTTTAGAATGCGACTCCATCAGGCGCTGCGTGCGCCGCCGGAATATCGACAAGCGAGGAACCCATGTTGCAGCTTAAATCCATTGGCACGCCTTTGGTGTTGGCCCTGGCCCTGTTCACCCTGGCCGGCTGCGATCAGGCCGAGAAATCCGCCCAGCAGATGCTCGACCAGGCCGCCCAGTCGGCCAAGCAGGCCATCGACAAGACCAACGAAGCGGCGCAGCAGGCCCTGAGCGATGCCATCGGCAGCGAAGGCCAGGCGCCAAAAGACGTTGAAAAGCAAGAAAAGACCCAGGACATCTGACCCCAAGACCCGATGCAGGATTGATTAAATGGAATATTTGCTGGAACTCGCCGCAAGCCCGACCGCCTGGGTCGCCCTCGCCACGCTGGTGGCCATGGAGATCGTGCTCGGCATCGACAACCTGATCTTCATCTCCATCCTCACCAACAAGCTGCCCCTGGAGTACCGCTCCAAGGCGCGGCGCATTGGTATCAGCATGGCCTTGGTCATGCGCCTGGCGCTGCTCAGCACCGTGGCCTGGATCGTCCAACTGACCGAGCCGGTGGTCGATGTGTTCGGCCATAGCTTCTCGTGGAAGGACATGATCCTGATCGCCGGTGGCCTGTTCCTGCTGTGGAAGGCGACCAAGGAAATTCACGAAAACGTCGACCCGCACGGTGCCAAGGAAGAATCCAAGGCCGGCTCCACCATCACCTTGGGCTTCGCTGCGGCCATTGGCCAGATCCTGTTGCTGGATATCGTCTTCTCGATCGACAGCATCATCACCGCCGTGGGCATGACCGAACACCTGCCGATCATGATCATTGCCGTGATCGCTGCTGTGATCGTGATGTTGGTGGCGGCCGACCCGCTGGCCAAGTTCATCAATGACAACCCGACCGTGGTGATGCTAGCCCTGGGCTTCCTGATCATGATCGGCATGACCCTGATCGCCGAAGGCATGGGCGCTCACGTGCCGAAAGGGTATGTGTATGCGGCGATGGCGTTCTCGACCTTGATCGAGATCCTCAACATCATGGCTCGCCGGGCGCGGATGAAGCGCGAAGCGGCTGAGGGTTGATCTAGAAAAAGCGGGGCCATGTGGGAGCGGGCTTGCCCCGCGAACACCGGCGAAGCCGGTGCCAACCACCGCATGGCCCCATTCGCGGGTCAAGCCCGCTCCCACAGGTATTCATCAAATACGTGCGATTAATGTGCCTCTACCTGCCGCCGCGCCCCGCGCACAGCCTGAGGTTCGGCCACACCCTGCGGTGGCAGGTGATGATGGGAATGACGCCGTACGATACGCAGTACACCCCACAGCATGGCGGCTGCGACGCTTAGCCACATACCTACCAGCATGAGGATTGCCAGGGTCAGGCTCATGTGTGCCTCCTTCTCTCGGGCCAGCGCTGTCAGCCAGAACTCGCCTTACAGACACTTCATTAGTCTAGCCTGCCCCTTGTGACGTTCCATTGACCTTAGGTCTATTGCTGAGGCCGATTCGCTACAAGCCGCTGTCGGACTATACCCGCGCACCTGTGGGCCCTATGATCGGTGCCCAGAGCCGGGCGCTGCCTGCTTGGCATCGGAACAAGCGAGTGCCCATGGAGCAAGTTTCCTTCAAATCGCTGGCTTCAGCCCCACGCCGGTTGCTGCTGGCTGGTCTGGTGGCAGTCAGCCTGGCCGGTTGCGCCAGCGCACCGCCCGCCAGCCTCAAAGGCCTTCCGCAGCGGGTTGAAATCAGCAGCGTGCCGTTCTACCGGGGTAACGCCAACCACAGCGGCGCCATGGCCTTGGCGGCGCTGCTTTCGCAACAGGGCGCGCCGATCACCCCCGGGCTGCTGGACAAACCTTTGAACCTGCCCCAAGGCGCCGAGACCCTGGATACCAGTATCCCCCGCGTCGCACGCGACTACGGCATGGTGGTGTATACGCTGGACAAGCAACTGGACGCCTTGCTCACACAAGTGGCGGCGGGCAACCCGGTGTTGTTGCGTTATGAGGAGGGTTCGGCCTGGTGGAGCGAGCCACGCTACGCCGTGCTGATCGGTTATGACCGCTACAAGCAACGCGTACTGTTGCGCTCAGGCATGCACCGTCGGCAACTGATGGCCTTTGATGACTTTGCCTCGGCCTGGGCCAAGCAGGGGAGTTGGGCGGTGCTGCTGCAACCGCCGCGGCAACTGCCCGCCCAGGTAGACCGGCAACGCTGGTTGCAGGCTGCCGACGAGCTTGCCCGCGCAGGGCAGGAAGTCGCCGCCAAACAGGCGGTGAACAGCCTGGGGCGGTAAGCCGCGCACCGGCCGCTTCGCGGGCTTACCCGCAAAGAGGCCGGTGCGATGTTACAGAGGTATCAGAAGCCCAGGCGGTCGCGCAGGCTGTAGTACCAGGCACCAATGGCGCTGAACGGTACACGCAGCATCTGGCCACCCGGGAACGGGTAGTGCGGCAGGCCGGCGAACGCGTCGAAACGTTCGGCCTGACCACGCAGCGCTTCGGCCAGCACCTTGCCTGCCAGGTGCGTGTAGGTCACACCGTGGCCCGAGCAGCCCTGGGAGTAATAGATGTTGTCGCCAATGCGGCCGACCTGAGGCAGGCGCGACAGGGTCAGCAGGAAGTTGCCGGTCCAGGCGTAGTCGATCTTCACGTTCTGCAGCTGCGGGAAGGCCTTGAGCATCTTCGGACGGATGATCGCCTCGATGTTCGCCGGGTCGCGTGCGCCGTAGACCACGCCACCACCGAAGATCAGGCGCTTGTCGCTGGTCAGGCGGTAGTAGTCGAGCAGGTAGTTGCAGTCTTCGACACAGTAGTCCTGCGGCAGCAGGGTACGTGCCAGGTCCGCGTCCAAGGGCTCGGTGGTGATCACCTGAGTACCGCACGGCATGGACTTGGAGGCCAGCTCTGGCACCAGGTTGCCCAGGTAGGCGTTACCGGCGACGATGATGAACTTGGCGCGCACTTTACCCTGTGGGGTATGAACGACCGGGTTGGCGCCACGCTCGATGCGAACGGCCGGGGTCTGCTCATAAATGATGCCGCCCAGCGATTCGACCGCGGCAGCTTCGCCCAGGGCCAGGTTCAGCGGGTGGATGTGGCCGCCGCTCATGTCCAGCATGCCGCCGATGTAGCTGTCGCAGGCGACGACTTCACGGATGCGCTTCTGGTCCATCAGCTCCAGCTGAGTGTGGCCGAAACGTTCCCACAGGCGCTTTTGCGACTCCAGGTGGCCCATCTGCTTGGAGGTGAGGGCAGCGAATACGCCACCGTCTTTAAGGTCGCACTGGATGTTGTACTTGGCGACGCGCTCACGAATGATGCGGCCACCTTCGAACGCCATCTGGCCCAGCAATTGTGCCTGCTTGGGGCCGACGGTGCGTTCGATCACGTCGATGTCACGGCTATAGCTGTTGACGATCTGGCCACCGTTGCGGCCGGATGCGCCGAAGCCGACCTTGGCCGCTTCGACGATGCTGACCTTGAAGCCGTTTTCCAGCAGGAACAGGGCGCTGGACAGGCCGGTGTAGCCGGCGCCGATGATGCACACATCGGTTTCCACCTCACCCTGCAGCGCCGGACGTGGCGGCACCGGGTTAGCCGAGGCGGCGTAGTAGGACTGGGGGTAGGGGGTGTTGGCCATGCTCGAGGAACCTCGTGTTTTATATTTTTAACGAATGTAGCGATGCTATCAATAATAATAAACACCCGCTAGTCGTCCGTTAAAAATCCTTTACCCGGCTGTCGCCGGAGCCTTTCTATAAAGAGGTTAAGATTCAGTGAGTTAGCGCGAAAAAAAGTGTTGACAGGGTTTTTGGATTGCGTAGAATGCGCACCACACGACAGGCACATAGCTCAGTTGGTTAGAGCACCACCTTGACATGGTGGGGGTCGTTGGTTCGAGTCCAATTGTGCCTACCAAATCGAAAAGGGGTGATCCGCAAGGGTCACCCTTTTTTAATGCGCACGCGTTTTACTGTAGGAGCAGCCTTGTGCTGCGAAGAGGCCAATCCCGCTGACATTGATCTGCGGTGACCACTCGGGCCCTTTCGCAGCACAAGGCTGCTCCTACAAAACCCGGTAGCGCAGCAAAGCTGAAAGTTTTTGATTTTTCTGAAAAAAACGCTTTACAGGTGCGTATTCGATGTCTAATATGCGCACCACACGACAGGCACATAGCTCAGTTGGTTAGAGCACCACCTTGACATGGTGGGGGTCGTTGGTTCGAGTCCAATTGTGCCTACCAAATCGAAAAAGGGCGATCTACACAGATCGCCCTTTTTTATTGCCTGCTAGAAAGCCGCCGGCAACCACAGTGCCAGTTGCGGGAAAGCGATCAACAGCGCGATCAGCACCAGCAACGCCAGGCAAAACGGCAGCGCGCCGTACACCACGTCCATGAAGTTGCCCCGCCCACGGATGCTCTGCACCACAAACAGGTTCATGCCGAACGGCGGCGTAATCTGGCCCATCTCGCACAACACGATCAACACCACCCCAAACCACAGCGGATCGAAGCCCAAGGCGACGACAATCGGCACGATCAGTGGCGCGGTGGTGATCAGCATGGCCAATGTGTCCATGAAACAGCCCAGTACGATGTAGAAGAGGATGATCGCCAGCAGTGTGGCCATCGGCGACAGGTTCAGGTCGGTGACAAAATTGACCAGTGTGGTGGTCAGTCCGATGGACGCCAGCACAAAGTTGAGAAAGAACGCCGACAGGGTGATGAAAATAATCATGCCGGTGGTGCGCAGGGTAGCCTCGAACGCCTGGCCCAGGCTTTGCCAGGTGAATGCCCGGCGCCACAGGCCCAGGCCAAAGGCACTCAGCACCCCCAGCGCGGCTGATTCGCTGGCCGTGGCGAAGCCGCTGTAGATCGAACCAATCACCAGGGCGAAGATGGCCAGCGGCGGCAGCAGGTCAGGCAGGCAGGCCAGGCGCTCGGCCCAGCGGGTAGTCTCTTTGCGGCCGCCCAACTGGGGGCGAATCAGGCAGGCCACCACGATCAGTGCAATAAACAGCATGCTCAGGATGATGCTGGGAAGCGTCGCGGCCAGGTACAGCTTGGGCACTGACACGTTGGCGATCAAGGCAAACAGGATCATGTTGATCGAGGGCGGAATCAGGATGCCCAGCGTGCCGCCGGCGGCAATCGAACCGAGAAACAGCGGTGCGTTGTAGCCTTTGCGTTCCTGCTCGGGGATGGCCAGGGTCGAAATGGTGGCGGCGGTCGCTACGCTGGAGCCACTGGTGGTGGCGAACAGTGCGCTGGCGCCGATGTTCGAATTCATCAGGCCACCCGGCAACCACGACAGCCACTTCTCGACGGCCTGGTACATGCGCCCGGCGACGCCTGAACACACCAGCAGCTCACCCATCAGGATGTACAAAGGGATCGCCACCAGCAGGAATTCGCTGCTGGTATTCCAGGCGATCTCGCCCATGGCGCTACTCAACGGCAGCGTCGAGAACAGCTGCGACAGCGACATCCCCAGCAGGCCGACACTGACGGCGGCGGCAACGCTCAACGCCAATAGCGCCAGCAGCATGAACAGGGTAAGGCTCAGCATGGCGTGCGCTCCTTGCCCGTGGTGCTGTCTGGGTAACGTTCTGCCTGGATGTCCTCTTCCACCGAGTTGATGCCTATCAGTGTGCTGATAGCGTGCCAGCGGCCCTTCAGCAAGTGGCCCAGGCAGATGATCGCCAGGCTCGCCAGGGTCAGGGCAAAGAACAGGTAGCCGGCGAACCACAGCGACTGGGGTATCCATTGTGGTACCTGCAAGGGCGTGTTCGATACCGAACGGTATTCGATGGAGTCCCACAGCACGTTCCCTGCGTGGTAGGCCAAGGTGCTGACCAGCAGCGCCATGCAGGTGAGGGCGAACAGGTCGAGTGCCACCCTGGGCCGCAGCCCTAGGCGCGTGTAGAGGATGTCCACGCGTATGTGCGCGCGTTTCAGCAACGTGACTGGAAACGCCCAGGCACTGGTGATCGCCAGCACGTACCCGGCCATTTCATCGGCGCCGCCCAGGGAAACACCCAGGGCCTTGCGCAAGATCAAGTCGATGCTGATCAGCAACGCACAGGCGAGCAGGGCGAAGCCGCCGACCCAGGTGCTGGCTTTGGCAATGGTGCTGATGACACCCATGCCTGAGCGGGCGGTGTGCATGTCGGTAGTCTCCGGGGGCAAGGTAGCTCATGGGGCGAGGCGCATGCCGATGGCATCGCCCACGGTGGCATTCCAGCGCGCCACGCAAGGGCCGCCGCAGCGTTTGCCCCAGTCATTGGCGATGTGCAGCGCAGCCTGGCGCAGCGCCTGTTTTTCGCTGGCGGTCGGGGCCGAGGCGGTCATGTGCGCGGGGTGGTGAATCTGGCAATCAGGGCTGCCGACATTGCAGGCTTCGGCATAGCGGTTTTCATTGGCGGTCTCGCGCCACAAGGCATCCTCCAGCACCTGCGATTGCGCCTGCAGCAATTGCTGCACCTCGGGCGGCAGTTGCTGCCAGCGCTTCAGGCCGATGCCATAAAAGCCGATCGACCAATCGACGGGCAGGTTGTAGAGGTAGCCTGCAACGTCGTACCACTTGGCGGCATTGCCAGAGCCAATACCGGTGATGGCGCAGTCGATGACGCCGGTCTGCATGGCGGTCACCACTTCGGCAAAGGGCAGGGTGACCGGCGCGGCACCGATAGCCTTGACCAGTTCGGCCATGTTGCGCCCGCGTGTGCGGATTTTACGGCCCTGCAGGTCGGCCAGCGCGTGCACGGCGTCGCGGCAGAAGAACACCTGCGCGGTATACGGCACGGTGGCCAGCAGCTTGATGCCGTGGCGCTCGGCCATGCGTTGTTCCAGCACCGGCTTGTAGGCGTCGGCGATGGTGTGGGCGGTGTCGATGGTATCGGCCAGGCCGGGCAGGTCCACGCCCTCGAAGGTGGCATCGTCGCCGGCCACGAAGGCGAACACGCCCATGCCGATATCGACTGCGCCAAAACGCATCAGACGAATGATCTCCGGCCCTTTCAGGCCGCTCTCCGACAACCCCAGCAACTGCGCGGTGACCTTGCCTTGCGATTGCGCTGGCAACGTCTGGTTCCAGAACGGCTGTTCAACCGCGCGGAACGTGTAGTTGTGGCTGCCACCGCCGACCACGTTGAAGCGGATCACAGGCGTCGCTTGTTGCGGCGCAGGCGTGTCCGCAAACGCAGGCGAATTACTGAGCAGCGCGCCGAGCGCCAGGGCGATGAGTAGGGGGCTGAACTTCACGGTAGTCCTCTTGTTCTTGTTCGGGAGCTACTTCAGGCGATGTTGGGTCAGCGTGGGCGGGACGCCGCCTCGATGGTCGGCCGCGAGCCGACGATATCAGGGAACTTCTCACCCTTGGCCAACCGCGCCAGTGTGTGCTTTTCGTTGCGCTGGAAGTCGATGGCACGCTGAGCCAGTTCGATGACTTGGCCCGGGCGCAGAAACACCATGCCGTTTTCGTCGGCCACCACCGCATCGCCGGGGTGGACAATCACCCCGCCACATTGGATGGCCGTGCAGAACTCGCCCTCCTGGCCGATCACGCGGGTGGTGATCGCGCTGGCGCCGCGGGACCACACAGGCACGCCATGCTCGCGGATTTCGCCCAGGTCGGTGACATAGCCATCGACGATGATCCCGGCCACGCCAGCCTGCTTGGCGGCATACGCCATGGCGCCGCCCAGTGTGGCGGTTATGCGCTCGCCGCAGCGGTCTACCACCAGGAAGTCGCCTGGGCGCACGCAGCCCATGGCGTAGTGCAAAATCCCGCCATCGTTGCCGGGCATCCTCACGGTTACCGCAGTACCGACGGTCCGCACATTCTGAAAGTGGGCCTTGATGTGGGGGTTGGCAATACCGTGGGTAATGAAGTGGCCGATCGTTGCCGGTTCGGCGTTGATCAGTACTTTAAGTTCGGTGGCGCTGATCGGGGCGGGCAGTGCTTCGATAATATACATAGGAAGTTCTTGTTATGCCGGATGCTTTTTCGAAGGGTTTCGGTCATCCTAACAAGCACGCCGAACGGTCGATAATAAAAATCCGTAAGCAGTTACCGGAGCAGTTTTTATCATGCGTATTACGCTGATGCAGATCGAGGCGTTCTACTGGACCGCCCGCCTTGGGGGTGTTCACGCGGCCTCCCGCCATCTTCACCTGACCCAACCTGCGGTGTCGGCGCGGATCAAGGAAATGGAATCGCTGCTCAGCGTCAAGTTGTTCGACCGCAGCAAGCAGCGCATGAGCCTCACCGCAGACGGCCATACCGCCTTGCGCCATGCCGAACTGGTGCTTAACAACAGCACGCAACTCGAGCAATTTGCCGCGCAGCAAAAAAAGCACCGGCGCTTGCGCCTGGGCGCGGACGAGTGCTCGGCCATGGTTGGGCTGACCGCGGTGATCAGCGATATAAAGGCGCACTTCCCGGAGATCACCCTGGAGATTTCCATCGACGTCGGCGCCGTGCTCAACCGCAAGCTGAACGATCATGAACTCGACATCGCGCTGCTGACCAACCCGGCCACGCGTGAGGATGTGACCGATGTGTTTCTCGGCTGGATGACCTTCCAGTGGGTGGCCGCGCGGCACCTGGACGTGGCCCAGGGGCCTTTTTTGGCGGAGCATGCCCGGCAATATTCGATCGTGACCCACAGTGCGCCCTCGACACTGTATTCAGTGGTTGACCGCTGGCTGAAAGAAAGTGGCTCGGTCAGCCATGCCTTTCATTCAAGCAATTCGCTGGCCTTTATTGCCAAGATGGTCTCGGCGGGGCATGCCATTGGTATTTTGCCGGTGCCATTGATTCGCGACATGTTGGCCGTCGATATGTTGAAGACCTTGCCGTGCGATCCGCCGATTCCGCCAGCCAAGTTCTGCCTGTCGTATTTGACCGAACGCCCGGATATGCAACTCGACACCTTGGTGTCGATTATTCGCGCGACCTTGGTCAAACAGAATTTCTTGGTTGATTAGTTAGTCGCTTTTATAAGGCAGCAATAGGGCCGGCCGGGCACATGCACCCTGGCCGGCCGGCATTTAAGCCAATGCGTGCTTCACGGCCGCTATCTGTTGCCCGGCCTGGTTCAGCCAGGACAGGTCACTGCCCATCAACAGCATGTCGCTGCCCATTTCGATCAAGCGTTGCGCCGTGGCCTGGTCTGCGGGGAAGCACGGCACCATCACCTGGATCGAGCGGGCGTGGCATTTCTCGATCAGCAACTGCAAACGTTGCAGCACTTCCGGGTTGCCGAGGCGATAGTCGACCGGCAATTGTCGCGACAGGGAGTAGTCGGCAGGGCCGAAATGC
The DNA here is from genome assembly GCF_014269095.1 of Pseudomonas sp. SWRI50. Classification (NCBI taxonomy): domain Bacteria; kingdom Pseudomonadati; phylum Pseudomonadota; class Gammaproteobacteria; order Pseudomonadales; family Pseudomonadaceae; genus Pseudomonas; species Pseudomonas sp. SWRI50. The sequence goes on along the minus strand of NZ_JABWRW010000014.1, from coordinate 48,479 downwards.
ACGGCGTCGATCCCCTCCACATCGAGTATTTCATCGATGTTGTCAAAGAACTCGTAGCTCTCGGCCATCGGCACGATCACGCTGCGGGTGTTCTCTGCCTGGGTATACGTGGCCCAGTCGAAGCCAGGCCCGGCGTAGCCTGCCGAGCGCACCGAGCTGTCACCGCCGCGGCGCCCCAGCGGGGGGAACTTGCTGTAGCGGATGATCTCGCGCATCTGCGCCGCTGTGTGCACCTGCGGCACGATCACGCCAGCCGCGCCCATTTCCAGCGCCTTGCGAATGTCCCACTCCAGCGTGCCACGCACCCGCACCAGGCCGGGGATGGCGGCGCTGTTGGCGGCCAGCAAAAGTTTTTCCATGTGGCTGTCGACACCCAACGCAGTGTGCTCGGCGTCGATGAAGACAAAGTCCAGCCCCCAGTTGCCGGCCACTTCGATGGCCATGCAGGCTGTGCTGTAGATGTTCATGCCAAAGGTGGTACCGCGTGCCATGCGGGCCTTCAGCGATGCGTGTGGGGTGTTTGGGTTCATGCTTGAGGTCTGCCTTTGGCGGGTATCAGATGCGGTAGGTTTCGGGCAGCCGGTCGCGGAACGGGTGCACTTCGAACACGCCAGGGTCGCGGATCAGCGATTTGTTGCGGGCCTTGGCCAGGTCGATCTCGACGCTGTACACACCGTCTTCGAGCCCTGCGCGTACCAAGGTCTTGCCGGAGGGTTCGATGATGTGGCTGGTGCCGATGAACTGCATGCCTTCATCCATGTCGTTGCGGTTGGGGGCGACGAAATAGACCATGTTCTCTGCCGCGCGGACGGTGCTGAAAATGTCCGGCAGCATGCGCGCCTGCTCGGGCCAGGCGGCGGGCAGCACGACAATGTCGGCGCCTTCAAGCGCCAGCGTGCGCACTACCTCGGGGAAGCGGATTTCATAGCAGATGGCCAAGCCGATACGGCCGATCTCGGTGTCGAATACCGGCGGTGTCCACTCGCTGGGGCGGTCGGTGAAGCGGTCGCCGATCATGAATGGCAGATGGCGCTTACGGTGCAGGCCGACGATGCCCTGCGGGCCGATCAGCGCGGCGGTGTTGTAGACCGAGGCCTCATGCCGTTCGTAAAACCCGACCACGATCAGGATGCCGCTCTGTGCCGATACCTGCAGCAATGGCGCTAAGGCGTCGAGGGTGATGGCGCCGCGTTCGAGGTCTTCGCGGCTGTCGAAGGCGCCACCGGTGATCAGGCATTCTGCGAAGGCGATCAGGCGTGAACCTTCGGCGGCGGTCTGGCGCGCCAGTTCGGCGACTTTTTCAAGGGTGCGCGCCGGGTTGCCGGCCACCGGGTGAATCTGGGCGACGGAGATTTTCATGCTGTTCCTTATTGGCAATAGAGGGCGCCGCGGGGGCGGCGCGGGTAGCGTCACTGCGCCTGGTAGCCCATGGCCTGGTAGACCTTGCTGACCAATTCGGGGTTGATCTGGGCGGCGTACTTGTCGACCACAGGGCGGATCTTGGCCTGGATGCGTGCGAGCTCTTCGGCCGGCAGGTCGTTGACCTGCATGCCATCGCTGCGCAGGTCGGCGATGGCCTTGATGTCGGCCTCGCGAGAGATCCGGCGCTGCTCCAGGCGCACTTCCTGGGCGACCTCGGTGAGCAGTTGCTGCTCGTCGCGGTTGAGGGTGTCCCAGAAGGTTTTGCTGATTAGCACGATCTGCGGGTTGTAGTTGTGCCGGGTCAGGCTCAGGTACTTCTGCACCTCGTTGAAGCGCGAGGCGAGGATCAGCGCCGCCGGGTTTTCCTGGCCATCCACGGTGCCGGTTTCCAGCGCCGTGTGCACCTCGGTGAAGGGCAGCGGGGTGGGGTTGGCGCCCAACGCCGCCCACACGTCGAGGAACAGGGGCGATTGCTGGGCGCGGATCTTCAGGCCCGCGATGTCTTCAAGGTTTTGCACCGGGCGCACGTTGTTGGTCAGGTTGCGCACGCCGAGCTCCCAGAACGCTAGGCCTACCAGGTTTTTCTCAGGCAGCTGGTCGGTGAGCATCTTGCCCACTTCGCCATCGAGCATGGCATCCACCTTGGCGGTGTCGGTGTACAGGAACGGGAAATCGAGGATGCCGAAGTCGGTGACGTGGTTGATCATCAGCCCGGCGTTCCAGGTCATCATTTCCACTACGCCACCTTGTAGCGACGACAGCACCTGCACGTCGCCACCCAGCACGCCATTGGGGAAGGTGCGCACCTTGATCTTGCCATCGCTGCGTTCTTGCACTTTCTTGGCGAACAGCTCCATGCCGATGGCCGGTGGCGTGCCCTTGGGGCTGGTGGCGGCGAATTTGATCACGCGCGCGTTGTAGTCGGCGGCCATGCTCAGGCTGCTGGAAAGCAACAGGGCGGCGATGACGGCGAGCTTCTTCATGCTGTGTACCTTTTATTGTTGTTTATTGTTGTGGGGATCAGTGGCCAAACCACTGGGCAGGGACGGTGACCAGTTCAGGGAAGATGACCAGCAGGAACAGCACGATGACTTCGGCGATCAGGAACGGGAACGTGCCCTTGAGCAGCGCTTCGTAGCGCATCCTGCCGATGCCACAGACCACGTTGAGCACCGTGCCCACGGGCGGGGTGATCAGGCCGATCGAGCAATTGATCATGAACAGCACGCCGAAGTAGATCGGGTCGATGTTCGCCGCGGTCACCACCGGTACCAGGATGGGGGCGAGCAGCAGCACGGTCGGGGTCAGGTCCATGACCATCGAGATCACCAGGATCAACAGCATCAGCACCACGATCAGCAGGCGCGGGTTGTCCATCACCGGCTGGATCAGGTCGATGATCTGCCCGGGGATATCAGCGATGGTGATCATCCAGGCCGGTATCGAGGCGGCGGCGACCAGGAACATCACGGCGGCGGTGGTCTTGCCGGCGCGCAGCAGCAGGTCATTGAGGGACTTGAGGCTCAGTTCGCGGTAGATGCACGACGACACCAGCAGTGCATAGACGCTGGCCACCGCGCCGGCCTCGGTGGGGGTGACCACGCCAAAGCGCAGGCCGACCACGATGATCACCGGCAGCATCAATGCCCAGAAGCTGTCGACCAAAGCCTTGAGGCGCTCTTTGCCGCTGGCCTTCGGGCTCAGTTCGACGTCGGTGTTGCGCCGCGACATCAGCCACCAGGCCACGACCAGGGCGGCGGCGATCATCAGCCCGGGGGCGATGCCGGCCAGGAACAGCTTGGTGATCGACAGGCCGGACGCGACGCCCAGCACGACGAACCCGATACTGGGCGGGATGATTGAGCCAAGCACCGATACCGAGGCGATCAGGCCGCCGGAGCGGTCGCGGTTGTAGCCGGCGAGGACCATCATCGGCAGCAGCAGGGCGGTTAACGAGGCGGCGTCGGCCAGTGCCGAACCGGACAGGCTGGACAGCAGCACGCCGGCGAAGATGGTGACGTAGCCGAGCCCGCCGCGCAGGTGGCCGACCAGGGTGATAGCCAGCTTGATGATGCGCTTGGACAGGCCACCGCTGTTCATGACCTCGCCAGCGATGATGAACAACGGAATGGCCAGCAGGGGGAAGCTGCCTGCCGAATTGATGATGTTCTGCGCGATGATCTGGCCATCGAACAGGCCCAGCAGCCACATCAGGGCCACGCCGCAGAGGATCAGGGCGTAGGCGATGGGGGCGCCGATCAAGATGGCGGCCATCAGCACGCCGACGAAGACTGACAGGGCCATTATTCGACTGCTCCGTGTTCGGCTGCCGAGGGCTCGGCCGGGGTGTGCGCGGGAAGGGTGCCCATCAGGTTTCTGACCAGTTGGGTGAAGATCAGCAACCCGCTGAGGATGCAAAAGACCAGGCCTGCCCCATGGAATAAGGCCATGGAAATGCCGGTGGAGGGGGCGCCGACATGCAGGTTGATCACGGTCTGCTTCCAGCTGCCGTCAAGGAACAGCCAGGTCACGTAGAGCATGAGTAGTTGCGTCAGTGCCAGCAGGCACCTGGCCACACCGGGTGAAACCCGGCGGGTGACGATGTCGACACCGATGTGGCCGTTTTCGTGAAGCATCAGTTGGGCGCCGGCAAACACCAGCCAGACGAATGCCAGGCGGGAGATCTCTTCGCTGAAGAACAGGCCTGAGTTGAAGCCATAGCGCAGCACGACATTGGTGAAAATCAGGCAGGTGATGGCCACAAGGCAGGCAATCACCAGCGTTTTCAGAACCAGAAAGTAACTATCGATCAGTGTTTTCATGGCGCCTCCTGGAGCAGAGCTGCCCAGGGAGCGCCGAAAGCGCTTGGTGCGAGAGCGCGGACAGCAACATCCACCTTTAGGTGTAAGCGGGGCATGGGGTCACCTTTTTATTATTGGACATACGTCGTCGTACGACTGCCTGGATTGTTGTCTGAAACGCCCGGTTTCGGCTGCCTCAAGTTTTTTATCAGGGGGATAAGAAATGGCGATCAGTGCCCGGGCCGTGGCTGCGCAGGGGGCGGTGGTCGGCGCATCGCGGTAGCAGGGTGTAACGTATGGTCGCGGTCCTTGCCCGGGGGCGGCATGCTAGAATCCGCCTCTTCGAATCTGGAGGTACACGCGTGCGCAAACTGGCTGTGGTAATGGCAGTGCTCGCCCTGGCGGGCTGTGAGAACGAAGTCGAAGGCGTGCACAAACAGGTGGCCGAGCACCTGCACAACCCCAAGACTGCCAAGTTCGGCAACGTGCGGATCGACACCCATGGCACCATCTGCGGTCAGGTTCGCGGCAAGGACGACGCCGGGCACTACGAAGCCTACCGCAGCTACGTGGCGATCAAGCGTGATGGCCAATACGAGATCATCGTCGACGACAGCGGCAACAACCTGCGTATCCGCGAGCTGTGCGGTGGTGCCGACTTGCAGCGCCGCGCCGAGGCGCTGGCCGGTGAGCCGGCCCCGGAAGGCTGGGATGTCGAAGTGGTGCAGGGGGCGAACATGGGTGCCTTGAGCGACATGACGGCGCGCCTGATCGAGAAGGGTATCCCGTCTTCGGTCGAATACCGCAACGGCAAGCCGGTGGTGTTGATGGGGCCATTCCCGACCAAGGAAGAGGCCGAGGCGCGCAAGGCCGAGGTGATGGCCAAGCTGGGCACCGATTCGGTGGTCATCCAGCATGGTGCCCAGCGCTAACCCCACAACCCACACCGTGTAGGCGCAGCCTTGTGCTGTGAAGAGGCCGGTGCAGCCACCTGAATACAGGGCGTCTGCACCGGCCTCTTCGCAGCACAAGGCTGCGCCTACAAAGGCTGGGCGTATATGCCCGTGCGGGCTATGCTTGCACTGGGAGAGCTGAACGGGGAGGGCCTCATGTCTACACTGGAGCGGGCCATTGCCGTGGCTGCCAGGGCGCATGAAGGGCAATACGACAAGGGTGGGGCGGCCTATATCCTGCACCCGCTACGTGTGATGATGCGGGTTTCCACGCCCGAGCAGCGGATCGTCGCGGTGCTTCATGATGTAATTGAAGACACGCCGATGACCCTGTCCGACTTGGCGCGTGAAGGCTTTGCACTGAAAATTCTTGCCGCGCTGCTGGCGCTGAGCCGGCGTGATGGCGAGTCTTACCAAGACTTCGTCCAGCGCCTTGGTGGTGACCCGTTGGCGCGCACCGTCAAACTGGCCGACCTGGCCGATAACAGCGACCTCTCGCGCATCCCAGTTCCTGGCCCCGCCGACCTGGCGCGGCTGGCCCGTTACCGGGAGGCCAGCGCCTACCTGCAGACACTGGCTTGAGCTTCAGCCGCAGGCCTTGAGGTTCACTGGCCCGACAAACGCATTGCCGTGGCCCATCACGCAGGCCACTTGCTGGTTGCGCTGCAGCTCCCATACCTGCGGGGGGTACGTTTTGCTCCACGCTTCGAACAGCTGCCGGTCCTGCTTCGACAAGCGCAGGTTGTACTGCTTGCTCATGTAGAAGTACGTGCGTGCGATCATGCCGCGGATCGAAGGGCGTGGCATGACCTTCTTGGCCTTGAAGTCGACTTGGGTCAGGCAACTGCCGTACTGGCCATGCTGCTGAGGCAGCCAACCGAAACTGAAGTTGCTGCGGTCGCCATTGATATTATTATCTGATAAAAAAGCATGGTGACAAATTCCAGACATCACCGGGAGGCCCCGAAATTACTGGGCTGCAGGCCATGATGATGGTGTTGACATGTATGTCAATATTGACGCCGAGGCTGGCCGAGAAACCAGATCGAGTTCGTTTCAATGACGCGTTGTGAGCTTTGCGCTTTTGCCTGCTGCTAAGAGGAATTCGCTCGCCCGAGAGCAGGTCTGTTCCCTGCACTAATGAGCCAGGTGAAACGTTGCCGCGAGGAAACTTGATGTAGGCGAGGAGGATAACCTCCCCGCAGATGCTCTCCCCTATATCGTCGTCCTGCGAGTAGGGAGCAAGTTATTTACAGTTACTAGCCCTGCGATACCCCGCAGCCTGTGCATCCGCTTCTGAGCTGAATAGCACTTGGTTTTTTTCAGCGACTTGATGGTAGCCAGGGCATCCAGATGCTAGGTGGTACACGTGGCTGTTCCGATTGCCGAGAATCGACACATTCGTCGCCTTTTTCTCCAGCGTAGGCTTAGCGGTATCTGCATTGGACTGGATCGCGATGTCAGATAGGGCCGAGGGGCTACCGGTTGGTTTGTAGCCGAGCGTCCAAGTTCGTTCGCCAGTCACGAAAGGGTTTGAATGACCCATGATACGAGAGATCCGCTGATTACGCTCAATCTCCCAAGCAGTCACCGGATGCTGTCTATCCCATGCCATCAGAACCTGCTGTTGTTGACGAGACATACTGAGCTTGTACCGATCAAACATGTAGAACGTTGTTCGAGCAGCCAGCCCCTTCACCTGATCGCGAGGCTCAGCAGCCTTCTGTTGAAAATCAATCTTGGTCGTACATTGGCCATACTGACGTGCAACACCTGGTGCCATACCGTAATTGAAATTGCTGCGGTCTCCGTTCACCTCGCCTACGGCTGGGTAGAGGTTGAAAAGGTCAGCCTCCATCGCACGGAATGTAGGATCTGAATCAACGCAGTTTTCTCTCCCGCCCGTTTGCCAGCACTGACGCTGATGCCCAAAAGTCCATGCTGGGACAATGTGTTCCCACTCTGTTCTCTCCGCCCGATTTTGCTGCTTGCGAGTCTCATAGCCGCATGTCTGAGCATCGATTCGACCACCCGTTTTTCCTACCCAAGTCCATTTGCAACCACAGTAGAGATCTCCGACCGAGCTATTAGCTTGGTCAAAGTAGATTTTCTGTTTTGCAATGATCTTAGCTTCGGTGAAGGTTGTAGGAGGAGCGGCAATGGCGGTCAGGGTAGTAGTGAGGGTTAGCGCTACTGCGAAAAACAGTTTCTTCATCAATCGAGGTCTTAGGGATGGGGGGATGATCTGGCTAAGTCGTGGGATGTCAGCTATCAGTTGGGGAGATTTATTAGAGGTCTTATGAGCTTCTCTGTTGGGCAATTCGCTAAGTTGGGCCAAGAGCGCTGCAGCGTCCGTGATTTGCCGATGGAGAGCGATCCTGAGACCCAGAAGGTCTAGTCTTGAATTGATTGATGCCACAGTCGACGCAAGGTGCTTTCTGGAAGCCCTAGCTTTTTAGCAGCTTGGGACTGACTGAGACCGAGTGCTTTTTGTTCCTGTACAGCCATCAATTTTTTTCTTGCTGACGATACGTTAAGTCGTGTCACAGCCTGAGGCTCGGTCGGCAGAAGGCTGTCGGCCAGGCCCAGCGCTTCTAGTTCAGCCAGTGATGCAAGAAGTGTTTCTCGAGCTGAGCGGTGATCGTGTGATGCCATGACCAGGGCTAGGAGGGTGGTGGGTTCGACCTCCAAGCCTGCAGCTAGTAGATAGCTTGTATCAACGGTTACGGAGCTCTTGGCCAACTCCAGCTTGCTCACATTAGTTTGTGGCACGAATGAAGACAAATCGTCTTGGGACAAACCCTTGTGCGTTCGCAGTAGCTGAAGCACTGCAGCAAATGAGTAACGCAGCGACATGATGCTTTCCCCAAAAGCGAACGATATGCCGCGTTTGCTTACCGCCAAACAAACGTCTATAGTCGTGTTTATGGCGGTATGGCCGAATTACCGGCAATTTATGGAAATTGAAATGCGGGGATGTGCTTGATGGATAGCCCACTCAGCGACGGTCTAATGGGGGAGGGAGGCGTTGATCTTGTCGGCTCTGAACTGTCCCTTGAAAATTTGCTCCTCGCTGCTCGAGAACATTACAAGCGGATGCCTCTTTGCGTCGTCGAGGATTGGGTGATCCTGGACGCCATCCTCACGGAAGGTGAGCAGGCCAAGGTAGCTGCGGCTGGATGTCAGCCCATGTTCTTGTTTGCCCACAATGTCGTGCACGACGAACAGCGGCGCTTTGAGCCTGGCGATTGGGTGCGGTCGACAATCGCTCGAACCTTCAATGATGGGTACATCTTCGAGACCAGGAACACCGTCTACCTGCTCAAGGGGCCAGGCCAACGGAAGTCGTCTTCGCTGCAAGGCATCTTCTCAATCTTCTAGGTGTCACGGCCTCGTTCGTGATGACTCGACTGTTTCAGAGATCAAGATATGTTCCGTTCTCACCAAGCTGACATGGCTGGCATCCCTGGCATGTTCGGCGATGGGCTGATGCATTGGCATGGCGTTTCTCGAGCGCTTGCTACCCATTGGTATCACGTAAGTGTGAAGCGGCGGATAGATGGCCGTTTCGTTTCTAGTCAAGAGATGTTGAATGACGAGCCCAAGTTACATGAGCTCGTCAGTGCCCAAGGCGATGATTTGCAGATTGATGATGTTCAGGTCGTTACGCCTGCGCGGCTGAATGGCACTGCGACGTGGCGCATGGAGCGACTGAAGTCAGTGTCTATGGGTTTTGACAGGAACGACTGCCCGGTATGCCTGCTCGAGGTCGAGAGTGGTCAGATCTACAACGACTCCCATGAGGGTGGGTTTGATCATGACTCTCTTCGGCAGGTGAGAGAGCTGTACCGGGCTCCGGTGTAATTCCATTTCGTGATCAGATTTGGCTGGGTTCAGCCATGCAAGGAGCTTTACGTGGCAGCGTCAAATACCTATTCCATCGATTTGCACAGCAGGCGGTACACCGATTTTGATCTACTGCGCATCGCGCGCGCCGCAGGCCAAGGGTATGCAGAGCCTGTCACCGCGTACCTGGTGAACGCGCAGATCATTGCTGCTAGTGCTGTTGGTGTTGTTTTTGGTCATGTGAGCGCTGGCCCGGATGGGCGATTTGCTGACGGGCACTACCTACGCAGCTCTGACATCCAGTCGTTGCATAAGGAGGGGCGCTTCTGGGTAGCGAATACTCAACATTCCCGTTATGTGATTGCTACTTTCCGGAAGGACGGTGGGCGTGCAGGGTTGCGGGAGTTTTTAAAGGCCGGGGCTAAAACCTTTTTCACAAGCCCGAACCGGCTTCACTAAACCCTAATTGTTAACTAGGTGGCTCTACTTAGAGCTGCCTGCGGTCTCCCTTTGCCTATCGCTAGGTATCGGATATTTTGACAGGAGTTGTATCGTGGCAGGCACTGATTACATCAAGGTCTCTGGCAAGCTTGAAGATATTCGTGTTTTTGAGCATCGAGAGGGAAGTGTCCAGGTCATCATGAAAATTGATGGTGTGTTAGTTCCCAATACTGTCATTCCCACTCAGCTATATGAAGAGATTGAGGCTGGCAAGCACTACGATTTTTATTGTGTTTACAAGAAGTCGAAAAATAAACTCAAAAATCACGGCGCGGTGTATGCGTATAAGGAGGAGGGCGGGCGGATTCGCAGCCTGACCAAGCTTCGGCTGGCTACGCCTGTATACATGATGTTCCATGGAGCTATTTGGTTTGCTGTGGCTTACGTGGCTGTGTTTATTCTTGCGCTTCTGCCAGTGCTCGCAGACCATCCTACGACGGGAGCTATACCCGTTTTGCACAGCTATTCGATGATAGGCGGAGCAATTCCTGGAATGTATTTCCTTTGGTGCGCAATTGATTTTTGGCGCAAGTCAGCGAATTTGGAAGCCTGGCCAAGCGTTGCTCCCAGTGTTGTGGTTGAGCGGTTCAGTAAGCTCCACCGATAACCTCTCAGCGGGCCGCTTTGCGGACGGCTGGCGTGAACCAAACCCCGCCCTGTGGCGGGTCTTGGCCGTTCGGGCTTTCATCCTCTCGCCTGCGCGCTCCGCTTGCCCAGATCAATCAGATCCAGCGTAATTCAACAGTCGGTGAAGGTAGAAGTCGAGCTCCACATCGATGGGAACATCCAGTCTCATCAATACGGAGCCCTACCTGACAGCTATCTCACATGGTAAGTAACGTGAGGTTAGCCTAAGGGGCATTGATTCAAGGAGAGCAGGTTGTTGTTCCATTTTCCATCAGCATGAGTCCGCAGATGTGCGGCTTTGCCGTTTTCCCGGACTACGCCGATGTAGGCCCTCTTCCCGCTCGCAGGGTCTTGAACATAAAAAGTATTCGATTTGGTATCGATACTTTGAATAACCTGCTCCCTTGTCCATTTCCAACCCGCAGTAGGGTTGCCAAGGTGGGTGATGTGCTCGTGAGCACTATTCACGTTCGGCTTGGTAATACATGTAACTGCAACATCTGCCATTGCGAGTTCCTTTCGTGATGAGCTTCAAGAGGCGGATTTAGCCCGCAATTGTCTTTGTAGTGGCTTTTGGCTATGTAAGTCAATGGTTGGCAGTGCTATAAATAAACGGTGCCAATTTGTTGGCTTGTTTCATGATGGGCGTTGCTGGGTGTTGAGCGGCGTGATGCCCGCTCACTATCACTCTTCTCTACTGATGCATGGCTACTTGCTGCTCAGTGGAAAAAGCGCCATGAACGATTCGAGGGTGTGATCTAGCCTGCAACCTTGGTAGTAGTCCTTGGCGTGGTAAGCCCCAAAGCTTGTGAGGGCCAGGTGCTCACCCTCGTATTCAACGACCTCCATTCCGACCATTGCGTCGTAAAGGTCTTTGCCGCTGGCCTGGCAAACCTGGTACAGCTCAAGCTCGTCTTCCTCCACATCAAAGATCGATTCTCCGGCCTCCTCAGGGGTTTTGAATAGCCCGAGGGTCGATATCTCAGCCGAGCCATGCATCACGTAGAAGTAGGTTGGTTGGTCATTGTAGGCGACGTAGTACGCTGCTCGGTTCTCCACTAGCGACCAATGTGGATGGTTGGGGCCGCGTCTGATCAGCCAGGCTCAATTGGGGCCTCGAGTGGTGATGTGTGAAACCAGGATCAGGTGCTTAAACGTCGTCTCTTCAAACGCTCTCATGGGCAGGGCAGGTCTTCCGATGTGGATCAGCGTGGTGCTACAAATCAGTGTAGCCTCTTTGTATTTGCCGCAGTCCTACCTCATGTCGTGCTCGAGCTCCCGAGCTAACCGCCAAACTGCCGGTATGAGCTGTTGGGTTTTCTTTCCCATGTCTCGCGTCCGCAGATGTAACTGGCGCTCCGGCTCGCCCTTGTCCTGCTCTGGAATAGGCTCCAGCATGGAATCGCTGAAGGGGATGAACTCCCATTCGAGCACGCCCGCCCGGTGCAGCTCCACGACCTTGGCAAGCTCTTCAGGCCAGAGGTACATTTGCTCTGGACGCAAGGGGATAACGTCTGTCTCGCGTGGTGCCCTGCCGGCGTTCGGATCAAGTCTGATCGAGTCAATTCTGGACTGCCACGCTCCGTCTGCTTTAGTCCAAATAAGCACAGCCTCGGGGAATGGAACGCCGGATCTGTTTTCCTCGGGGGTGCCTTCGTACAGGCGCAGCAGTGGAGGAGAGCCGAAGAACTTGCGCCGTGTCTCGCTTGATGATGGCGCCGCCCCACTGGAGTTGAAATTCACCACTACATCAAGGTCGGCACAGGTCGCAGCACCTCTGGCATAGGAGCCGACCACCCAAAGCTCGAGTGCTTCCATGTGGCCTGGATGGGTGTTCCTGTAACCCTTGACCTCAAAGTCGTGTTCAGAGGCCTTGTCCAAGGCTCGGCACATTTTGATCAACTGCTTGGTGAACCGCTCGCTGGGGTGACGCTTTTCAATGCCTTCCAATGCAAACCTTCCTGATCAACCTTGAGGATGTGGCGAGATGCCACATAGGGCAAAGGTATCTTTTCTTGCTGTACTGATCTGCCGAAGTGGCATGGGTACTCGTCTGGCGTGGCCATCCCGCTGATGTGACCTTAGGGCCCTTATGGCTTTCGAGCTCTGCTTACCCCTCGACGCTGCGCATTAACACAAAATATTAATTCTGCTGGGTTTTATAGTTCAATGTCTGTGTTATATCCGCTTCAGGAACTTTCTGAGCTTGAATCAGGTAATGTCAATAAAATTGGCAAACTCAAACGCCTGGAATAATTTTCTCTGGTCGAGATGTGCTGAGTAAAATGACTTGAGTGCTGTGAATATGTCGTAATCTGGCTCGCTTATGCGCCAGTTGAGTACAAGGTATTTGTCGCGAAATATGTAAGTGTCTTCTCCGTACTCTACATATCTAGGGTTCTTTTCAATGATCTGTGCGAGGCTTTTACTTTCCAAAAGAGCAATAATGCTATCCATGTTAGAGAGTTCTTCGGCAGAGAGGTATAGCTCGAGTTCCTGGATGTTTATTTCAATCTGCCAGCTCAGCCATCCTGGTTGAGACGCATGTTGAATTGTTTTGGCGATAATCGTTCTGGCGATTAGAGGTAGCTGTGAATAGTGCGCAGTAAAGTCCTGTATTTGCATAAAGACTATGTTGCCAATAATTTTCGGGTCGCCTAGACTGTTCCAAAGATTGTGATGTGTGATGAAGTTAGATGGCTCGCCTAGTGGGGTTTGGTAGTTGGTGTGGATATAGCTGCTGGATGGTTTTTGAGAAGATGCAGGGAACCAGGCGCTTAGATTTGATAGAGCTTCGTTCTTGATGAGTGTAATCGCTTCATTGCTGAGAAGAGAAATGTCTCTTAATAGCTCCGGGATGGAAATGGCTTTAATAGTGTGTCCGAGATAGCTGTTTTCTCTCGGGGAATAAATGTCATTTGATATGAATAAAAACCAAACTTCCTTGCTTGTTGAGATGTTGTTGGCTATTAATTTGTCGATTGTTGAGGTGATTTTATTCCAGGTTCGGGTTGTTGTTACTTGGACGCCGATATTGTCGTTCGCTTCTAGCCAATCAATGGCAGGGAAGTTTTCCTGTATATGATTTAGGTTTGTAAAATTTCTGTTGTAAGTGATGCTTGCGATTCTTAGTAAGGCGTTTTCAGTTCCTTTTGCTTCGTCAAGCAAGTTTCTCTGTGCTTGGAAGCTGACATAGCATGTATATGATATTAGAGTGCTGGAAATAAGTTCCAAGTTATGTCCGCGATCCGCAAGCATTTCGATATCTCGGTAGATGAAAATTAGATAGTAGCAAAGGTGCAAATTTAAATAAATATAATGATGCCGTTACGTGGTCGAAATTTTTACGGCGTATCTTTTTTTGCGGTTCGTGGGGGGATACCGATCCACCGCCCTGGTACAGTGAGGGAGATTCGCATCAAATCTCGATGCCATGTGTAGATTCAGCACCCCATGTGTTTCTAAGGTCGTCGCTTGGGGATGCGTGTGTTTTGCCGCCGTGGTCGCCCAGATCAACCCGGTGGTCACTCGCGATTTTCTGTGCTTTTATTGACCTGCAAGGCAGGCTCAGAGAAGGTTGCGGAATATATTTCATTATGACCATCCTATAATGCAAGTCTAGGTCGATGGCTACTGTTTTGCTTGCTTCAGATTCTCAAACTTTGAGGGCTTTTTAGGGTTTCGCTGTTACTGTTTAAGTGTATAATTTGTTCAATTTTATGAGAATTTGGATCAAGCCGTGCGCCCCATTTCTGACCTGGAACTTTATCGTATCGCTGCCGATATGGGTAGTGAGATTGCTGAGTATCTCAATGCCCAGTATTATGAAAAATCTGGTATACAGCTCAGTATTCGGTGGTCTACTGCTAGTGGTATTGGGGCCTCCGCTTCCGTTTGGCCAAGTATGGATGCACCTTCTCATCACATTATTGAGATAACCTATGAATTCCTGACGGTTATTTACGCGCAGGCGCTAGATTTTGCTATGTTTGCGATGGGTAAAAAGGGAGAGGCACACCATCTTGGTATTCACATGTTGCCTTCGCGTTTCGATATGTTCGAAGCAGCTGAGCTCATGTATCAGTTTGGTCTTTCCTTTGTGATTTTCCATGAGTTGGGACATTTAAACCAAAATCATGGAGCGATCCGCGCGAAATATTCTAATGCACCTGTGAATCTTACGCTTAATGAGTTTGGTATTAGTGCGGGCGGTAAGTTTACAGGTGAGCTAGCAGCCATTTTCCATGCTACGGAACTGGCAGCAGACTACGAGGCGTTGGATTGGATGGCGTCCTTTTTACAGGTACAGTATAGTGGTGAGGAATACTACGACCTAGCTTATATGCAGTGTGCAAGTGTAAGCTTTATCATGCTAGTGTTCAATGGGGATGAGCCTGTACGCTTTGATAAGGAGCCTACTGGATCACATCCTTATCCGGTAATTCGTATGGATCTATGGATGCAGGCTTACTATGAGCGACTCGTTATAACGTCAGGGCGGCTAGGGATTGATGCTCCAAAGGCAGATATTCACAAACGATTTTGTGATGCGGCTTACATGGCCCTGATGAAATGGATGACTCGTCTCCAGTTGCCGGATGAGCCCCAGTATACGGGCCATACGCTAGGTGCAACAACTCACCCTAACTTCAAAGAGTACATGCATGCCGTGGTTGGTATCTGGAGCAGGGAGTGTGAGGATGCCTTGGCTAGTCGGAAGTTTGGAACCCCTCTAGGCGTTGCTTATTACACCGATGAGCTGAGGGCCGTAATAGGAGTAGAGTCAAATACTTATACTTTCCTGGAGCATTTGGAGCGGTGCAGCTCAGCGGTTAGGGAAAACAACGCAGGACTTCAGTAACTAAAAAGGCCCGATTTGATCGTATTTCAACTGGAGTCCTTTCTCTACCAAATAATCGATGAAGGATTTCACTCTCTCATGCACAGCGTTACCGCTTGAATGGTCAAATAATAGAATGCTTCTGACCTCAACACGCTAAAGCGGGCGCGTACACGCCCCTGGTCAAGCAATAAACGATTGTAAAATGCATCGTACAAAAAGTAGGCCGCGAAAGCCGGCGGCCTACCTTGCTTTACAAGGTACCCCTCACGAAGCCTCTTTCGCCAGGAGCTGCATGTTGAGCGAGCTCGTGGCCAAACCCGCCCTGTCGAAGCGATAGCGCATGTAGGCCGAGATATCCTCTTCATGCGACGATACGACTAGCTGGCAATGCTTGAGCTCGCAACGGAGCAGGTCGGTCAGCGAGGCGACGTTCACTTCGTCCAAGGATTGTGACGGGTCATCAATGAGAATGAGCGGTACCCGAGCGTAAACCTTATTGAGAGAAAGGAAGAAGGCGAGGCTCAGCGCAGAAACCTGGCCTGAACTCATGGACATGACTGCGTCATGTTCAGACTTTTCAGCAGTAAGGAACCTCAACTGCGTACCCTCACGGCTCTCGATGAACAGGCCTAAGCCACGCTGGTAGTTCTGTATTAACCGGCCACTGTAGATGTGGAATATGAGCTCAATTGCCGAAATTGTCTGATCGGTATAATTCTGCTCGGTCTTCTTCAGTGTGCTGCGGAGCTTTTCAACTTTGGCCTGTGCCTTTTGCGCTGCAAGGGTTTCTTTCTCTATGAGCTTAAGGTCGCCAATACAGGTTTGAAGTCTAGAGCTTTGAGCCTCGTTAGCTTTAATCGATATGTACTGCTCCTTACCATTCAAGTCTTCTATCGTGATAATGTAGAAGTCCTGGAGGTCTTTGAAGGCGCTTTTTGTTGTTTCTCTCCAGTCTTCAGGCAGCGCTAAGGCGTCTGCTTCGACCTTTTTTTTGCTTCTCAGAGCTTCTTTCAGCTTTTCAAGGCGTTCATTTATGATGTCATCAACGTCTGTGAATGAGCCGGTTGGCTGGATGTTTTCACGTTGCAGGTTTTCCAGTAGCTGAGTTATGGCTGGTAGGCGAAGTTTGATTTTTGTAAGTGCTGCATGAAGTTTTTGGTCAAATGTGGGCGACAGATTTTTGAGGTCGGCTTGTATGTCAGTATCGATGAGGCCGAGTTCGGCATCCATTGTTGCAATGAGTTTTATTAAATCCTTACCATCCTGGCCCAGTGAGTCAGATATTTGCTTGGCCCGCTCTGCAATGGCATCCACCATTGATTTATGGTCTTCCCAGTCAGCACCACATAGGGGGCATAGCTGATCATCTGGGTAAGAATTTTTGTGTTCCTCGAGGAGCTGCCGCTTCAGCCTTTCCAGTTCCGCTACGACGTTAGCATTGGTACTGCACTTCTCCTGCAGATTGTTTCGGGATTTAATTTGTGACTCAAACCATTCAAGACGTCCTTCAGCCCACTTTGGCAGCGATTGGGCCTCTTCGAGCTTGATGACTGTAGCACCGCGTTTTATGATTCCTGCGGCACGTTCCAGTTCATCTATCTTTTTCTTGATATCTTCAAGCACATCGAGCTTGCCAAGATCTTTGCCAAATTGAGCCAGGCTTTTCAAAGACTCTTCGTTGCGATCAATGTCGGTATCGATAGTTTCGTTGTGGACTCTAGTTCTGATTGTGGCTTTGAGTGGTAAAAGATCGATTATCTTACGAACTGATTCTTGATAAGTGGTATGGTCTGCTGCTGAATAGGTTGGAAACAGTATTTCCCTGTCCCAAGCTGGTTGGATGTCAGTCGTTGAGAGCTTTTTATAATCAATAACTCCATTCTGTGCCTGCAGTGCTCCTCGCAGGGTGTTAATTTCTTCTGTTAGCGATTCAGCCTGTGCCTTCCGCTCCGGATCATTGATGCGCTTTGATAATTTGTTGTATATGGTTGTGCAGTTATCGATCTCGGATTCGATGTCGCTAATGTTAAACAGATTTCCTAGCTTATCCTTTCGTTCGTCTACCCTGGTATGTAGTAGTCGATTTTGACCCTGTTCTAGATAGTTAAGGAAAGAAAAGTTTTCCCTGAAATTCTTTCCGAAGATCTCGTCGAGGAAGTTGTTGTCTCGTTGATTGGACTTTGTGAAGTCGAGTGACTCGAATTCAGGGAGTTCGTAGAGTTTAAAGTTTTCATACTTGTCAGCCCGGTTGTTCGCCGGTTTTTTGAATATTGCTACCGGACAATGCCGGGCTAACACAAGCTTCCGGTAACTGGTAGAAAATTCAATTTTGATGTAGAGATCATTCTCGCCCGAACGGTTGTTCCAGAAAAGGTTATCCGCATAGTCTCTCTTGTTTCTCGTTAATAACGTAGAAAACAGATTCTGTATCCGGTTGATCTGGCCAGTAAGTAGCAATTCGATTGCATCAAATATGCTAGTTTTACCATAGCCATTCGGGCCGTCGAGGGTTAGTAAGTATGAGTCGCCAAGATCCAAGGAAATGTGCTTGAATGCTTTGAAGCTAGAAACTTCAATCTTGGATATTTTCCATTTCATTGCGAATCATTTCCTTGATAAATTCGTCGGCGTTCTTGTCGGTTACTTGCTGGATTATCGCATACGTATCGTCTAGGCCTGCTTCTGCAACGGCCTCAACGGCTTGTAAGCGTAAGGACACAAGATTTCCTTCGTGGCTAGGTAGCTCTAGGAAGGGGAGTTTGATAAAAGTCTTAGCGGCGAAGCTGTACTGTGTAGCAGCCAGAGGGTTTTCTTTATAGTCGAGAAACTCTTTTTTATCAGCGATTACTGCGACAAGTTTGTCGTAAGTGAAGTTTGTAAGAGCGCTTTCCTCTGCAATGCTGTAGTAGAGGACATACTTTTTATAAAAATGCGGATCTTCCTCAATGGCGAAAATTTCTTCTTCGTGATCCTTGAATTCTGGAAGGACGTCAAGGCGATGAATGCAGATCAAGTCGCAGTTCTTCTTGAAGCTCGGTTTTTTTGTAAAAGACTCAGGAGCAAGGTGGTTGATTCTGGTATTGAGTTCGGCTGGGTCTAGGAGGTCGTCCAGAGTATGGAGGACTGCGAACCTGATGGCTGATTCTGTCTCGCGAACATAAAAGTTTGTGGTGTCTAGTTTGTGCTCGCTTACAAAGCCATGCGCAACAAGTGCTTCATCGATTAGTTGCTTTATCATTCAGTCGACCCTCCGCGTCGTCCTTAGTCATCACGCTAATGCATAGCGACTTGGTGATATTGCTTTCAATTTTTTTCGTGACCTGTTTGTCGTCTAGGTCATCTGAGTTTGTAAATTTAGTATTAAATGTGAATGATGCTTCTGACTTGCTTGCAATCAGGTGGTTGTATTCAAATAGTAGCCTCAGCAGATCTCTGTTGTTCTTCATCTCACGGATCATGTCAGACTCACACTCTTCGCTTTCGTCGATGTCAAGAGCGGTAGGTACGTAGAATCTGTTTTCGCTGTCAAGATAATGAGGGAGATGACTAAAGATGGGTTCTGCCGAAATGGCTTGGATGAGCTTGGTGTAGCGCCTGATGTCGTTCGTTTGAACATCTTGAAACCGCTCGGAGGGCTTCATCATCTGGCATAAAGTTTTTAGTTCATTGATGTCAGTTTCTCGAATGTGCTCACACAGGCGTAGTGCCCTCTGGTAGGTGGCGTCATTCATTGTTGGGAGAGCCTGATCCAGTCGCTCTTCCAGGTGGGTTTGTAGCCTGGCCTTCAATTGGACTGCATAGTAGTCCCGATTCTGGTAAGGGTTTTCTGTCAGTAGTTCTTCTAAGATGCTACTGGCCGTTATTCGGCCCTCGTATGCCGCTTTGTCTTCCGAAATTCCATCTACTTGGTTCAGCTTGTGGTTGTGGACAGCTTTAGTGCTGATCTTTTCTGAAAGTAAGCAATAGTTAAAATTTAAGAGATTCTCACCTGCGGTTATAGACTGATGCTCACATATTTTGCCTATAAGCTCTTTGGTTAGCCCTTCAATTTCGCCAAGGCCGCAGTAATGATTGTCACCGTAGCGATAGAATTTTACTGTCTCTCCGCTAGCGCCTGTGTAGTCTTCGGTATTATTTAACGGTACAGATACGTGAAAGTAGCGGGTCGTGCCTTTGGCCTTGTCATGTTCGATGAGTGTAGATTGCTCGAGCGCTGTGCTGTAGCCACTGCGATATTTGCTTATTTTCGCTTTTACTTGATGGGCTGTGTGCAATTTTCCGTTTTTATAAATAGCGAAATCGTCGCTGCTGTCTAGCTGAAGCTCAAAGTCCAGGTCGCCATCGTGGATGAGCTTGAGGGAGTGATACAGTGCGATTTTCCCTTGATAGACGAAGCCACTCCAAGAGGACACCGCGCTAGCTGGGTATTTCTCATCATCTTCTTGACTCACATGAACTCCTTTCAAAAGAATGCCGAAGTGCTTGGTGTCAGAATGATATCACGGCCATTCGGGGCCCTTGTAGATCCGATTTAATCTCAGTTTGTGACCCAAGAGACGACATAAATTTGTCGTCAGAAAATAGTCTGTTGAATCGATTCAGTGTAAAAAGTCATCTCCAAACTGTAGTAGAAGTAGTAATAGCTTCAACATTGCAGTTTAGGTCACGCTGTGATGGCCTTGTGCCCTGATATTCAGCACAATAGTAGGCATGGCCCGCAAGCAAGCGAGGCTCCCCACCACAGGAACGCTGCATGATTGAACGTGTCCTCGACTGGCGAAATCGTCGAGCTTGGCTCAACGCCATCCCTAGGTATGCGAGCCAGGTGCTCACACCTTCGATACGTCAGCACATCGAAGCTTCTCGGCCCGAGTGTTGGTCGGATGACTTCCAATGGCTACCGAACCAACAGGAGGTGTTGCCAGCTTTCAGCGAAAAGCTGTGGAGTTACTACACCCACGCAAAGGCATTTCATGGATGTCGGCCTGAAAGCCTGGCCACGTATTTCGAGGAAGGCCTCAGAGGGCAGGAGCCTGAGCGGATCTTGCAAACCTTTCGTCGGCTGTATGCCGATGTCCCTGCTGCTGCTCTAAACAGAGCGATCCGTTTGATGGGTGAGCGGCGAGGTGACGAACGTGGCTCCATTTGGCTCTCCACTGACGACAAGCAAATGATTCGGGATCACGGCCACTACATCATTAGTGGAAGCGAGTATCTACTGGCACTAGCTGCGAATATCCATGTCGAGGACACATGGGAGGATGACTACCGACTCAGGCTTCGAGATGTGGGCATCCCAACTATCCTTGAAGTTGACATCCCCGTTGATCTGATCCCCGCCAGGGAGCGTCTGGCTGGAGCAAAGGTAATTCTCTCCCATTGGGGGCAACGACGAGCTAAAAGGCTCTTGGGTAGTTCATCGTCACCTGGTTACAGGCTGAGCTGCAATCTCCCTCCATCCTCGATAAAAGCTCATTATCATCCTGGCAGGGTAACAGATTTTCATACTCCGTTTGGATTGTATATAAATAAGAAACTAAAGTGTGATATGTGCGCCTGAGATTCATTTGTTTCTAGTTGACCTGCTTTTGGCGTATTGTTAAAGGATTTTATATGCCAACTATCGTTGGGCTCCGCATTGAAGAAAGACTGTTGGAACTAATTACTCCGGTCACTGAACAGGTCGGTAGAATTTTTGATGTTGACTCAGTCAGCCTGATACTTGGAAAGAATGGGTCGGGTAAGACACGGCTGCTCAATTTGATTGCCGAAGCGGTGTCAGCGCCTGGTAGGGGAGATACCAAAGTCTATGTCAGAGACAGACGTGGTGATGTCTATACCTTGTCTAATCACGACAACGATTTTTGTGCGATTTACTATTCTGGCTTGCCCTACAAACGTAAAATGAGTCGCAGGGTCGGCCTGATTGATGCCTCTCCTCAGAACAAGAATACTGACAAACTAGGCGAGGAGCATGGGCGAATGGCCCAGCTTGGAGAGATTGCCAAGGCGTTGGGTGAAAATACTCAGCTTACTGCTACGCTCTCATACTCGAAAAATGTTTATCGAGCAATTTTTATACCTGCACTTAGGCAGCGCGTGCGCCATATAACGAATGCCTCACTTAAAGATCTAGTCACTAAGCTTAAAAGCTATGAGTCAACTCGACTCAAGGAGGCGAGTGATTTCAGAAGCCTGGACGATGAATTAGAAAGTTGCCTTAAGTCCATCGTTGACTTTTTGGATGGTTATATGCTTAGTCACTTTCCTTGTGGCGAGCGTATTCATCATCTTGCTGTCGTAGAATATTTGCAGGGTAAGAGGGAAGGAGAGAGTGTCGACTACGCTCTCTCATTGTTGGCCTATTTAGGGATCATACGTCGTTATGATTTTCAGGTGGGAATTGATCATATCCAAGAACTGGTGTCCCGGTGCTCCGAGGCGCTGAGGAATTATGGTTGTAACGTAAATTTCACTGATCGCTCCGTTTCCTTTTTAATCGATGGAGTGGATCAGTTTGATGCAGTACGTCAGTATAATACTCCCATAGTTATTCAATGGTCGTTACTCAGCTCTGGCCTTCAGGCACTGATTGATCAATTCGCCCATATTGGTGATGCGGTTGCCACAGCGGCGCAGAACGGTCGAGGCTCTGTATTGCTAATGATCGATGAGGGGGATGCTTATCTTCACCTTGATTGGCAGAGGAAGTATATTACGCTTTTGAATAAGTACCTTGGTGGACTCAGGAGGAAGTACGGCTTGAGAAGTCTGCAGGTTATTCTGGCGTCTCATTCCCCTCTAATTGCAGCTGATATTCCAGGCGTGTATGTAACCAACCTGGACTCCAGTGTGAGGGTAAAGACTTTCGGTGCACCAATCGAGGATGTGATAGCTGGATCATTCGAGTCGAATTCTCTTGGGGTTTTCGCAGCGACTAAGATCAACGAAATGTATGCGCGTGCCAAGCTCAATAAGCTTACGAAGTCTGATTTGGTCTTAATAGGCGAAATTGGCGATGAAGCGATTAGAGCCGTCCTGCAGAGGGGCGGGCGGTCGTGATCATTAATATATCGGATGTTTGGGCGACAGCCGTTAACGATCATGCTGCATTCCTAGAGCAAGCCATTGACAATGGCTTGGCCAAGCTTGACAGCTCCATTGTTGACAGGCAGGTAGCTAAGTTTGTTGCTGATAATAGGCGGATTATTGTGTATGGGCAGCCATCTGATTTGGCGCTTTGTATTCAGAATTTTCTGCAGGCCTTTAGTGGGCCTTTGCTTCGGGCCTGTGCGGTTGAGAAAATGAAGTTGGTGTTCGATTACAGTTCATTTTCTGAAAAGTCCAACAAAGCCTGGACTGCATATGACTTGTGTTCGCAGGCGCGGTACAAGGTCTGCTGCTATTGTCATATGATTGAGACCGGAACTTGTTTGCCTGATGAAGAAATCAAAGGCTATCGTCCTCCTATCGATCATTACTACGGGAAGGCAGAATATCCATTTTTGGCCCTGTCCTTGTACAACTTTATTCCTTGCTGCGAGAAGTGCAATGGCCCTCAGATGAAAGGGCAAATCGATTTCTCTGTGACGCCTCACCTCAATCCGCTATTTGATGAAGAGTCAATTGAGTTCTCACTCGGGCCGATAGCAGCGGCTGCTGACAAACTAGCGGAGTTCGCCAGTCTGACCTTGCCTAAAGATCAGTATAGATTGGAGGTGACTGCGGTCAAAAATCTTAACAGTTCAGGTGCTTCCATCAGAACCTTCCAACTGAAGCATCGATACGGAACGTATTCTGAGCGTGCTTATTTTCTTGCAAAACGTGTTAGAGGATTAGCGTCCAGGCGTCGATTCCATGATGATGAGCTTGATTTTAAAATTGAGCTTGAGGAACACTTGGAGTTCAAGCCAGATGAGTATAAAGGTGTCCCTTATGGAAAGGCTCGTGTCTGTGTGGCGAAGCAGTTTGGAGGAGATCTCCTCCCATAACCCTATCCTGGGTCGCGGTTAAAGCTGGCGACCTACTTTTTCGACTACGGCGGTAGCGGGCCTCGGGCACCCGTCAGCTGAAATTCGCAGATGAGGGGCCGTGCGAGAACCAATCAAAGGAGGATAGCGTTCCAACCTTTGGTTCAGCGATGCCCCGCCGCAGTTGGTAGGGCATTGGCCGTCAGAGCTTGAATTCGATGAGGTCGCCGAGGCCTTGCACCGTCATTGCTACATGGACGGCTGTGTCCTTGTAGGCGCCAAGCGAATCCATCACATCTTTGATTTGTGTCCAGGCGATGTGCTCTGCTTCATTCCGCTTCTGCTGAATGATCGTTTCACTCAGATGAACCACCCCTTTGCTGAACAGAACCTCTCAGCCACCGGCTTCTCGAATGACTCCATGCACTGGCACTAAGGCATTCCTTGAGCGCCCAAATGAGTAGATGAAATAGAGCGTTGGCGTGGGCTGTAGGTCGTCCACGACGCCTTGCAACCAATCAGCGGTCTGCCGCAACGCCTGCAGCCTACAGTGTAACGGCCCTAGTGGCGGCAGCCTATCAGCCGCGATTCAGGTGATTTCACTCCGTCTACGCCGATTTCAATACGGTAGGTAAGGCGTAGCTCACAGTCCAACCGGTCTGCAGCGAAGCGGGAGTTGGCCAGTTCCTTGTCAGATGCCTCTGACGACAAAACCACGTCGGTGAATATCTAGAAGGTTGACGGCGCTATCGAGGAGGAGCGCACCTACCGAGCTATCGAGATTGTTGGAAAATCTTTTGAGCGCCCTGTACGTGCACAGCGTCGATTTCCCGAGCTTCGTCAAACGTCAAAAGGCAAAGGTGGATCGGGACTGCGAGAGCATCTGGATCAATGATGCTCCGAATGGTGTCAGCCTGGTGGTTATCGATGCATAAGATCATGAGGTCGATGTCTGAGGGGGATGGGGAGCATCTAGCAACAGACCCGAACAGATACCACTCACTCCCACTGCAAGCCGAGCCGAGTTTTTCAGCGATTTCACACACTGCAATGACAACTTCTTCTCGCTTCATTTGCCTAGCCGACGTAAGAGATCTCCGTACATGAGCGCTTCAGCTCCGAAAGATGCCGCTGCCTGAGTAGCAGCACTCGTGATAGATCCATAGCTTGTCATCTTGACCGCTATGTCAAATTTTTTATAGCGCTTTAGTGCTTCGCGAATATCTTCAGCACTCATATTATAGGCATCTACCATAGCAATAATAAGCGGTTCTCCGTTATACCTGTGTGCTTCGAAAACTCTGTCGTACAGATACTTTACGTGTTTGACGTTGGAATGTTGACTTATGCCGTTGTCAAAAAAGCTCCATTGCTTGTCGCGGTATAAGTATGGATACTCGAGTCGCGCTGCTTTTCCTAGGTCACCTAGTGAACCGAATGCAGCAGGGGCGTCGTGGATTACCTCCATGGCATCCCCTCGCCAAACCGTGCTGGATGGTATGTTCAAAACAAAATATGGATGATCCACACCTTGAAAAACAGGCTTCAAGTGATCAGCAGTTATGACATCTCTTACTCCTATTACTGCAACTTGTAATACGTCCTTCCCTGGTGCACGGACTATGAGTCGATCAGGTGCAGGCCGTCCGACAAGCTCCAGATCGCTCCCATCTGCAATTTTATTTGCTACCCAATCTGCCGCATTTCCCACAGACTAATCCTCCATAATTCTTGCAAAGCCTTCTGGAAACCGAGTTCCATCCTGCAGAATTTCCTCAATGTGAAATGCCTGCAGATCATCTACATGCTGCCGGAAAAGCTCTAATTCAGCTTTCTCAGAAGCAGTAGCTAAATGTCGGTTGGCATCCAAGATCGCAAGCACCCGATGGCTGTTCGGAATGATCCGAGTAAGCATCTTTCTTTTCCATTGCTCGGCTGCGCCACTTTCCGGGTTCAGCGCTGCCTCAATATGAGGGCCATAGTTTCGAAATATTGCATGATTTTCTGTCAACAACGGCTCAATCAAGTCATGGACGTCCCCGCGACTATCGAGCTTGACGGCACCGAAAAGCGCGGCCAATTTTCGCGCATGTTCTCTTTTCCATCCCAATATCATCGAGTCAGGGTACGCGTCCGGAGCTTTATCAACCTTCGTGTGACAATTCGAGCAGAGCACAATCAGGTTGTCGAAGTGGCCACGTGCATGCTTGGATAATGTGGGCTTTGCCCTTGGGCCATCATCGTTAGCGGCATAGACATGAGCCATTTCTGCAATGTGGATGGATTTGCCGGCCTCATCTGAAAACAACAGGTTTGAACAGCCGGGATTTTGACAAAAGCCCGCAGATGCTGCAAATAGTCTCTTTTGGGTATGAGCGTTGGGGGCTGCTGCGCCGCGAGGGCATGCCATATGATTCTCCACATGACGATAAATCGAAAGCCCACAACGAGAGATGGATCCTTGAGACGGGGCCGATAAGTATTGATACCAAAGAGCCGGCTGGAGCGCAATGGAGTGCTGGGTCGGCCCGTGGCCGACGCCAGGGGTGGCTCACGACAGCCGTCTCCGGCAGGGAGCACGCCCAGGGGATGTCTACTTCCACCAGAATCAGACAGGATATTGCAGGCAGGGCAGTGTGAGGCTCATGCTTCCTTCTCCCAAGACATATCCGAGTACCGCCCTCATTCCTTGGCAGAGCGTTACACTGAGTGGAGGACGAGGTTCATCGTTAACCGGAAAAATGGAGAGTTCATGCCCGCTTGTCTCGCTCTGAGTTTAATGCCTTGAGAGGCAGTCAAGGGTTAACCTCCGATGAGACTTACTATCTGTGTAGGTGTTATTACTATGCCTCTCGACATTGTCGAACGCTGAAACGGGTCAACGATTTTTCGCAAACTTTAGAGCCGTGTCGACGGGCTAGACGCCCACATCGTCTGCCAAGTGTAGAGCTTGAGCCAACCACTGGAGAGTCGAAGTTGCCTTACCAGATCAATAATGAAGGCTTTGCCACCAAAAACGATGTTCGCATCAGGTGCAGAGACATCTTGGCCAAGACGCCTGATGGGAAAGAGGTGGCTGAGGTCGATGCTGACTTCCTGTACAGCCTATTTCAGTACCACGATGAGTGGTCTGATAAATCAGGAGTAGGGGTCGCAGCCATCACCACGCAAACGACGTCTCATGGCACCAGATGCTTCGTATTGCGCCGGCACTGTGGAGGAGAGGTCGATATTTCATTCACTCACGCCATCAAGCTCATGCCAGGGACACGGGGGCAGACACGGCAGCCCCAGGGACTTTTGGATTTTCGAGCCGGTGCACGTACAGCTGTCAATCAGCAGATTAGGACGTTTAGGGATACAGCCTTGGTTGTTACTTCCGTATGCCCGGTAACGGGGGAGCCCGTAAATCATGCGAACGCGGCTGTTGATCACGTCGCACCGACAACATTTGATCAGCTTCTTTACGATTTCTGCCTGGCAACTGACACGAACCCTCTGAACGTCTTAGTGGGCTCTCTCAATGGCGTGGTTGCTACCATTGAGGACGTAATGCTCTGTGCTGCTTGGGAGCAATACCATTTGGCGCACGCGCAGCTTAGGCTCATCTCAAAAACCGGAAATCTGAAGCTTTCAAAGCCATCCGTTCCTTGGTTCGAGCTCTACACTTCTCCGAAGTAGGTACAGTGGTCGGCGGCTTAGAGACGGCACTGTGAAGCAAGAGAAGGGAAGGGTATGGCGAATTTTAAGTCCACCGAGATGAAGTTCCTCGATTCGATTTTTGACATGGAGCAAGGGTATGTCCTTGACTTCTCCGACCGAACCATGGGGCTGTTTTTTCTCGAGGAGTTGAACATCGACATCGATCACGAGATGTTCAAGAAAGGCGGTACCTCCAAGGCCAGGCGCTTGCGATACCTCTTACAAAATGTAGATCGGCCCATAGCTTGCCGGGTTTTGGAGGCTCTATGGAGGTATCGTCAAGCGTTGCTAGAGGAGACCAAAGCTGAGGAGGCCATCGCCAACGCTGAAGGTAGATTTCTATCGCTTCTCGAGTCGGCTCGCACGCCTGGCCAGGTGGGCGCTGCTACAGAAAATCCGCTTGCCGCTGCCTCTATTGTCGATCAAGGGCCGCTCTACGACACATTGAGAAAGCGGCTGTATGAAATTCGAGAGCTGCCTCCCCATACTCGAGGCTATGCCTTCGAAGGTTTTTTGAAGGACTTGTTCGACAGCTCGAGATTACAGGCGCGTGCACCGTTCCGGCTGGTTGGTGAACAAATTGACGGTAGTTTCCAGCTCGGAAACGAGACCTACCTGGTCGAGGCGAAATGGGTGCGAGATCCCATTGGTGCCAATGAGCTCCATGGATTTCACGGGAAGGTGGATCAGAAAGCTGCATGGGCCCGTGGGTTGTTCATTAGCTATGGAGGCTTCACACAGGTTGGTTTGCAGGCATTCGGTCGTGGCCGAAAGGTGATCTGCATGTCCGGTGAGGACATCTACAAGGCACTAGGTCGACGAATTCCTATTGCTGATGTGATCGAGCGTAAGGTGCGGGCAGCTGCTGAAACTGGAGCAGCTTTCGTTACGTTGGATGAGCTCTTCGAGTCCTGAGTGTCATGCTCAGAGAAAAAACAGTTCTCGATGGGTTAGGATGTCAAACTGTTTCCTAAAAACTATCCAAGGATTACCTATGTCTCGTCTCGCAGAATTCCGCAAGCTTGAGCAAGAGCTCGCAGCCCAACTGGCAGAACTTGAAGCCTTGAAAGGCAGTTCTGAGTTGCAAGCGGAGATCCAATTTGAGACCAAACTGCGTGCCTTGCTGGCTGAGTACGGCTACAGCTTGCGCGACATCATCAACATCCTCGATCCGCAGGCCAGCCGCCGCACTGCTGCTCCTGCTGCAGCTGAAAAGGCCCCGCGTCGTGCGCGGCAGGTGAAGCAGTACAAAAACCCGCATAACGGCGAAATCATCGAGACAAAGGGCGGCAATCACAAGCTGCTCAAGGAATGGAAAGCCGAATACGGCTCCGATGTGGTGGAAGGCTGGCTCGCCCAGTAACACGCTCAACCTTTTGCTAAAGCCCCCGGATGGGGGCTTTTTCTATGGCGATGCTTACAGGGTTGGCAGGTGCGGTTGCTGACCTAATTAATGGTGCATCAGCATCTGTGCCGTATGCATAGGACTCTGTTTTGTAAGGTTTTTCTGCCGGTTGTCTGAATTAGGGCAGCCAATCTCCTGGAGGGTTGAAACGTCATCATCCCGCGCTATGGTTGATGGACTATAAGACTAAAGTCGTAGGAGAGCGGCATGCGTATACGCGGTGAAGTTTTTTGGGCTTGGGCTGATCCTGTGCTTCATCACCGGAGCCATGACGAGGAGCTGGATGACGGCACCTC
Source organism: Pseudomonas sp. SWRI50 (assembly GCF_014269095.1). NCBI lineage: Bacteria > Pseudomonadati > Pseudomonadota > Gammaproteobacteria > Pseudomonadales > Pseudomonadaceae > Pseudomonas > Pseudomonas sp. SWRI50. Next base: position 20,113 of record NZ_JABWRW010000014.1, on the reverse strand, counting down.
GATTGATGTCCAGGTGAGGCTTTCCCGAACTGGCCAAACACAGATGTTCATCGGTGTGTATGCGGGCTGTGGCATGGCTCTTCACGAAGAGGCATTCGACTCTCGGCCAGGTGAGTCGATGACTCGGGCGTTGGCTTGGGGAGTGGGGCGTGCAAGACGACTCGCGACCGATCAGCGGCCTGCTGTGCAGCAGGTGGCATAGACGTCAAAATCAGCACTCTGGTGTTCGCTTTGCACAGATGCCAGCGATCACACATTCTTGGGCCGCCCTGCGATGAGGGTAATTGCGGGCAAAAGAAAGCCCGCTGCTAGGCGGGCAAGATCTATCACACGTAGGGATAGCTAACGCTCCCATACTGCATGTGAAAAAGCCGTGAAGATTATTGGAAGCGACGGGCTATCAGCCACCGTTTGAGTGAATCCAAGATGTGTAAGCTGAAACCAGGCTCTGCGGAATGCTTGGTAAACTCTGCTCAAGCTCGGCCAATCTTGATTGACTACCTACCCATTCGGTGACCCAGGTTAACAACCTCAACCGGGATGCGGGGCACGGAGCTACTTGCTGCTCAAGCTCATCCGCGATACGGGCCAAACGCTCGTTGCTATCGTCGAGGTGGGTAATCTGATCCATGTTTCCGCTCCTTGGGTGATAGCCCAAACATAGCACGTCGAAATCGGGCGCCATCGAAGCGTGACAAATCTCGACCCCACATTCCTCCATTGCGGCGTGACGTTGTGTCACATGGAACAATCTCTCTATTTGGGCGACACGTCTAGGCGAAGGCAGTGAGTACGTACCTGTCGACACTATGACATCGGCATCTCCATTGAACAGACCAGTACGGCTCGCATGCGCAAGTTCCTAGCGAGTTCGATGCAATTACGTCGAGATTCGGATCGAGCGATTTGTTAAGCTCACCTTTGAAAAATAGTTTCTAGGGCGAAAAAATGTCAAAGGAATTGAAGCTGTTACTGAACCTCGAGGATTCGGGGCATAGCGATGAAATTGGCGGTTTTCTGGCCGATGCTGAGCATCTAGAGTGCATGGTTGCCTTCGCAAAACTCTCTGCCAAAGACACGTTCTTGACTCCGTTCAAACAAGCGATTGCTCGTGGTATGACAGCTCGCGTGGCGATTGGCCTGAGCTTGTTTGTGACCGATCCGGCGATGTTGAATGGACTGCTTGGGCTACAGAAAAAAAATAAGAAAAGCATGCAGTTCTATATCAGCAATACAGATTACACCTTTCATCCAAAAGTGTATGGAGTGCGTGGGCCGAAAGGATGCCGAGTCATCGTAGGTTCGGCGAACCTTACTGCTGGTGGTCTTTGCAATAATTATGAGGCATCGGTGGTAGCTAGTGACCCTCAAGGTAACTTAATGGCATCTATTCAAGAGCATTTGGATAGTTTGATCAACGACGGGACACTTGTTCTGGCAACACAGGCAGGCATTGACCATTACGCAAAGCTCCATGCTATTCACGAGGCTTGGCGTAAAATGGCGAAAAGGCGTGCGGGTCAGATCAGTCGGGGTGAAATACGTAGTTTGGATGTGTTGGCAGTCCGGCTAGCAGATATGAAGGCAGATGGGTCTGTTGATGGGTTTACAGCTCAGCGGACGCAGCGAGCACGTGCTCGGCGCATGGCCAGGCAACGTATTAAAGGCATCGCAGAGTTAGGTAAGGTGTCGAGCGGCGACTTCTCTGACGCATATGACAGTTTGCTTAGGTGCTTTCATTCTGGGGGGTTACATCGCGGCAAGGGTATCGTATCCAGAAACGCAAGGCGTTTTGTCAGCGCACTTGCAGATGTGTTGAGGCTGAAGCAAGCAACTCCGGGCGAAGCATTCGAATTGTTACACAATCATTTCGTGAATATAGATCGTGCCGGAATCAACGTGCTAACAGAGATATTGCACGCTCTGGATAATAAGCGGTACGCGGTTATGAATCAGAATGCGGTAAGTGGAATGATGGTTGCGGGTTACAATCAATATCCACTGAGTACGTTGAAGTCGAATGTGTCGCCAGGGTTGTATGAAGAGTTTTGTCGCGACGTTAAAAGGGTGCAGACTGATTTGGGGCTAAAAAACTTCTCCGAGATAGACGCTCTATTTAATTACGTGTACTGGTTGGCAGGGTAGTGTTTGTTTCATGATCTTAGGGGAGCGCGTCTGGCCTTGCTCCTCGAGTCAGTCGGGCTAACTATTCGCGCCGGGGGAAGCGCTGGAGTAAGTGGTGGGTGCTTGATTAGCCAATAACCACGTGCCTAAAGCTCGATGAGCCCAACCCGCCGAAGCAGGAAATTTGCTGCAGCAGAATGTTTGGCCAGCGGCTGACAGATCTCACCTCCATCAAGGAAGCTGCCTCAACATACGCCTCATGTGCCGCTGAAAAACCTTAGGCACAAGAGTCGTTGTGTAAGCGCATTCGGATCGGCATCCGCACAGGCATGTACAACCCCGCCGAGCCAAGTACCCGGATGGTGTGGTTGTTAAGGTGTCGTACCCCACCGATGACGCCGTCTGCTCACCAAGGGCGCCCTGGAGGGCATAGAGGGCGTTCGCCGAGAAGGCTTTCGATACAGCAAGGCGGAGGGGCTGCTTCTCGAACTGAGCCGGCGGGGGAAGATTACGGCTGATCTGTTCGCATCAGCTCAACCGGTGGCCAGTGAGAAGCTTATGGGGGGCTAGACACTGTGAGCGCCCGCTGGGGACGAGGCACCATGCACTTGGTCAGTGTGCCGGTCGACCCTTCCTGGGGCTTGCGGCGCGATATGATGAGCGAAAGCTAGTCCACAAAAATGGACGAGCTCTGGACTGTCTACTGTAAATAGAGGGTGGGCACGCAGCGGCTCTAACGGAGTCGCAGTAGCTGTCGCTACCCTCCCGTCACCCAAAGGTAGGTCTGCTAGAGGCCAACCCCGATCCCCACAACTGTGGCAACAAGTGCAGCTCCTTTGGCGAACCGGGCTTCGAAGAGCCGGTCAAGGGCGACTCCGATAAGCACCTGTAATTCGCTGGCTTTATCGACGACTTACCGTCCACCGGCCTTGGCGTGACAAGAGGGCAGGCACGAGACCGTTTACGAGGTAATAGGTCATTTCATAGTCTCTCTAGCACATGCATCGTTTGGCCCTTGAAAGGGCTGCCGTAACTTATGCGCTTGCCTGGCGCGAAGGAATGGTGCGGCAACAACGAGGTCGGGAGCAATCGTGAGTGACAGAGAGATTTTTCGGCCTTGCTCCAAGCCTTTCGCGGTTAGGGCGATGCACGTGTGATACTTGGTGGAGTGACCTGTGTTCGTAACAAACCGCCGTATCGGATCAGCCTCAAATTCTTCATCGACTATCTTTCATGATTAATTTGCTTGAATTGCACGACGATGGTTTGATTTGCGTGATATTTACATGGCGAGCGATATGCGAAGATGGATTAATGCCAGGTGTTGCCGCCCGACCACCCTATGTACACAGAAGCCGTGGAATCTGTGACGCTCTGCCTCGAAGCCTAAAGTGGGCGCAGTTGAAGCGCCACAGCTTGAAAGCTGATTAAGCGACTGCACAGGACTGCCCTGCCTGATGCCATTAGAGATGGGTGATTTGAATTGATCTAGCTCCGCATGGGTGATACAAATGCTGTGGCTGATGTCTAAGAGCCATTATTCGGCGGGGCTTAGGATTTTATATCTACTAGACTGAAATAGTCATGGGTTGACTTATGAGATTTATAGTTATTGAAAAAGGTGCAGAGCTCCCAGGTTATGTGGGGCGATTTATTGCTCTGATCGCTGATAAATGGGATGATCATGGTTTTGTTACTATGTTCCGCAGTGTGCTGGTTGATGGTGGCGCCGCTTACTATGAACTAGGGCAAGTAAAGATCGCATTTCAACGTCAGGAAACGGGAGTTCCAACCTGGTCGCAGTTGCCTTCGGAGTTTGAAGTTCTCCCGGCGCGGTTTTTCTCGCTTGGAGTTTCTGTTGAATATTATGAAGAGATATCAAAGCTTTCTTCGCCCATGAAAGATGAGTATTTGATGGGGTTGAGAGATGTTGTTGCCTTCAAGGAGATACTAAATCGTGCAGTTGTTGAAGAGGTATTTAATACATCCCTCCTTCGAGGTGTAAGCCTGGGCAGTGTGCGCTCACAATATAGGCGAGTGCTAAGAGGAGGGGATGTGCATGTAGGCTATGCATTTTGTTATGTCGGCGAGTCGAGAGATGGTCTTACCCATATTCAGTTAGATTTTGATGTGAGTTCTGAGTCGCTCCCGCCGAGCAATATCCATGCAATTATTGGCCGCAATGGAGTGGGTAAAACCACGGTGCTCAACGCCATTGTTGAGGCGGTCAGGCGAAATGTGCCGCCTTGTCTGTATCAGCGTGATTGGCGAGGAATTCGCCCGCTCTATGCTAATTATTTCAGTGGAGCGGTTCTAGTTTCGTTTAGTGCTTTTGATCCATTTGAGCCACCTGTCGAGCAGATAGAGCAAAATGCTGGTGCTTTTATTCACTATATAGGTCTTAAGGCAAGCATTGGTTATGAGGGGGCGCTTAAGAGTCGGGAGCGGTTGCGAGTTGAATTTTGCGAAAGCTTGCTGGAATGCCTGAAAGATAATCAAAAAAAATTAAGATGGCTGAATGCGATTCAAACCTTGGAGTCTGATGAGAACTTCAAGGAGGTTGGTCTTGTTGATTTAATTGGAATGGAAGGGCCTGTGTTGGATCAACAGGCACGGCAGAAATTTTGGTCGCTTAGCTCCGGACATGCGATTGTTTTGTTATCAATCACGAAGCTCGTAGAGGCGGTAGAGGAAAAAACGCTAGTGCTTATAGATGAGCCTGAAGGCCATCTACACCCACCATTGTTATCTGCATTTGTACGCGCTCTTAGTGATCTTCTCTCGGATAGGAATGGCCTTGCTATCTTGGCTACTCACTCTCCTGTTGTAATTCAGGAAATTCCTCGCTCGTGTGTGTGGAAAGTAGACAGAAGAGGCGAGGCTATTTCAGCAATACGCCCTGATGTTGAGACATTTGGAGAAAATGTAGGAGTCCTCACACGAGAGGTTTTTGGGCTCGAGGGAGCGGACACAGGATACCGAGCCCTACTCGCAGCGGCTGTGGCGGAAGGGCTTAATTACCATGAAATCATGAACCGATTTGATGGCTGCTTAGGCCATGAGGCTCGAGCTGTGTTGAGAGCCTTGATTTCAAACCGTGATTCCAGGGGGTGGGCTTGAGACGTCTTCCCCTTCCTCCCTTTGATACGGCGCAAGTCTTCACTGCCTGTGCATCTACAATTCGTGACACCGATTGTCTGAATAGAATGTCGGATATCTCACTTGAGGTGATTCGTCGTGGAGGCTTCTATGATGCGCACGCTCAGGCAGGTGTTACGTATGCTATTCCCAAGTGTGGCGGAAAAAATGATGACCTGGTCATAGGTCAGGTGACAAAAAGTGAGCTGATCGCTTTATACGATGCAGGCATGGTCAACCGCAAACTAGGTCGCGCGATTTATGATGCACTTATAGTGTCTTCTTCATTCTGTCCTAGCTGTGGGAGTGTTGGTGCTACCAAAAACATAGATCACTACCTCCCAAAGTCTAGCTATCCTTGGCTTTCTATCTGTCCTTACAACTTGGTTCCAGCTTGCCGTGATTGCAACACGGAAAAGGGGAGTCCAGTGGCGGAGAGTGCTTTTAAGCAACTAATTCATCCCTATTATGATGATGAATGTTTTTTTAATGAGGTTTGGGTGTTTGCGGAGGTTGCATGGGAAGACTGCTATGGACTGCGTTATTATGCAGATCCACCAAGGCATTGGGGAGCTTTAGATAGAGCGAGAGCCATTCACCATTTTGAATTTTATGGCATTGCAGAGAAATACAGCTTGCTTGCAGCAGAGCATCTATCTCTGGTGATTGATCAGCGAAAGGGATATTTTAGAGATGTGTCCCCTTTTGAATTTGAAGCTTACCTGCTTGATATTGGGTTGAGTGATGCTCTTTCTCCGAATGACTGGAAGGGCGTCATGTATCGTGCCCTTGGACAGTGTGTCGAATTTACTCATGATTCCTTCTTGTAGACTGAGGTTGTGCTGAGTCGGGTGCTGTGATTGCAAGTTTTTAAATTGATTCGGAATTAATAGTTGGTGTGAGTTGTTTGGGTGCAAGTTCGCAGGAGTTTTTGATTTTTTAGTGAAGGCTCTAAATCCTTGGAGCTAGGCCCAGGGGGGCATGGAGTTCCAACGCGCTGATTGAGAGGCGGACTAATTCGTGAACAGGCAAGGTCTCGAAAGCTGCATTTAGATAGATGGCCGTGGTGACCAGTGCGGTCGCTTGGGTGCGTAAGAATGGCGAAGCAATGATTAGGTCAGGAGCGCTCGTGTGGGAATTAGCGACCATCTGGGCTTGCTTCAGGCCTATTGCCAAAAGGATGCTTGCGAGATCCCTTGTGCCCTCGCCAGAGTTGGCGGCGCTCTCACCATGGCGTATCAGCCTGACGTACTTCATGGACTATCCTTCTCTGACTCACGTTGCTTGGATTGCGCAATGCTGGCATGGCATCGAGTGGGATAGCTATGGCGAAAGGAAGAGATCGTGAAAAGAGATCTGAGCAAGGTGCTCATGCCCGACCACCAGCTGTACACCGAGGCTGTGGAGGCGCTGAAGGTCTACCATCAGGCCGAAGCTGATGGGGTCGTGGGGATGGAGTTGGAGCGTCTGAGGTTGATGGCCGAGCATCGCTTTCAAGCCGTCACTGATTATCAGCTTCGAGCCCTGGGTGGGCCGGCAGAGAAAGGCCATTGAGCCGTTGGCTGACCACGTCCTATCTATCAGCTATTCAAGGCTTTCTGCACGTCGTCGACCGTACCGATCCAGTGACGTCCATTGTCGCGTGGGCTGAATCCCAGCCTTTCAGCGAACGCTGATGCGTTGGCATTGGCAGACTCGATGGCCAAGTAGCGATAGCCGAATTGGGGAGCCAACTCCACCAGGCGCTGCACCAGCGCTCGACCATGCCCAACACGTTCCTTCATGAAGCCGATCCGAGCCAGGACGAGGCACTCCCTTGGCCAGTAGTCATTCGGTTTCACAAACATACGGATGTAGATGTCGAACTGCAGGCTCAGGGCCGACACGGTCGCGAAAGTTCGCCATATCGCGGGGCTCTGGTAGAGGACGAAACGGGAAAGTATTGCCAAATGTTACAGCCCGACGAGGCTGCAACCCGCATGTTTGAAGGGCTGTGCATCCATACAGCACGATTTTGGGATCCAACTAACAATTTGCGCACAAGTTATCCACAAGGGGGATACCTTGCATTGCCAAAATGACCCCATTATCTTGTATCTCGTTCCGCCAAAAACCCCACATCTTGTGTTTTTGGCGGGCACGCTGCGGATTCAGAAAGGCAGCGGGTATGCGTGCAAAGTTTGGTCGCCGAGCACGCATAACCGCCTTCCCTGAGCCAATGCGGACATTGGTGGGACGCGCATTAGAGAAAAACCGAGTCTGGCTGTCAACCATCCAGCCCGGTTTTCCGCTCAAGGGTTGCTCCTGCCTATTTGATCCAATATCGATACAGGAGCACTTCATCGTGCCGAAAAATACGAAGCAAACCTCCTCCACTGTAGCCACCCTGGCTTCCGAAGTCCTTCGCAGCGGTAGTTCGTCTGCGATCCAGAAGGAGCTGGCCGGCTCGGCTATGTCGCAGGCATCCACTGGTAAGCAAACCAGTGCCGAAATGGAGACCAAAGCCAGTCGGGTTCTGGAAAGCGACAAGTACAACGCCACCACCAAAGCCCTTGCGGGGTCGGTGCTTTCTCAGTCGAACAAAGAGCGAGGCAACTGACATGGCCCAGTATTTCGTGAACCGGAACAAGCAGGCCAATGGTGACCATGAAGTGCACACCAGTGTCTGCACTTATCTGCCAGCGCCTCACAACCGTCTTGACCTGGGCTACCACATTACGTGTGCCACCGCTGTGCGCCAGGCTCGGAATGTCTATCCCCAATCCAACGGCTGCAAATACTGCTCTACCTTGTGCCATACGCAGTAGTCCTGGCCTAGCTGAAGACCAAACCAGGTGCTGCCCGCTTCATGGTGGGCCCACCTTACGGCAGTCGAGCTCACCGGGGAGAAAAATCCATGAGCTATCTCGTGTATTGCACGTTCGATCTGAAGAATGCGTCATCGAAGGACTACGAAAAAGCTTACGAAGAGTTGAAGGGGATAGGGCTCGCCAAGGTGGTCAAGGCGGATGCCGGCCATAACGTGGTGATTCCAACCACTTCGACGATGGGCTTCTTTGACGGATCGGGAGCGGGCGCAGTCCGCGATTCTGTGCGCAACTCTGTAAAGAAGGCCTTTGCCAATCGGGGGCTCACCTCCGAGATTTTCATTGTCGTGGGCGGTAACTGGGCCTGGGGTGGGGCCACTACTTAACGGTTCATGGCCCTACGGATGGGGCCCTACCAAAGCAGGCTTGGACACCTCGCATCGCTATACCGAGTCTAATGAGGCGCTTGAGCTCCGGAAAGGCGGGCACCAAAATGCTGATTCACCGGGGGCATCGATGAGCGCCTGTGGCTCAAGGAGAAAGGCATGAGGCCCACTGACGCGATACGAGGAAAGGAAGGGGACATCCGACGCCTGATCGAGACCTATGGCTTCACTGAGCCCAAACTCTTCGGCTCTGTCGCTCGAGGCGATGATCACGAAGGGAGCGACCTTGATCTGCTCGCCACCATCCCTCCAGCAATGGCCGGCAAGATTTCCTTGTTCGACATCGCCGAGCTCGAGGATGAGCTCCAGGCCATGGTGGGGGTGCCAGTCGACTTCCACGTCTGCAACAACATGCCCGAGCACCTCAGGCAATCCATTGAGCGTGAGATGGTTACGCTGTAGCTGTGAACATGCTTGCTATGATCCTGGCGTCCAACAGGGCATGGTGAGGCAGTTCTTCACCATCATTCGTCGCGACCAGGGTCGTAGCATCAGTGGGGAAATTCCTCACGTTCTGGGGCCATTTCCCATCGTCATAGGCGAGCTCGCAAAACAGCTCCCAGTCGTAGGCAGGTGCGTCAGTGACAATCTCGAGCTCTTCATCGTAGGTTGCCAGGAACCGCAGGAGTGCCGACCTGGCTTCGATGATTGGCATTGCGTTCTCACCGCCCCAGAGCTGTGGCAGCACGATCTCCTTCACGAAATCACTGCAGTCCTCTTCTCGCCACGCGTCGATCACTTCCACGTAGAATTCCCGGCGATCCTGGCCAACCAGAGCCAGGGAGATCAGCTTTGCCTGCGCGGTGAGCTGAGTGAACTCACAATCGAGAAAGAGCCTCATCTGTTGGAACCTCTGCAATGACTAGGGCCCGCCTTGAGTTGTCCCAGGAAGGCTGTCTGTGGGAAATCGCCTTGGCGTATTTCGTCCCCGAAAAGCTGTTGGAAACGATTGTAGATCTGTGGGACGGTGCGAGCGCTCCCGCAAGGCCGACCGTCGAGCACCTGTCGACCGACACGCTACCCGCAGATGTCGTGAATATACTGAAAATTGCCCAGGTGCGAGTCGGGGCCATCGTTCCAGGTCGCGTGCCTGTACCAGGTGTTGTCACGTTGTACGCCCGACATGCCAATGACCTCGCCGATGGGATCCTGGCAAGACTGCCGATAGGCGAGCTCACCCGCACCTTGCGGGGTTCGCAGTTAGAAGTCGAACTTGGCCTGTGACGTCCGCCTGCGGCAGGGAGAAGTGATGTGACGATTGATCATCGACTGCGGAGCCTGGAGATTGCGAGGCGCAGAGCGCTGTGGGCACTGGCCAATCTACAGCCTGGAGACGCTCGCGCTGAAAAGGTGCTGGCTGAACTCGACGAGGTTAACCAGGGCCTGCAGAACATCGCTAGTGGTGACCATCTCTCCGCCCAGGAGCTCGTCGACGTCGTCATCACCAAGCTCCACAACGGCGTCCAGCTGATCACTGAGGACAGTATCCCTGAGCCGTGGCTGCAGCGCTTCCGAGCGGCGAGTGTCGGGTCTACCCGCCTGGCAGAGGGGCCCTATCTGCGCGACTTCGAGAAGTTTGTGACGGTGTGGCACCAAGAGCTCGACCACTTGAAGGCCCATCGGGCCCACAGATCCAGTACGAGGTCGCAGTGAAAAGAACGATCCTGGGTATGGCAGAAGCCGGCGAGCCGCTACTGCAGCAGGCTCTCCAAGCCATCCGGGCCCACCAGAAAGCGGTGGAGGAGGGGCGACCAGCAGGGGAGATCGAAAGGCTCCGCCTCGAGGCTGAACACCTTTATCAAACCGTCATCGACTACCAGTTGCACAAGGATGGCACGCTTGGGCAGTCAGTCCATTAGTGGATCGCAGTGGTCTTTGTGTTTGTTGGTAAATTTGCAAGCGGAGCGCGCCGGCCCGAAGGGCCAGAGGCGAGAGGATGGAAGCCAGTAGGGCCAAAACCGGGTGGAGCCAGGGTTTGGTGCTCGACAGCTGTCCCCGGAGGGGCGAGCCAGCAAGTTTGCGGATTCAGGAAATTCCTGGAGTCCTCGACACGCCTGGATTACAGCGAGGATGTCTCCTCCTTTTTTTTGGATTTATTTGCGGATTCTTCCGCATACCGTGCGCATGTCACGGCGCTTCAGGCGGCACAAGCTTGCAGGCCGGCTTAACGTTTTTGGTGATCACGAATGAGTGCCCCTGCTGCAGGAGCTTCATGATTCTCCAGAAACGCCGGCTTGCCTGCGTTGCGCTGATCACCTGCATGCTGAAGCCTCCCGGCGAAGAAGGTATGGACGGAGTTGGAGGTGGCCAGCGTCCGCAGCCAGCCACCCCAGTTCACTCACATGTCAGGATGGATGTCGTCGAAGAAGTTGACGCCCAGCTCGAACTCCAAGGTACCGAACCGGGCCAGCAGGTCGGCCCGCAGGGCTCCCTCGGCATACGGTTCAACGTCCACCCAATAGCTGTAGATCATCCCGTCATCCGAGGTGTTCGCGGTTACCTCCGCGTCTGCCAGAAGCTCTGCATCCTCCAGGGATATCCGGAGCTCACTCGCCAGCGCTTGCGCCATGCTACTCCGGGGACGAGTCTCCTCGGCTTCAGCGGCCTGCTGCTGCGCCATGTACTCCCATTCATCCCTGCGATCACGGTCTGCATCCGTTTCGCTGCCGGTGATGGAAACACCGTCCTCCCCAAGCGACCACTTGCCATCCCGCCGAATCAGATCAATCTCCGCCTGGAGGAAGAAAGCCGTGCCGTAGTAGACCCGATCAGGATCCTGCTTACCTTTCCAGGTGATTGACATGTCCAACCTAAGCACACCAGTCGCATCGTCATAGGCGGCTGACTCCACCTCGTATTCGTCGATAGCGAATTCGCTGGCGTTGGTCTCGGCCATGGGGCCGGAAAGCAGATCCTCCAGCTCTTGATCCAGCTCGGAGAACACATCGTCCTCGTCAATCGCGTCCTTGAAATCACGCACGCCAAAGGCGGCGAGCATCAGCCGAGGATCCATGGGGTTTCGCCGGGCGACGACAACGAGCTCGTGGTACTCCTCGAACCCTGCCTGACGCGCAAGCGCTTCTTGGGCAGCAGAAAGCTTCATGTCGTGTTCACGAGCATGCTGCTTGGCTTGCGATTTGATGATGCTGAGAGAGGAAAAATCGGACATAGCAAAGTCTCCAAAACCATTCGACGCTTTGGTTACCGATTGCCTGTTCACCGGGCAGCGTCTGGTTAGGGACATGCCGATGTAAAACGAAAAGGTGTATCTACGATGGGCTATTGCTTCGCGAAACAGGCGCCAGGCGACCATCACCGCCTGGCCTGATCATAAGTCAGCCAAAATGACTCCGCAACAGGCTGCGGAAAGGGCATCGCCAGGTTGGTTTGACGGGAGGGAGGATGCTCGAGTATCAGAAACGACCGCAAGCGGAGTGCGCCGGCCCACGATGGGCTAGAGGCGAGAAGATGGAAGCCCGTTAGGGCCGGAACCTGGCGAAGCCAAGGTGCGGTTCACGACAGCTGTCCCTGCAGGGGGGAGCGCTAAGCGTTGCACCTTGGCTCAGAGGCAGAGCGCTATTACCGCATGCCCTAAGGCTATACGGACGATCAATCCGCGACGGCGAGCTCTGCCTGCATGCAATTCGACTCATGACCGCTCCTGGCTCTACGGGGCAAGCGATGCACTTGGTGGCCCATCTTTGGGATCACTCGAAGGCCGGGCAAGCCATCTTCCTGCAGCAGATCTGCGATTTCTAACTGCAGCTTGGAGATCAGCTCAGAAGGGGGGCTTACCAGTATCTTCGCTGAGTGTCAGGGTGAGGAGGGTAAGCGGGCTGAGCTCCAGCCGCCGACTGACCTGATCGAGCTTGTCCAGGGTGATGCTCGACTTGCCCAGCTCTAGCTATTGCTGCGCAGAGCATGAAGCACGCTGGCGAAGAAGGCTTTGAGCGTCATGCTGCAGTCCTGAGAGTAGTCTGTCTCGATAGGAGGCTATCCATTCAGCTAACAGCCTACCATGAGCGGCAAAAGAGCTGAACGTCGGTGTCTACTAGCTAGCATCTGTGTCTCCGGGGGGGCTAGCTAGAGCCTTATTCCTGCCAGAAGCGTATGGCACCGTGCTACCTTCCCCCTCAATGTGCTTTATCCCCAGCGGTCTCACGGCTGAGCAGAGATGAACCTCAAGGTCGTCATGTAGTACCACTGGTGAATGAATTCAGAGCAGCGGGCGATGACTCGCCTGGGTGATAGGAAATCGTAGAAGGCTGGAAACACGTGAGTTCTCTAAACGAGCCAGGTTACAAAGCATCCCTTCATGACAAGGCGAAACACGACCAATCGCATGAGCAATTGGCACCGGACGATGGAACATGGCAACAAAAGGTTCACGCTTTCGCGCAGTGGTTGCTGAAGAGGATCAATGCCCATGATGCCGCCTCCTGGACTGCCGGCAGCGCATCTGGATACAAAGCAGGTCATCAAGTAGGTAAGGAGCTTGGTCACCTAGAAGGCCGCGAGGAAGGCCTGCGAGAAGGGTTCGACAGCGGCCACGAAGCGGGCCTTGAAGAGGGTAAACTCGTACTGGAGCTGAATCCTGGTACGCGGCCTACAGATGTCGCACCTGGCGTGGACATCCATCTCTTTGAGAATTTCAATTTCCCTATTTCTCGAGAGCTCGAGCAACGGATACGTGACGACATCCGGGCAAAGCTACCGGACTACCAACAGCCGACAGAGCCCCAGTGGGAAATGATCCTCTCTCAGCATCCATCGACCTACATTGTGGCCGGCGCCGGCAGTGGCAAGTCCACCACAATGGTGCTCAGGTTGCTTGTGCTTCGGTACTACCTGAATGTGCCTGAGGATTTGATCACAGTTGTCACCTTCACCCGTGACTCTCGCTTTGATTTCATCAATAAGGTCATCAAGGTTTTCAATCTGTGGGGAATTCCCATGGACGAAAAAAAGGGCAAGACGTTTATTCGAACTTTCCACTCCCGCATTCTCGATTTCTTTGCGTGGTCGCCGAGTCTCCAGGGTTCCAAGGCCTTTGAATTCCTCAGCAAAGACGCTACCGCTGAGGACGAGGAGCCTGAGAACGTACTGGATGTTCGGCTGAACGTTAGGCAGCTAGATCTAATGAATCGCTGCTATCAGCGGTTGTTCGAGAACAACGAAAAATTCCGCAACCTGATCATTGAGTTGGTGAAGTATTCCACCTACATCGGGGAACCCCTCAACCCTGAGGATCCTGAGCACGCCAAACGTATCGCAGTGATAAAGAAATGCTCTCGACGTGATCGTGAAACCTGCGAAGCCGTTGAGGCACTTTGGCACAAGGCTGGGCACTGGCCAATGCCTGGCGTGACGACTGATCTCGTGCCGATCAAGTTGAAGGGTGAAACCTTCTACGCGAATGGTTACGCAGAAGACTTACGGGCCTTAGTGGTGCTGGGTGTCGACCGGAGTGAGCCGGACACCGTGACGGTGGAGGATGGTAAAACCAAGCTATCGCTCGCCATGAACATGAGGCGGCTGTTCTTTAGGCTGTTCTACTCGCAGCGGGTCTTGTACTTCACAAATTACGAGGAGGCCATGTGCTCGCTGGAAACCCTCAGGGGACAGGTCTCTGAGGTTCCAAAATTTGGCTACCAAACTGATGGAGATATCAAACCTGCCCCCATCATGCAGGCTTTCCACAGTGCAGCATCGTTCATTGAAAACCTTGGGCTCGATGTAGCTGAGGCCATCAAAGGGATGAGCTTCACGAAGAGGGATATGGACGGGAAGTTCTTCGAGGCTCTGGGGCTGTTCTGGCCTGCTTTCGAGGACTTCTTGGCCGATCAAAGCCCAAGAATCTTCACCTTCAATAAAATGTTCGCCATGTACAGCGAACACGCTGAAGAAAACCTCAGCAAGCTCCCCGAAAGCGTTTTGAAATCCCAGATGGTCACGCTTGTTGACGAGTTCCAGGATTGCGGGGCTAACACAATCAGCTGGCTACGGGGCGTGCTGACAGAGCTACGATTGCGACGAGTGGAGTACCGGTCGTCCCAAGGCCCGATTTACCCATCGCTCATGGCCGTGGGGGATGACTGGCAGAGCATCTACGGATGGCGAGGAAGCTCACCTAAGTTCTTCCAGCAGTTCGAGAGCTATTTCCCATCACCCTCGTCTCTACGAATCCTGATGCAGCAAAACTTCAGGTCACAGCAAATGGTGATCGATGCCGCCGAAAGCATTGTGAAACACACGCGCTCCATAGGTGACAAACACGGCCTGGCCGGGCACCCAGACATGATCGGCTTGAACATCCCTGTGCAGCTGTGGCGGCGAGATGATCAGCGCCTGGTGGATCTTGTCAACGCACACTATGAGGCCGGGGAAGAGGTCATGGTGTTGTCGCGATCCAGGAGCACCCTGGATGAAGTATCGAAGAAGCTAAGGGGCACGCTGCAGCGGGCGAAGTGGGAGAAAAAGCCCGACCATATCCGATTGATGACGTATCACGGTTCGAAGGGTCTTGAAGCAGATGCTGTGTTCCTTGTAGGTGACTGCGAGCAGCTGTCGTCATCGAACTGGCGAAACCAGGCTTACGCCTTGGCAGGTTTGGTCATGAACGGCGAGGCCAGGGCCTATGATTTTGCCCAGGGCGAAGAGGTAATGCGGCTAGCCTATGTGGCTATCACTCGGGCCAAGGTCAACTGCTACTGGTTCCTCGATCCACCTAAGCCAGCTAGCAAAGGTTTCCCAAGGGCTTCCGCGAAAATTGATAAAGACCAAGCATTCTTTAGCGATCACAGACGGTAGGAGTCGACGCCTGAGCTATGCGCAAGCTCTAGCCGGAGGATGGCCCAAGTCTGTCATCCACAGCAGGAGAGCCTCTACTTCCCGTATGGAGGCCGGTGCCCCGAGTTTATCGGGGCAACGGCTCGCCACCTTGCTGTTAAGCCGAATTTCCCAGCATTTCAGCCAGCTCGTTGTTGCCCCTTCCGAGCGAGCTCATCGAAATGTTCCCTGCGTCATTTTCGCAGACGTGGTAGAGCGCGAATTGCGGAAGGTTTGGCCGGCCTGCCGATTTCGGTACAGGGAAAGCAGAGCGAGTTTGGTACATGGCTTCGCCGTCGATAATCGAAACCAACGCAATCCCGTGTGCTTTGGCGTACTTGATCGCTCCGGACTGAAAACCTGATGTCGCGAAAAGCATTCCTTTCTGAGCACCAATAGATCTAACCTTGTCGTGCAGTACCTGAACTAGCTCGCGCTCGATGGCTCCCCGGTACTTTTTGCATTCAATAAGCACTGTGAACTCTGCGCCGGCGAATGCTCTAAATTTTGCCAAGACGTCAATTTGATATGTCGAGTCGTAAGCCTCGACTTTGGCATTATGAGTCACTTCAAGCGAGCTTAGCTCACCGCCCTGGCTGAGGAGCCAGCGTTTGACCAAGTGTTCAAATTCGGTCGGAGTGACCTCAATGTTACCGTTCGCCATGGGGGGGAACATATGTTGTCCTTAAACTGAAAATTACCCATCCAGCTGGCTGCTGGTCGGGTGTCCCTGACCGGATGCTCCGGTAGTTAGGCGGATAATCGACGGGCTTATTTGGCCTCTCGGTCACGCTCAGATTCGGCACGCAATCGCTCGCCGCGCTTTATCTCTTCTCTCGTCAACGTCATGCCCCGGGTTGGGCCAAAATACTTAATGTCAGGCCGAGATTTATAGGCAAAGTAACCCCAGGTTAAGCTGGTCAGCATAGTAATTGCGCCAAAACCACCAGCAGTGACTTTGATGCTTTGAGACTCGAGCCAGATGACTTGGTCACCGGTAACTCCTACGAACAGCATCACTATGCCGGCAATCAAGGTGATCATCCCGCTTGCCACCATAAAGTAACAGATCAGGGCCCGTTGCTTCAGGTGCATCAGGAAGAAGTTGACCTCTGCCAATGCCACGCTTTCTCTTTCCATTACGAGTTCCGAGTCCAAAATCTGATCTTCTCAACAATGAGGCTCTGCATCAATAAGCGAAGGTATGGAGAAGGGATGGCAATGCATACCCCTATGCGACCTGCGATCAATCCACTTCTGGACACATCGCACATCCTCGGGTTTTGCACGTTCCTTCAGCTCTCAGCCGAAGCGTGAAAACCATGCAAACCCCTCCTCAGAGCCCTCTTTTCAAGGGGACATCATTGGCCACATCCATGCCGCTCACTGAGTAGGCGGGAAATACCGACCTTCTGACGAAGGCGTGTTAACTGAAATCAAGATGATGAGGAGTAGGGCAATGCAAGGACGGAAATCGGTAGGGCAATGGTTGGCAGAGCAGCCGCACGTGCCTTGTTCAGAGAGTTCGTCAGGGCGGTCATCCAGCGAGTGATGACGACCTGGTGGGGAGAGTAGCGCACCATTCAATCCGGGGCCCGCTCAGGCAGGGGCCCCGGTGGTAAATCAAGTCGAGCAAGGTCGAGTGCTGTCACTAGAGGGGGGCTAGGCGTGTTCTGTGCCCCAGCACCCATGAAATGTCGCCGGCCATCTTGGATAGTGAAAACCCACCGCCATTATGAATGTGATTCTCAATCTCGTAAGTACGCCAATCCAGCATCGCCTGGCCATCCAGAACTCGAGGTTTCTTCTCCAGCAGCCACGCGACTGCGTTCAAATATTGGCCATGAGAAAACACCGCGATTTCACTGGCCGGATGCTCCTCAAGCCGATCCAAGAAAGCTTGGGCACGAGCGACAAAATCAAGGAATGACTCCGCTCCGGCGCCGTCGCAATAGGCGGGATCGGACTTCAGCCAGTATGTGTCGACCCAGTTCTTTCTCTGGGCTACCGTCGTATCAATACAGCGCTCAGGTGCAAGGTACGTGAACTCCTGGATTGGCCACGTCTCAACTACTGTCGCGGGGAAGGCTGCTACAGTGGCCTGGGCGGTGGTCTGTGCTCGCGCGAAAGGTGAAGCAATGATCACGTCGGGGGCCACGGGAAATGATCTGGCGACAACGCGTGCTTGTTCCAAGCCAAGCGGGGTGAGAGGAATGCTTGCATGATCTCGACTGGCTTGGCCTGCGTTTGCTGCGCTCTCTCCGTGTCGAATTAGCCTGGCTCGCTGCATCGGTAGTTAGCCTCTTTTGCCAGTAAATTGATATGCACTAATCAGCGAGCCTCAGTTGAGAAAAATCTTAAAGCTCACCGCGATCGGAGACCGATCTCTGTGTAGTTAAAGCGTAAATGGTCAAGTAGTGAAAGGTAGTGCTTAATGAACTGGTTTCTTTTTGCTTTAATTTTGTCGCATATTTCAAATGATTTTTCGTGGCCGTAAAGTTCTCCTTTGTTTAGGGGGATTATTGTTTTGTGGCCTCGTCTAACTTGTTCCTTGTAGATTGGTATGAAATATTTCTTGCTTGTTTCAATGTTTGATTTTAGGATTTTGATTAAGCTAAAATATGAGCTTTCAAAGTCGTGGAATTTCGATTCTAATTCCCCATCAAAGAATGGTCTTGCATCTGGTGCGACTACGCAAAATTCGTCTAAAATTGATCCGACTTCGAGAAGATTGGAATCGAAGCTGTCGGGTAGGTCTTCGCACTGGCCACGTATTTGGGTGAATGCTAGAACCTCCATCAGCATGCGTAGGCAATTAACGTCATGAAGACGGCGGTTGTCTGGAGCAAGGTTATTCTCAACCCACTGCTCAAGTTCCCTCTTTTTGCGGCGTAACCAATCACTGGAGAACTTATCAGGATTGTCGTCTACTGCCTTGTGGTGGGTTGGGCAAAGCAGTATTAAATTCTCGTAATCATCAATGTTTCCGCTATACCCATCCTCCCCGCGAGGCCCCTTTTTCTTTTTGGCAATTACATGTGCGGCTTCGGAGAGGTTTCTATTGCTAAGTTCTATCTCGCATACTTTTTCTTTGAATACGCTCGCAAAGCCTTTGCACATTGCACAGCGTCCTGCAGCCTTGCCATAAAGTTCTTTAAAAGCCTTTGGCTTTACTGCCATATTGAGCTCCTTTCAAGTGGGTTATAGCTCTGATCTTAATGGTACACCTCGGGCCGCGCTGCAGTGAGGTAGGCCCAATCCAAATGTGTATAGTACCCCTAAATATCCCTCCAGCGCTTTTAGCAGCTACCTGAGCATCTCGTCAACGAGCCAAGCGTGCCCGCAACTCGATGCTGAACTGAGTACGATGCGAGGCATATAGATGCAAAAGAATGTCGGAATGGAGGAAAAGCATCAGCCTTCGAAAGTCGTCTGAGGGTCGACATTAGCGGTTGCCAACTCAATCACTACCGCTACGGAACAGTCGGTTGAGTAAATCACCTGTTGGAGCGCCTGCATACCGCGCCTGCAGTTCAGTTAGCTTGGATGCTCGTCGTTCCCCAGACAGAAGACTCAACCCGTGCAACGCATTCATGAACTGCTGCATCCCTGCGATTTCGTCGGCCAGATTGAGCCAGGTAGAGGTGATCTGCTGAGCGCGGGCCTCAGCCTCGCGACTCGCGATCTGAGCCTCAATGAGCTTGTTGGCGTGCGCCAGAGTTTTCAGTGAGATGATCGACTGCTCAAGCTCTTCCAGTTGCTCACCGAGACGCTCTGCATGGTCGAGCCCCGAGGCTTTACCATCCACGTAAACGACGTCGTCCTGCAGCGAATAGATAGCCAGAGGGCCATCCCCGCCGCCAGTGACATCTAAGGCAAGGACATTCCCGAGGCGCAGAGAATGCGGAATCCAGGTGTGCCCGACACAGACACGCCAGGCACCTGGAACACCGCCGCGATGATGCTTCTTGATCCTCTCGCGCCCCCACAACGCGACATCTTGAATCTGTGGGTTATCGAGGCTCTGGGTGAATTCATTCCAGGCCAGCCCCACGGGCACATCAGCGTGCACTACACCGACCACGCCCTGAGCAGTCTCCACCTCAATAGCCAGCGGCAAGCTATCCAGCTTGTCGATAACCATGGGCTTGGACTCGTCATCAATCGTGAGCCACCACCGGGCGCCATGAGCGGAGTAGGGTAGGTGTGGGTTAGCTCGATAGGCGTCGATGAGCATCTGCTCATGGTTGCCCTTCACTGTGAAAAACCATGGTTCGCCCAAAAGCTTCAACCCATCGTGCATGCCTGGGCCTCGGTCGATGAGGTCTCCCACAGCAATCAGCCTGTCGACAGACTTATCAAAACCGAGAGCTTGCAGGGCCTTGTGAAGCTCCCGGGTTTTGAAGTGGATGTCACCCACGACAAAGTCGCGGCCAGCCCGATTTTGAGGGAGTTTTAGCAGATGAGGCATACGCTACAGACGCTCCTGAATCGGTCTCAAAGATGCGGATATTTTACCTTCTCGTGCCTATCTTGCGGTCTTGAATGTGGGCTTTGTAGGGGGCAATCCCGCACATCGTTATCTATCGGCGACTCGCGTTGCAGTCGCGAGCTTCGCGGATATTCCGAGGCGCTAGTAGCCTTGTTATACCTAGCCTATGAATCGCCCCTGGTTTCGTAGACACCTCCAAGCCTCATAATGAGGCCCAAATAGGAGGTGCCATGAGTCGTCAGCGTTACCCCGAAGAATTCAAGATCGAAGCGGTCAAG